>NZ_PDZN01000017.1:0-157432 GCF_002735765.1 Janthinobacterium sp. BJB304
CGATATTCAGATCATCGTCTTGGGTAGTAGTCATCGTGGTCTTCTAAGCAGAGGTAATGTGTTTGGCCGGTTTGGCTTTTGGTCCGGCATGGGAGGCGCGCGCGTCCGGCGGCCAGGGCGGCGGCACGCCGCAGGTGCGCACCTGCGCCACGATGGACGTGCATCGCCGCCTGCTGACGGAAGATCCATCGTATGCGAGCATTCGCGCCGATATTGAAAACCAGGCTGGCATGTACGAGGGCGCCGGCAGCAGCGCCGGGCGTTCCGGCGTGACGCAGATACCGGTGGTCGTGCACGTGGTGTGGAATACGGCCGCGCAGAATATTTCGGATGCGCAGATCGCCAGCCAGATCGATGTGCTGAACCGTGACTTCCGCCGCGTCAATCCGGACGTCAACAGCACGCCGGCGCCGTTCCTGCCGCTGACGGCCGATGCGCGCGTGGAGTTCGCGCTGGCCACGATCGATCCGCATGGCGCGGCTACCAGCGGCATTGAGCGGCGCCAGACGACGGTGGCCTCGTTTGGCGCCGACGATGCGGTCAAATCGCAGGCAACGGGCGGCATGGATGCCTGGCCGGCCGACAGCTACCTGAATATCTGGGTGTGCCAGCTGGGCGGCGGCTTGCTCGGCTACGCGCAATTTCCCGGCGGCCCGGCCGCCACCGACGGCGTGGTGATCCTGCAATCGGCCTTCGGCACGACGGGCACGGCGGCGCCGCCGTTCCACCTGGGGCGCACGGCCACGCATGAAATCGGCCACTGGCTGAACCTGAACCATATCTGGGGCGACGACGGCACCGGCTGCTCAGGCACGGACAACGTGGCCGACACGCCGAACCAGGGCGGACCGAACACGGGCCAGCCTTCGTTCCCCCACATTTCCTGCAGCAACGGGCCGAATGGCGACATATTCATGAACTACATGGATTACGTCGACGATCCCGCCATGTTCATGTTCACGGCGGGCCAGGTGGCGCGCATGCAGGCCTGTCTCGACGGTCCGCGCGCCAGCATCGGTACGGGGACGGGTGGCACGGGCGCCACGCCGCGCCAGAGTTCCTCACCCGTCGTGGCCTGGGGCGCGAACCGCCTCGACGTCTTCGTGCTGGGCACGGACCGCGCGCTGTACCACAAGGCCTGGAACGGCACGGCCTGGGCGCCGTCCGTCACCGGCTATGAAGGGCAGGGCGGCATTTGCACCAGTGCGCCGCAGGTGGTGTCGTGGGGGCCGAACCGGCTCGACGTGTTCGTCACGGGCACCGACAGCGGCTTGTTCCACAAATGGTGGAACGGCACGGCCTGGGGCCCGTCCCTGACCGGCTATGAAGCGATGGGCGGGCTGTGCGTGGGCGACCCGCGCGCCGTGGCCTGGGGGCCGAACCGCCTCGACGTGTTTGTCGTCGGCACGGACCGCGGCCTGTATCACAAGTGGTGGAACGGGTCCGCCTGGGGGCCGTCGCTGACCGGCTACGAAGCCATGGGCGGCATCTGCCTGGGCCAGCCGGAAGCCGTGGCATGGGGGCCGAACCGCCTTGATGTCTTCGTCATCGGCACGGACCGGGCGCTGTACCACAAGTGGTGGAACGGCACGGTCTGGGGGCCCTCGCTGACGGGCTACGAGCGCCTGGGCGGCATTTGTACCTCGTCGCCGAAGGCGGTGGCGTGGGGACCGAACCGGCTCGACGTCTTTGTCACGGGCACCGATGGCGCCCTGTATCATAAATGGTGGGATGGCGCGAAATGGGGCCCTTCCAACGATGGCTTCGAGCGTCTGGGCGGCATCTGCGTGGGCGAGGTGGATGCCGTGTCGTGGGCGGCCAACCGGCTCGACCTGTTCGTCATCGGCACCGATAGCGCCCTGTACCACAAGGCGTGGAACGGCAGCGCCTGGACGCCGTCGCTGACGGGCTTTGAAAGCCTGGGCGGCGTGTGCACCTCGCGCCCGCGCGCCACGGCCTGGGCGGCGAACCGCCTCGACGTGTTTGTCACGGGCACGAATGGCGCCCTGTTCCACAAGGCCTGGAACGGCACGGCGTGGTCGCCTTCCGTGAGCGGCTATGAAAGCCTGGGCGGCGTGGTATCGTGTTTCTGACGTCAATGCGTCAATGCGTGAAACGGGAGGCGGCATGCACGGCATGACAACGGCTTTGCCCAGCGGCAGCTGGACGCATTCCTTCGAGGAGGATGCAGACGGTATCGAGGTGTACCGGCCCACGGCCACCTTCGCCTTTCCTCCCAGCCGCAAGGGGCGCAAGGTGCTGGAGTTTGGCCCGTCCGCCGGCGCCATGGCGCAAGGGGCGGCGACATTGACGTCGATGGCGCCCGGCCCCGACGACCGTCCCCGCGCCGGCCCCGTTGCCAAGCTGGTGCCCCTGGGCATGGGCCGCTATGCGCTCAGTGATGCTGGCGGGGCGCAGGACGTGATCGACATCGTCGAAGCGACGCCCGACGTGCTGCGCCTGGCGCGGCGTTAAGGCTGGCCGCGCAGCTTGTGCGCGAGCGCCGTGCGGTTGCCCACGCCCAGTTTCTGGTAAATCGCATGCAGCTGGTTGCGCACGGTGGCCGGCGACTTGCCCAGTTCCCTGGCGATGCTTTTATACGGCAAGCCTTCGGCCGCCATGGCCGCCACCAGCCGTTCTGCCGGCGTCAGGCTCTGCATGGCAGCCTGCCTGAAACGTTGTTCGTCATCCTTGCTCTCCTGTCCGTAAGCGGCATGCCGGTGGCATGCCTGCAGGGATAACGGGAGCACGGTGCCTATCTGTAAAATTATTTTCTCTGCTGCCAGATGCGATGGGCGAAAAAAAAGACAGGCGAACCTGTCTTTTCGTGTGGCTGGGTGGCGCTCAGCCGATGGCTGCCATGGAGACAGGCTTCAGCTTGGCCGCCAGCGCCTTGCCCTTCTTGGCGCGCTTGCCGAAGTGCTCGGCCAGGGCCGTGGCGCCCAGCGACGCATCCTGCGGTTTCGAGGCCCGGCCGATGCCCGAGACCACCACGCCGCGCTGCGTGATCGGCTGCACGGCCAGCAGCTTGTCCTTGGCATCGAGGTCGATCAGCTTGACGCCGGTGCCGCCCTTGGACAGGGTTTTCATTTCATCGAGGCCGAACACCAGCAGGCGCGCGCCTTCCGTCAGGCAGGCCAGCGCGCTGGCCGCCTCGGGGATGACTTTCGGCGCCAAAGGCACGTCGCCATCGTCCAGGGTGATGAATGCCTTGCCGCCTTTCAGGCGGCTCGTCATGTCGCCCGCCTTGGCGATGAAGCCGTAGCCGGCGCTCGACGCCAGCAGCAAATTGGTGGCGCCATTGCCCGCAAAGTAGTGCAGGATGCGCACGGCGTTGCCCGGCGTGCCGCCGCTCAGGTCGCACAAGGTCGTGATCGGCACGCCGTCGCCGCGCGCGTTGGGCAGCGCCGAGACGGGCACCGAGTAGATCTTGCCGTTGTTGCCAAAGCCCAGCAGGGTGTCGACCGTGCGGCACTCGAAGGCGCCATGCAGGCTGTCGCCCGCCTTGAAGGTGAACTGCGCCGCATCGTGGCCGATGCCGGTACGCGCGCGCACCCAGCCTTTTTCCGAGATGATGACGGTGACCGGCTCATCGACCACCTTCTGTTCGGCCACGGCTTTCTGCGCTTCCTCGATCAGGGTACGGCGCGCGTCGCCGAACTGCTTGGCGTCCGCTTCGATCTCGCGGATGATGGCGCGCTTCATCGAGCCAGGGTTGTCGAGCAGGTCCTGCAGCGATTTTTCTTCCTTGCGCAGCTCGGCCAGTTCCTGCTGGATCTTGATCGTTTCCAGGCGCGCCAGCTGGCGCAGACGGATTTCCAGGATATCGTCGGCCTGGCGCTCGGACAGCTTGAACGCCTCGATCAGGGCCGCCTTCGGCTCATCCGAATTGCGGATGATCTGGATCACCTTGTCGATATTGAGCAGGATCGCTTCGCGTCCTTCCAGGATATGGATGCGGTCCTTGACCTTGCCCAGTTTGTAGCCGGTGCGGCGCGTGACGGTCTCGAAGCGGAAATCGATCCATTCGCGCAGGATGTCGCCCAGGCCTTTCTGGCGCGGACGGCCATCGCCGCCTATCATCACCAGGTTGATCGAGGTCGACGATTCCAGCGACGTATGCGCCAGCAGCATCAGCATGAATTCCGTCTGGTCCTGGTTCTTCGACTTCGGCTCGAACACGAGGCGCACGGGCGCGGCGCGGCCCGATTCGTCGCGGATGGTGTCGAGCGAATTGAGGATCAGCGCTTTCAGGGCCACCTGGTCCGGCGACAGCGCCTTCTTGCCCAGCTTGATCTTCGGATTCGTCAGTTCCTCGATTTCTTCCAGCACCTTTTGCGACGAGGTACCCGGCGGCAGTTCCGTCACGACGGCTTGCCACTGGCCGCGCGCCAGTTCCTCGATCTTCCAGCGCGCACGTACCTTCATGCTGCCACGGCCGCTCGCGTACATGTCGGCGATCTGCGAGGGCGGCGTGATGATCTGCCCGCCGCCGGGGAAGTCCGGGCCGGGAATGATGGCCATCAGCTCGGCGTGCGTCATCTTCGGATCGCGGATCATGGCGACGGCCGCTTTCGCCACTTCGGCCAGGTTGTGCGACGGGATTTCCGTCGCCAGGCCCACAGCGATGCCGGACGCGCCGTTCAGCAGCACCATCGGCAGACGGGCCGGCAGCAGCTTCGGTTCTTCCGTCGAACCGTCGTAGTTGGGCTGGAAGTCCACCGTGCCCATGCCGATTTCATCCATCAGCAGCTTGGCGATCGGCGTCAGACGCGCTTCCGTGTAACGCATGGCCGCGGCGCCGTCGCCGTCGCGCGAGCCGAAGTTGCCCTGGCCATCGATCAGCGGGTAGCGCAGGGAGAAATCCTGCGCCATGCGCACCAGCGCGTCGTATACGGACTGGTCGCCGTGCGGATGCAATTTACCCAGCACGTCGCCGACCACGGCCGCCGATTTGCGCGGCTTGGCCGTGGAATTCAAGCCCAGCTCATTCATCGCATACAGGATGCGGCGCTGCACGGGCTTCTGGCCGTCGCACACGTCGGGCAGGGCGCGGCCCTTGACGACGGAGATGGCGTAATCGAGATAGGCGCGCTCGGCAAAGGTGGACAGGGTCAGCGCTTCGCCGTCGAATACCGGTTCATCCGGCTCGATCGGCTCAGGCTGGGCATCGTCAAATAAATTGGTTTGTGTGGACATGGCGCTTGTTTCGGTGTTAAGTGGTTGCGGTTGAATTCATGGGGGCGATTATGACAGCCCGGATTTGGAAAAGGATTTACCGTAGGTCTTGTAGATGTAGCACATGGTGAAATACAGCACGGCCAGGGCCAGCTCCACGCTGTTGTGCATCATCTGCATGGCGCGGATGGCCGGGGCCTGGCCGGCCAGCACGACGCTGGCGAGGGACGGCACCAGCACCACCGGCCAGATCGTCTTCCATTTGAAATCGGTGGGGGAAAACAGCAGGCCGGCGCACGACCAGGCATACAGCGCGGCGCCCACGAGGGCGGCCGGCAGCAATTGCAAATACAGTTGCAACAGCAAGCCCGCACAGCCGATCAGCCATGCCGCGCGCAGGCGGGGCAAGAGCGCCTCCGGCCAGCCGCAATCGCCATACAGGCCGGTGGCGCTGCGCAGAGCCAGTGCCGCCAGGCAAAACATCATCGGCATGGCGTCGCCGATGGCCAGCGCCGACTGGCCCTTGCCGCTCATGAACATGGCGGCGAACAGCGACATGCCCAGAACCAGGAGTAGCAGCATGCCATGCAGCAGCTGGCGGTTCATCGCATACGCGAGCAGGGCCGACGCGCACAAGCCGACCGCAGTGACGAGGCGCATGGTGTCGCTGCGTTCGGGCAGGAACAGCATCAGCGTCAGCAGCAGATAGGGCGCGATCCAGCCCAGCTGCCGCAAGCCGGGCCGCTGCCACAGCACGGGCAGGCGGTCCTGCAGCGCTTCCTGCAGCGAATCCAGGCGCGCGAACAGGGGCGCCGGCCAGCGCAAGGCATGCATGGCCAGCAGAGTAAAGGCCAGCGCCTGGAAACCGAGCAGGCTGGCATAGGCGGCCGTGTCGCCGAGCTTGCAGCCGGCCGCATCGAGCACGCCCGCGAGCATGAAGTGCAGCACGAAGCCCAGGCCGCCCGACGCGAGCGCCGTCTGCTTGAAGTAGCGCTTCGCATGGACGGCGTGTTCCCACTGCTCGAACAGGTCCGTATCGAGCTTGTAGGCCAGCATCTCGCCATGCTGCCAGCGTATCGCGTGCAGCAGTTCGCGCAGCTGCAGCGTGAATTTTTGGTCGAACAGCTGGCGCGCATAGGCGCTTGGTGCCTGCTGCGACATGATGCAGTCCAGGCCGGGGTAGCTGTCGCGGTTGTCGCTGAAATGGGCGAACGAGCGGTCCGCCCGGTAGCGCTGCACGGCACTGCGCACCAGGTCCGCATGGCTGCGCGCCAGGTAGGAAAAGTCGTGGTCCCAGCCCAGCTGCTCGAACAGGGCCTGACGCAGCGCCAGGTTATAGCCGGCGTTGGCGCAATAGCGCAGCGCGCACAGCTCGAATTCCTCGCGCACGTCGAGGTTCAGCATGGCGTCGTCCTGCAGCATGCGGGCCAGCGCGTCGCCCGCATCCGCATGCCGCATCCATGCCAGGCAGCCTTGCCACAGATTGGCCGCTTCCTGCGCCGGATCGGTGGCGAGCACGCCCCATAGTTCCGGCGGCGGTGCCTGGTCCTGGGCTATGACGCCCCACAGTTCCGCAGGCGCATCCTGAGTGTCCTGGGTATTGTCGTCGATGATGCCCCATAATTCGATGGCTTCCGCAGGTGGCGTCCCGGCCTCCACGCTATTTTCCGCTGGCGGGGCCGGATGCGCTTCAGCCGTTTCCTCACCCTGCTGCTGCAATTCGGCGGCAAACAGATGCGCATGGCGCAGCGCGTATTCATACGCGTCGCGCAGCTCCTGGAAGGCGGCAGGATCGTCTTCGGGCCGCGTCGCCTTCAGGCGCTTCGCATACGCGCGCTTGAGGGCGCGCTCGTCACCGGTCGGTTCCGTGCCGAGGATGGCCCACAGGCTGCGCTGGCCGTTGTACATGCCGCCGTCCATTTACAGGAAGCTCTCGCTCTCGACCTGGCGCAGCACCTCGTCGAGCGCCTGGCGCGCCTTGCGGATGGTGTTCGGGTCCTGCGTTTCCAGCGCGGCCTGGAAGTTGGCCGTGTGCGCCGCCAGGTACTGGCGCACGTCGCCCAGCGACTGTTCATACAGGCGGTCGGCGCGCGTGACGAGGGTGCGGTTTTCCATCTGCTCGCGCGGGTGGATCTTCAGGTCGGCCAGTTCCGCAAAGCGCTGCTCGATCTGTTCCGGCGTCATCACGCCCGCATTGTCGCTGATGATCATCTTGTGGCGTTCCTGCGTGGCCAGCACCGTCACTTCCGCTTCCAGCACGCCGCTGACGTCGTAGGTGAAGCGCACGTCGATGCCGATCTCGCCCGCCTTTTTGGCGGGAATCGGGAAGCTGATCTTGCCGAGGAAGACGTTGTCGGCCACCAGGCGCGACTCGCCCTGGAAGATCGCCACGTTGATTTCCTTCTGGTTGTCGTGGATGGTGGTGATGTTTTCCGTGCGCGAGACGGGTACCACGGAGTTGCGCTCGATGATGGGGAGGTAATGCCCGCCCTCATACTGGTTCGCGCCGACCTGGCGCGAAATCGAAATGCCCAGCGAATACGGCGCCACGTCCGTCATGACCACTTCGTCGAGGGCCGCGTCGCGCATCTTCAGACCCGCCTGCACGGCGGCGCCCAGCGCCACGGCTTCGTCCGGGTCCAGGTGGATGGCGGGGAAGCGGCCGAACATGCGCGAGACAAGTTTACGTACCAGCGGCATGCGTGTGGCGCCGCCGGCCAGCACCACTTCATTCAATTCCGCCGCGCGGATGGTGGCGTCGCGCAGCGCCCGTTCCACGGGCAGGCGCAAACGGGCCAGCAGCGGTTCGCACAACTGCGCCAGCTTGTCTTCGCCGATCTCCCAGCTGTATTCCTTGTCCTGGTAGCGCGTGGCCATGCGCACGGACGGCTGGTCCGACAGCAATCGCTTGACGCGCTCGGCTTCGTCGCGCAGCAGCTGCTGCTGGCGCGGGTCGAGCAGGCGGCTGCCGACGGCGTCGCGCAGGCCGCTGCCTTCCATGAAAGCGTCGACCAGCACGGTGACGAAGTCTTCGCCGCCCAAAAAATTGTCGCCGGCCGAGGCGCGCACTTCCATCACGCCTTCGAACAGCTCCAGGATCGACACGTCGAACGTGCCGCCGCCAAGATCGAAGACGAGGAATTTGCTTTCCTGTTCCTTGTCGCGGATGCCGTAGGCCAGCGCGGCTGCCGTCGGCTCGTTGAGCAGGCGCTCCACGCGCAGGCCCGCCAGCTGGCCGGCGATGCGCGTGGCCTTGCGCTGCGCATCGCTGAAATACGCGGGCACGGTGATGATGGCTTCCTCGACCTTGTGGCCGAGGAAGGCTTCGGCATCTTCCTTCAGCGCGCGCAGCACCATTGACGACAGTTCTTCCGGGCGGAATTGCTGCGTGCCGAGGGTGATCTTCTTTTCGCTGCCCATGTAGCGCTTGAAGACGGCCGCCGTCAGCTGCGGGTGCGTCTGCAGCCGTTCGCGCGCGGCGCGGCCCACCAGCACGGTGCCGTCGTCGTCGATGCTCACGCACGACGGCGTCAGGTGTTCACCGAGCGCATTCGGGATGATGGAAGCCTTGCCGTCGCGCCAGATGGCGACCAGGCTGTTGGTGGTGCCCAGGTCGATGCCGATGATCATCAGATATCCGCCTCCGCCTCATTGCCGTGTTCCTCGATCCAGGCGCGGCGTCCTGCCGCCTCGCCCTTGCCCATCAACATATTGAAGCGGGACGCCGAGGCCATGTGGTCGATTTCACCGAGCGTGACGGGCAGCAAACGGCGCGTGTCCGGATTCATCGTCGTTTCCCACAGCTGTTCGGCGTTCATCTCGCCCAGGCCCTTGAAGCGCGAGATCGACCAGGCGCCCTGTTTCACGCCTTCCTTGCGCAGCTTGTCCTCGATGGCGACCAGCTCGCCGTCGTCGAGCGCATAGATTTTCTGCATCGGCTTCTTGCCGCGCGCCGGCGCGTCCACGCGGTACAAAGGCGGACGGGCGATGCAGATATGGCCCTTGTTGATCAGGACCGGGAAGTGCTTGAAGAACAGGGTCAGCAGCAGTACCTGGATGTGCGAGCCATCCACGTCCGCATCCGACAGGATGCAGATCTTGCCGTAGCGCAGGCCCGACAGGTCGGGCGAATCGCCCACGCTGTGCGGATCGACGCCGATGGCCACCGCAATGTCGTGGATCTCGTTATTGGCGAACAGGCGGTCGCGGTCCGTTTCCCACGAGTTCAACACCTTGCCGCGCAGGGGCAGGATCGCCTGGAATTCCTTGTCGCGGCCCATCTTGGCCGAACCGCCCGCCGAGTCGCCCTCGACGAGGAACAGTTCATTGCGCGTGATGTCCGACGATTCGCAGTCGGTCAGCTTGCCCGGCAACACGGCCACGCCCGAGGATTTTTTCTTTTCCACTTTTTGCAGCGAGCGCTGGCGCGACTGCGCCTGCTTGATCACGAGCTCGGCCAGCTTCTTGCCGTAGTCGACGTGCTGGTTCAGCCACAGTTCCAGCGGCGGCTTGGTGAAGGTCGACACGAGGCGCACGGCGTCGCGCGAGTTCAGGCGCTCCTTGATCTGGCCCTGGAATTGCGGGTCCAGCACCTTGGCCGACAGCACGAACGATGCGCGCGCGAACACGTCTTCCGGCAGCAGTTTCACGCCTTTGGGCAGCAGCGAGTGCATCTCGACGAAGTTTTTCACGGCGCCGAACAGGCCGTCGCGCAAGCCCGATTCGTGCGTGCCGCCATTCGAGGTGGGAATCAGGTTGACATACGATTCGCGCACGATGGCGCCTTCTTCCGTCCACGCCACGACCCAGGCCGCGCCTTCGCCTTCGGCAAAGCCTTCCGAGTCCGGGCCCGCGTATTGCGCGCCTTCGAACAGGGGAATCAGGGTTTCGCCATTTGATACCTGCGCCAGCGTTTCGGTCAGGTAGCCGCGCAAGCCTTCCGCGTACTGCCAGGTCTGCGTATCGCCCGTCTTCGCGTTGGTCAGCGTGACGGTCACGCCCGGCAGCAGCACGGCTTTCGAGCGCAGCAGGCGTTGCAGCTCCGTTTGCGAGATGTTCGGCGAATCAAAGTATTTTGCATCGGGCCAGGCCGTGACGCGCGTGCCGGATTTCTTGCCGTCGCGCGGGGCGGGGCGGGAACTCAGGGGCTCGATCACGTCGCCGTTGGCAAACACCATGTGGTGCAAGCCGTTGCCGTCGCTTTCCTTGCGCCAGACGGTGATTTCCAGGCGCGTCGACAGCGCATTGGTGACGGACACGCCGACGCCGTGCAAGCCGCCCGAGAACGCGTAGGCGCCGCCCGAACCCTTGTCGAACTTGCCGCCCGCGTGCAGCCGCGTAAACACGATTTCCACCGTCGGCACGCCTTCTTCCGGGTGCAGGCCGACGGGAATGCCGCGGCCATTGTCTTCGACGGTGATGCTGCCATCCGTGTTCTGCGTCACGGCGATATGCGTGCAATGACCGCCCAGCGCCTCGTCGGAGGCATTGTCGATCACTTCCTGAATGATGTGCAGCGGATTTTCAGTGCGGGTGTACATCCCCGGGCGCTGCTTGACGGGTTCCAGTCCTTTCAGGACACGGATGGATGATTCGCTGTAGTCGGATGCTGGTTTTTTAGTGGCCATACGTGTTCAAGCTAAGTAAAGACAGTGGTTGGAACGCCAGGCCAGGGCACTGCGGGACGCAATGACAGCGGCGGCGATAACTGTATGAATATACAGTATATCCCGTCCAGCGTCACTGGGGGAGGGCAGTGCGGCAGGCTTGGCGTCCTTGTGCGGACGCTCGCGCATTCTATCTTGTCCGGCGAGCAATAGCGCTACTCCAGGGCAACAACGGTGCGCCGCGCGCGGGGTTTTGCGCCAATTGTGATGGATTTTATGCGGTAAAGCCGCCTTTTTTACATCTTGTTTACAGCTGCCTTCCCAGTCTTTACGAATTTTTTAGACCCTTTTGGCTAATCTGCTCACTATCAAAACAAACCTGAATGAGGGTGGGAATGGATCTCGTATATCTCGGCTTGATTGCCGTGTTTTTCGTCGTGGCGGCCGGCTTTGCCGTCGCCTGCGACAAATTAGGGAGCGTCAAATGAACGCGTTTTATGTGCTGGGCGCCGTCGTCTCGGCCGGCCTGCTCGTGTATTTGCTGGTGGCGCTGCTGAAGGCGGAGGAACTGTGATGACGACGCAATCGATACTGTTATTGGTGGCCTTCCTGGCCGTGCTGCTGGCCGCCGGTTATCCGCTGGGCCTGTACATGGCCAAGGTGGCCGGCGATGGCCCCGTGCGCGGCCTGGGCTGGCTGCAAAAGCTGGAAAACCTGCTGTACCGCTGGTCCGGCCTTCCCGCCGACAAGGCCATGGGCTGGAAAAGCTATGCCATCGCCCTGATCGTCTTCAATACCGTGGGCGCCGTCTTCGTCTACGGCCTGCAGCGCCTGCAGGGTTTCCTGCCCTTGAATCCCCAGGGCCTGGGCGCCGTTAGCCCCGATTCCTCGTTCAATACCACCGTCAGCTTCGTCGCCAATACCAACTGGCAGGGCTATGGCGGCGAACAGACCATGAGCTATCTGACGCAGATGCTGGGCATGGCGTGCCAGAATTTCTTTTCGGCGGCCACCGGCATCGCCGTGATCTTCGCGCTGGTGCGCGGCTTCGCCTCGCGCTCGGGAAAATCGATCGGCAATTTCTGGGTCGACCTGGTGCGCTCGACCCTGTACATCCTGCTGCCGCTGTCCCTGGCCCTGTCCGTCGTCTTCATGGGCGAAGGCATGATCCAGAATTTTTCCGCCTATAAGGAAGTGACCCTGCTCGATCACGTGGCGTATGAAACGCCGAAGGTGACGGCCGACGGCCAGCCCGTGCTGGACGCCGCCGGCAAACCCGTGATGGAAGCGCAAGTGGCGACGACGCAGGCGATCGCCATGGGCCCCGTCGCGTCGCAGGAGTCGATCAAGCTGCTGGGCACGAATGGCGGCGGCTTCTTCAATGCCAATTCCTCGCATCCGTACGAAAACCCGACCGTGCTGTCGAACTTCCTGCAGATGCTGGCCATCTTCATCATTCCCGCCGGCCTGTGCTTCACGTTCGGCCGCATGGTGGGCGACATGCGCCAGGGTTGGGCCGTGCTGGCCGCAATGACCCTGATCTTTGTCGTCATGACGGCCGGCGTGATGAGCGCCGAGCAGCAAGCCAATCCGGCGTTGCAGGCACTGGGCGTGGACCAGCAGGCCAGCAGCCTGCAATCGGGCGGCAATATGGAAGGCAAGGAAACGCGCTTCGGCATCAGCTCCTCGACCCTGTTCGCGGCGGTGACGACGGCCGCATCGTGCGGTGCCGTCAATTCTATGCACGATTCCTACATGCCCCTGGGCGGCATGGTGCCGCTGCTGCTGATGCAGTTCGGCGAAGTGATTTTCGGCGGCGTGGGCACGGGCCTGTACGGCATGCTGATGTTCGCCATCCTGGCCGTCTTCATCGCCGGCCTGATGATAGGCCGCACGCCTGAATACCTGGGCAAGAAAATCCAGGCGTATGAAATGAAGATGGTGTCGCTGGCCATCCTGATTACGCCAGCCCTCGTATTGACGGGCACGGCGATCGCCGTGATGGTCGAACCGGGCAAGATCGGCGTGGCCAATCCGGGCGCGCACGGTTTCTCCGAGATTCTGTACGCCTTCACGTCGGCGGCCAACAACAACGGCAGCGCGTTTGCCGGCCTGTCCGCCAACACGCCGTTCTACAACGTGATGCTGGCGATCGCCATGTGGTTCGGCCGCTTCGGCGTGATCGTGCCCGTGCTGGCGGTGGCCGGTTCGCTGGCGGCCAAGCAGCGCCTGTCGGCCAACGCGGGCACCATGCCCACGCACGGCCCCATGTTCATCGGCCTGCTGATCGGCGTCGTCGTGCTCGTCGGCGTGCTCAATTACGTTCCCGCGCTGGCCCTGGGCCCGATCGTCGAACACCTGCAACTTTTCATCAAATAAGAGGCTACCATGTCACGCACAAGCCTGACTTTGTTCGATTCCGCACTGATTGGCCCCGCCATCGTCGATGCGTTCAAAAAACTCGACCCCCGCACGCAGTGGCGCAGCCCCGTGATGTTCGTCGTCTATGTCGGCAGCATCATCACGACCTTGCTGGCCATCCAGGCCCTGAATGGCCAGGGTGAAGCACCGTTCGGCTTCATCGTCGCCGTCGCCGTATGGCTGTGGTTTACCGTGCTGTTCGCGAACTTCGCCGAAGCGCTGGCCGAAGGCCGCAGCAAGGCCCAGGCGGCCTCGCTGCGCGCCCTCAAGCAGACGGTGATGGCGAAGAAAATGCAGACGCCGAAGTACGGCACTTCCTGGCTGCCCACGCCGGCGACCGACCTGCGCAAGGGCATGACGGTGCTGGTCGAGGCGGGTGACGTGATTCCCGCCGACGGCGAAGTGACGGCCGGCGTGGCCTCCGTCGACGAAAGCGCCATCACGGGCGAATCGGCGCCCGTCATCCGCGAATCGGGTGGCGACTTTTCCGCCGTCACGGGCGGCACCCGCGTGCTGTCGGACTGGCTGCTGGTGCGCGTTTCCGTCAACCCGGGCGAAGCCTTCATCGACCGCATGATCGCCATGGTCGAAGGCGCCAAGCGCCAGAAGACGCCGAACGAGATCGCCCTGACGATTTTATTGGTGGCCCTGTCGATCGTGTTCCTGATCGTCACCGTAACCCTGCTGCCGTACTCGCTGTTTTCCGTGGCGGCGGCCGGCAGCGGCACGCCGGTGACGATCACCGTGCTGATCGCGCTGCTCGTGTGCCTGATTCCGACCACCATCGGCGGCCTGCTGTCGGCCATCGGCGTGGCCGGCATGAGCCGCATGATGCAGGCCAATGTGATCGCCACCTCGGGCCGCGCCGTGGAAGCGGCCGGCGACGTGGATGTGCTGCTGCTCGATAAGACGGGCACCATCACCCTGGGCAACCGCCAGGCGTCGAGCTTCGTGCCGGCGCCCGGCGTGACGGAACAGCAGCTGGCCGATGCGGCGCAGCTGGCCTCGCTGGCCGATGAAACGCCGGAAGGGCGCAGCATCGTCGTGCTGGCCAAGCAGAAGTTCAATATCCGCGAACGCGAGATGGCCAGCCTGCACGCCACCTTCGTCCCGTTCACGGCGCAGACGCGCATGAGCGGCGTGGATATCCCGGGCGAACAGCAGGTGCGCCAGTTGCGCAAGGGCGCGGCCGATTCCATGAAAAAGTATGTGGAAGCGCTGGGCCAGCCGTATCCGGCCGAGGTGGGACGCGCCGTCGATGACATCGCGCGCCGCGGCAGCACGCCGCTGGTGGTGGTGGACGACGGCCGCGTCATGGGCGCCGTGGAACTGAAGGATATCGTCAAGGGCGGCATCAAGGAGCGCTTCGCGGAATTGCGCCGCATGGGCATCAAGACCGTCATGATCACGGGCGACAACAAGCTGACGGCGGCCGCGATTGCCGCCGAAGCGGGCGTGGACGATTTCCTCGCCGAAGCGACGCCGGAAGACAAGCTCAAACTGATTCGCAGCTACCAGTCCGAAGGCCGCCTGGTGGCGATGACGGGCGACGGCACCAACGATGCGCCCGCGCTGGCCCAGGCCGACGTGGCCGTGGCCATGAACTCGGGCACGCAGGCGGCGAAGGAGGCGGGCAACATGGTCGACCTCGATTCGAACCCGACCAAGCTGCTGGAAATCGTTGAAATCGGCAAGCAGATGCTGATGACGCGCGGTTCGCTGACGACGTTCTCGATCTCGAACGACATCGCCAAGTACTTCGCCATCATCCCGGCCGCCTTCGTGGGCACCTATCCGCAATTGAAGGCGCTCGACATCATGCATTTGGCCAGCCCCGCCTCGGCCATCATGTCGGCCGTGATCTTCAATGCCCTGATCATCGTCGTGCTCATTCCGCTGGCGCTGAAAGGCGTGCAGTACCGGGCTATCGGCGCGGCCAGCCTGTTGCGCCGCAACCTGCTGATCTACGGCCTGGGCGGGATTATTTTGCCCTTCATCGGGATCAAGCTGATCGACATGCTGCTGTCCGCCCTCAATTTAGTCTAAAGGAACCATCATGAGCACTATCGTACGTCCCGCCCTGGTCCTGTTTGCCGCGCTGACCGTGATCTGCGGCGTCGTCTATCCGTTTGCCACGGCCGGTATCGGCCAGCTGGCCTTCAATGATGAAGTCAACGGCAGCATCGTCGAGCGTGGGGGCAAGCCCGTCGGCTCGACCCTGATCGGCCAGTCCTTCACCTCGCCCAAGTATTTCTGGGGCCGGCCGTCGGCCACCGCGCCGATGGCCAATAACGGCGCCGGTTCGGGCGGCTCGAACCAGGGGCCGACCAATCCGGCCCTGGTGGACGCCGTCAAGGCGCGCATCGCCGCCCTGAAGGAAGCCGATCCCGGCAACCGCAAGCCGATCCCCGTTGACCTGGTGACGGCGTCGAGCAGCGGCCTGGACCCGGAAATCAGCCTGGCGGGCGCCCTGTACCAGGCGCCCCGCGTGGCCCGCGTGCGCGCCGTGCCGCTGGCGCAGGTGGAAAACGCCATCGCCAAGGTGCAGAAAACCGCGTATATCGGCTTTTTCGGCGAACCGCGCGTAAATGTGCTGGAACTGAATCTGGCGTTGGATGCCATGGCAAAGTAAGCTGGCAAAGGCGTGCAGGTCGGTATCGTGCACGGCTTGGCCAATGATGTCGTCGGATGAAGCGCTTGCGCGCTAATCCGACCTACTTGACGCCATGGCAAAATAAGGCGCAGGTCGGCGTAGGTCGGCTTAGCGCAGCGTAAGCCGACATCACCCATAGCCCCAGCCAGGCCAACGATGTTGTCGGATTACGCGCGCCCTTCGGACGCGCTAATCCGACCTACAATGCCCAAGAAGATTAAAATACAACATGCTCCCCAACGACAGCCAACGCCCCGACCCTGATGCCCTGCTGGCGCAAGTGCAGGCGCAGGAACAGAAAGCCGCGCGCGGCCGGCTGCGCATCTATTTCGGCGCCTCGGCCGGCGTCGGCAAGACTTACGCGATGCTGGCGGCCGCGCGCAAATTGCTGGCCGACGGCCAGGACTTGCTGGTGGGCGTGGTGGAGACGCATGGGCGCCAGGATACGGCGGCCCAGCTGGACGGCTTGCCCGTGCTTCCGCTCAAAGCCATCGAGTATCGGGGCAAGACCCTGTACGAGTTCGACCTGGACGAGGCCCTGCGCCGCGCGCCGCCGCTGATACTGATGGATGAACTGGCCCACTCGAACGTGGCCGGATCGCGTCATCCGAAGCGCTGGCAGGATGTCGAGGAATTGCTGGCGGCCGGCATCGACGTGCTGTCGACCGTGAACGTGCAGCACCTGGAAAGCCTGAACGACGTGGTGGGCGGGATCACGGGCGTGCGCGTGGCCGAGACCCTGCCCGACACGGTGTTCGACCGCGCCGATGAAGTGGTGCTGGTCGATATCCCCGCCGATGAACTGCTGCGCCGCCTGAAGCAGGGCAAGGTGTATCAGCCGCAGCAGGCCGAACGGGCATCGCAGCATTTTTTCCGCAAGGGTAACCTGATCGCCCTGCGCGAACTGGCCTTGCGCCGCACGGCGGACCGGATCCAGGATGACGTGCAAGCCTACCGCGTCGAAAAATCGATCAACCCCGTATGGAAGACGGGCGCCGCGCTGCTGGCCTGCGTGGGACCGCACGCGGGGGGCGAACACGTGATCCGCAGCACGGCGCGCCTGGCCAGCCAGCTGAACGCGGAATGGCACGCGCTGTACGTGGAAACGCCGCGCTTGCAGCGCTTGCCGGCGGGCCAGCGCGAACGCATCCTGAAAACCCTGAAACTGGCGCAGGACCTGGGCGCGCGCACGGCCATTGTGCCGTCCGCCGACATCGCCGGCGCCGTGGTCGAGTATGCGCGCGGCGCGAATATCTCGAAAGTCATCGTGGGCCGTGGCCGCGGCCGTGCGCTGGCGCGCCTGTGGCAGGCGCCGCCGGCCGCCCGCATGGCCAGCCTGGCGCCCGATATCGATTTGATCGAGGTGGGCTTGCCGCCGGCCGATGCGGCGCCCCGGCGCGCGGCGGGCGACGACGCGGACGCGCCGCGCCGGCCCGCGCGTCACTGGCGTTACATCCTGGCCGCCGGCGCCAGCCTGGGCACGGCCCTCGCGTCGGTGCCGCTGCAGCCCTACCTGGACCTGGCCAACATCGCCATGCTGTCCTTGCTGACGGTGGTGCTGCTGGCCGTGCGCCTGGGGCGCGGGCCGGCGGCATTGGCCAGCCTGGTGGGCGTGGCCTGCTTCGATTTCATCTTCGTGCCGCCCCGTTTCTCGTTTGCCGTGGGTGATTTCCAGTATGTGATCACGTTTGGCGTGATGCTGGCCGTGGGCCTGATCACGGGCCACCTGACGGCCGGTCTGCGCTTCCAGGCGCGCGTGGCCTCGCACCGCGAAGCGCGCGCCCGCGCCTTGTACGAATTCTCGCGCGAATTGTCCGGCGTGCTGCAGACGGAGCAGATTTTCGACATCACGAAAAGCGCCATCGAACGGGCGTTCCGCGCGCGCGCCACCTTGCTGCTGCCCGATGACGAGGGCAACTTGCAGGCCGCGAACGGCGGCGAACCGCTCGATATCGGCATCGCGCAGTGGGCCTTCGATCACGCGCAGGCGGCGGGGACGGGCACCGATACCTTGCCGGCTTCGCCCATTTTCTACCTGCCGCTGATCGCGCCGATGCGCACGCGGGGCGTGCTGGCGCTGCTGCCGCTCGATGGCGCGCATCGCGGGCGCTGGCTGCTGGTGCCGGAACAGCGCCAGCACCTCGATACTTTTGCCGCGCTGGCGGCCATCGCCCTCGAACGCGTGCACTACATCGACGTGGCGCAGGGCGCGCTGCTGCAGATGGAATCGGAGCGGCTGCGCAATTCGCTGCTGGCGGCCTTGTCGCACGACTTGCGCACGCCCTTGACGTCGCTGGTGGGCCTGGCCGAATCGCTGGCCCTGTCCCGGCCTGCGCTGTCGCCCGCGCAGCTGGACATGGCGCGCTCGCTGCAGTCCGAAACCGTGCGCATGAGCGCCCTGGTGGCGAACCTGCTGGACATGGCGCGCATCGAGAGCGGTCAGGTGCGCCTGAACCTGCAATGGCAGGCGCTGGAAGAAGTGGTGGGCAGCGCGCTGCGCGCCAGCGGCCCGCAACTGCAGCAGCACGCCGTGCAGACGCAGCTGGCGCCGGACTTGCCGCTGGTGCGCTACGATGCCGTGCTGATCGAGCGTGTGCTGTGCAACCTGCTGGAAAACGCGGCCAAGTACACGCCGCCGGGCAGCACCATCACGGTCGCGGCCGAGGTGCACGGCCAGTTCCTGCAGGTGACGGTGCTTGACGATGGCCCGGGCCTGCCGCTCGGCCGCGAAGAAGCCATCTTTGAAAAATTCACGCGCGGCGAGCGCGAATCGAACAAGCCGGGCGTCGGGCTGGGGCTGGCCATTTGCCGCGCCATCGTCGAAGCCCACGGCGGCACCATCCACGCGCAGCCCCACACGCCGGGGCAGGGCGCCGCCATCGTCTTCAGCCTGCCGCTGGGCACGCCGCCGGCGCCGCCGGAGATCGAGCTCGATGACGCCAACGACCATGAAACAGGAAAACCAACATGAACGAACCTTCCGCCACCGCCTTGCTGGTCGAGGATGAACCGCAAATCCGCCGCTTCGTGCGCGCCGCGCTGGAAGACGAGGGCTGGCAGATTTTCGAATCGGCCACCATGCAGCGGGGCCTGATCGACGCGGGCACGCGCCGGCCCGACCTGATCGTGTTGGACCTGGGGCTGCCCGACGGCGACGGCATCGATTTCATCGCCGACATCCGCAAATGGTCGGCCGTGCCCATCATCGTGCTGTCGGCGCGGGTCGACGAGCAGGACAAGATCCGCGCGCTCGATGCCGGCGCCGACGACTATCTGACCAAGCCGTTCGGCGTGGGCGAGCTGTTGGCCCGTGTGCGCGCCACCTTGCGCCGCCAGCGCCAGCCCGCCGCCAGCGATGATGGCGTGGTGCAGTTCGGCGACGTGCGCGTCGACCTGAAGGACCGGCTGGTGACGCGCAACAAGCAGCTGGTGCACATGACGCCGACGGAGTTCCGCCTGCTGTCGGTGCTCGTGAAGAATGCGGGCAGGGTGGTCACCAATCCGCAGCTGCTGCGCGAAGTGTGGGGACCGTCGAACAGCGAAAACGGCCATTACCTGCGCATCTACATGGGCCATCTGCGCCAGAAGCTGGAAGCCGATCCGGCCCAGCCGCAGTACCTGCTGACGGAAACGGCTGTCGGTTACCGCTTGCTGCTGCCGCTCTAACACCTGTTATTTCCCCTGTTTGAAAACAGGCGCCGCGCGCGCCGGGGGGACGCTTTACTTTAAATTTTTGCAGCGGCGGGCCAGCTGCGCCATGTTGGCAAAGGCCCATACCACCCATGAAGAAGAAAAAACCATGAATAAAATGTTACTTGCACTTGCCGTCGCGACCGCCTTTACCGGCAGCCTTGCCCACGCGGAAGAGGCCAAGCCCGACAATGAAGTCAGTTTCAACGTGGCCGGCGTGTCCGATTACCGTTACCGGGGCATCTCGCAGACGCGCTTGAAGCCCGCGCTGCAGGGCGGCGTGGATTACATCAACAACCCGACGGGCCTGTATGCGGGCGCCTGGGCTTCCACCATCAAGTGGACCAAGGATGCGGGCGGCAGCGGCGACGTGGAAGTCGATCTGTATGCGGGCAAGCGCGGCCAGTTGGGCGGCGATGTTGGCTATGACGTCGGCGTGCTCGCCTATGTGTACGCGGACAACGGCTTGAAGCACGTCGCCGGCCTGGCCGACGCGGACACGCAGGAAGTTTACGGCCAGCTGTCGTACGGCCCCGCCTATATCAAATATTCGCACGCCGTCTCGAACCTGTTCGGCATCGTCAACAGCAAGAACAGCGGCTACCTCGATATCGGCGCGAATATCGACCTGACGAACGGCTGGACCGGCAACCTGCATGCGGGCCACCAGAAAGTGAAAAACAATGATGCATCGAGCTACACGGACTGGAAAGTGGGCGTTACGCGCGACTTCGGTTTTGTTTCGGGCGCGCTGGCCGTGATCGGCACGAACGCGGGCAAGGCGGCGTATGCCTCGCCCGTGAATGGCAAATTCATGGGCAAGACGGCGCTGCAGCTGACGGTCAGCAAGACGTTTTAATTGACGGAAGGGAGAGGCGGCGCATGCGCCGCCTTTTTTGCGTGCCCAGACGGGCTAGGCAGAAAGGTTGAAAACGGCGCAATACAGCTGCCCCAGGCCGACCACGCGGGCGGCTGGAATCTGCGCGGCCAGGGCATGGGCGGGCGCCGCCTGCGAGTCCGTTGCCAGCAGGACGCGCAGGCCGGGATTGACGCTGCGCGCGTGCGCGATGCGGCGCGCCAGGCCCGCCTGCGCGCCGGCGTCGGCGACGCCGTCGAGCGGCACCACCAGTACGCGCGCGGCGATCAGGGCCGAGCGGCTGCCCATGGAGTCGCGGCCTTCGCTGTCGATGACGATGTCGTGGTAGCAGTGCACCAGGTGCTCGAGCTCCGGCTGCAAGCCCTTGGCGCTGATGGCGCGCGCCATCAGGCGCGGCCGCGTCAGGCTGCCGTGCATGGCGCCGTCGTGCATGTTCCTGGCTTGCGCCATGGCGCCCTGACGCGGATCGGCATCGAGCAGCAGCACCTTGCGGCCGGCCAGCGCGCGCGAGGCGGCCAGCCGTCCGGCCAGGATGGATTTCTCCATGCCCCCGCGTTCATCCGTGATGGCGATGATCATCTTGGCGCACGGCTGGCATGATGTTGGCGGGGGAAACCAGTTGCAGCAGACAGCCTTCGCGCGGCGCATCCCTGTCGCTCGCGGTCCATGCGGGCAGTTCCATCAGAGGCTCCAGCGCTTCGGCCAGGGCGGCCTGGCCGGCGGCCGACATGGGCGTCATCGGCAGGCGCAATGCGTCGCGTACCTTGCCCTGCATGGCCAGCGCCGCCTTCACGGGAGCGGGATTCGGTTCGGAAAACAGCAGGCGGATGACGGGCAGCATGGTCTTGAACAGGGCGCCCGCGGCGCCGTGGCGGCCCTGCCTGACGAGGTGGTACAGCTGCGCATACAGGTCGGGACGCACCTGGGCGGCGGCCGACATGGCGCCGTGGCCGCCCATGGACAGGCTGGCCAGCAGCAGCGCGTCGTCGCCGCACAGCACGTCCAGACGGGTGTCGAGCAGCAGTTCGCCCAGCTGCTGCAGCTTGCCGCCCGCTTCCTTGATGGCGACGAAGTGCGAGTCGCGCGCCAGCAGTGCCGCCGTTTGCGGTTCGATATTGACGCCCGTGCGGGCCGGCACGTTGTACAGCACGATGGACTGGTCGGTGGCGGCGGCGATGGCCTGGAAGTGGCGCACGATGCCGTCCTGCGAAGGGCGCACATACGCTGGCGCCGAGACCAGCAGGCCGGCCAGCGGATGGTCGTTGTAGCGCTGCACGGCGGAGACGACGCTGCGCGTATCGCTGCCGCCTATCCCCATGACGACGGGGAAGCGGGGGCCGACGGCTTCGAGCACGCTGTCGAGCAGCATGCTCTGTTCCGCGGCGCTCAGCATGGCCGCTTCGCCCGTGGTGCCGCATACCACCAGGCCATCGACGCCGCTGGCGGCCAGTTCGCACGCGAGCTGCTGGGCCGCGTCGAAGTCGATGTCGCCATCGCCGTCGCAAAATGGCGTGACCATCGGCACCCAGATGCCCTGGAAGTGCGCGGTGATGCGCGATGACGACATCGCCTGTTCGCAGGAGTACTGGTTCATAGCGATTTCCCCTGGCTGATGCGGCCAAATTCCGCCGCCGGCAGCAGGCGCATGACGGCATCCATGGTCAAGCGCAGGGCCGGCTCCGTCACGCACAGCCATACCTTCATGCGTTCGGCGTGGTCGACCGCCTCGATGCGCATGAACGACAGCATGCCGCCGCACGTCTTGACGACCAGTTGGCGCAGCTCGGCCAGGCAGGCTTTGTCGACCGTGATATGCATGAGGAAGGTGGGCAGGCGGGGATGGCGGTGGGGCAGTGCTTGATGCGATGGCAGGCGTGAATGGGGTTCCATGGTGGCTTTGCAGCGGTGGTTGAGGTACGTTCAAGATTAGCAGCGGGGGCGTAAAGATTCTCTAAAAAGCGGGGCCCCCGGCGTAAACGGGCTGTATGCAGGCGGCGTGAGTGTGTTGCGCAGAGGCCCCGGGCGTGGGCTTTTGTTACAAAATTGAATCGTGCTTTCGGAGACAGGGGTTTATATTGAAAACGTCTCCGCTTTCAGTCAGCCTTGCCATGTCAGACGAAAAAGATCCCCTGCATCCCCCTTCCACCGATCCCGCAGCGCCAACGCCGTCCCGGCCCGACCGGGTGGGCCGCCGGGCGCCCGATGATGAGCACCGCGCGCGCGATGCCGCGCCGCGCTACCTGAAGGATAACGACACGCCGCTGGCGCTGGCCTGGCGTGTGATCTCGTCGCGCTACCGCTCTATGCGCGACAAGGCCAGCCGCGACTTCATGCGGCGCACCCTGCGCATCGGCATCTCGGCGCGCATTTTCCACCCCGAGCCGGGCGCCACTGGCCTGCGCAGCAAGAACCTGCAATACCTGGAAGAGTCGATTGCCCAGTGGGTTATGTCGCGCGACGTGCTGGTGTTCATGATCCCGACGGTCAATACCAGCGGCCAGCTACACCCGAGCAATATCACCCTGCGCCACTATGCGCGCCATCTGGACGGCCTGGTGCTGCAGGGCGGCGCCGACGTCTCGCCGCAGACGTATTCCGAGGCGGCCACGCGGCCCGAATGGAACGGCGACCGCGCGCGCGACCTGTACGAGCTGGAACTGCTGCACGAATTCGTCGATGCGGGCAAACCCGTGCTGGGCATTTGCCGCGGCTGCCAACTGATCAACGTGGGCTTTGGCGGCACCCTGTACCAGGACATCGCCTCGGACGTGGAAGGTGCGGCCTCCCACGTCAACGACCTGTATGACCGCCACCGCCACACCATCGTCTTCCCGAAAGGCTCGTCCCTGGCGGGCATGTTTCCGAAGGCGGGCGAGGCGCTCGTCAATTCCATCCACCACCAGTCGGTCAAGGACCTGGGGCGCGACGTCACCGTGGAAGCGTATTCGCAAGGGGACAACATCGTCGAGGCCATCCGCTACCAGCGTGCCCGCTTCGTCATGGGCTTGCAGTGGCACCCGGAATTCCATTCGGCGGGCGGCGTCGAGCTGCTCGATTGCACGCCCATCCTCGATAATTTTTTGCGCGCGGCGCGGGAGACGCGGTTTTGAGTACGCACCTGATCCGCCGGCGCGCTGTGCTGGCCGGCCTGTTGGCGCTGCCCCTGGCGGGTTTGCGCGCGGCGCCGCGCCCGCACGAGGGCACGTTGCCGTTTGCGCTGACGTCCGCCGCGCGCGCCCGCATGCTCAAGGCGCGGGTGGCGCCAGCCATCGCCGAACAGGTGGTCAAGGCGGCGCGCAAGGACGCTGCGCGGCCCGTGCACCTGATGGCGGAAGTGCGCACGGGCGGCTTGCTGAAGGGAGAGGGCGGGCGCGAGACCAGCCAGCAGGCGCAGGAAGACTGGCGCCAGGCGCGCTTGCAGGCGCTGGCCTGGCGGCTGTCGGGCGAGATGCCGCATTTCGAGGCGGCGCGCCAGCTGCTGCTGGCCTGGAGCGGCAGCTATCAGCCCTCGTTCAGCCCCGTCGACGAGACGGAACTGGCCAGCCTGCTGATGGGATTTGACCTGGTACAGGAGCGCTTGAACGGCATCGAGCGCGAGCAGGTGCAGGCGTTTTGCCGCACCCTGGCGCACGGGTATCTGAGCGATCCGATCAGGGTGGGAGGCCCGTCCACGGCGCGCAACAACTGGCACAGCCACCGCATCAAGATCGGCACGGCCGCCGCGTATGTCACGGGCGACGCCCTGCTGGTCGCGCGGGCGAAGGAACGCTTCCTGGCGCACGTGCCGCGTAATATCGGCGCCGGCGGCGTGCCCTTCGACTTCGAGCAGCGCGACGCCCTGCACTACACCACCTACAGCCTGGAGCCGCTGCTGACGACGGCCCTGATGGCGCAGGCGCATGGCGACGACTGGTATGGCGCGCCGGAAGCGCGGCGCCTGGCCGAAGCGCTGGCCTGGCTGGCGCCGTATGCGCAGGGCAAAAAGACGCACGAAGAGTTCGCGAAAAGCGCCGTCCCCTTCGACCGCAAGCGCGCGGCGGCCGGTGAAAAGGGCTTTACGGGAAATTGGGAGACCAAGGGCGCCGCCAATGTGTATTTGCTGGCGGCGCGCTTCGATCCCGCTTACCTGTCCCTGGCACTGGAACTGCGTCCGCCAGCCTGGGCGCTGGCGCTGTACGGCAGTGAGTTAAAACTTGCTGGTTAAAACTTCGTGCGCACGGTGAACATCACGTTGCGCGGTTCGCCGTAAAAGCCCGTCTGGAACAGGCCCAGGCCCGTAAAGTACTTCTTGTCCAGCAGGTTGTTCACGTTCAGGCTGGCCGTGACGTTCTTGCTGATCTCGTAGCGCGCCATCAGGTTGACCAGCGCGTAGCCGCCCTGCTTGATGCGTGCATTGTCCTCGATGGCGGGATTCCAGATATTGCCGTCGTAGCTGCTTTGCCAGTTGATGCCGCCACCGACGGTCAGCTTGTCCAGGCTGGCCGGCAGGAGCCACGAGCCTTGCACGCGCACCAAATGGGCAGGCTGCGTGGTTTGCATCATGGTGGAAAACACGTCCTTGCCATCCGCGTCGCGCACATGCGCATAGGTATAGCCGGCGCTCAGCTTCACGTCCTTCATCACTTCGCCCGTCACTTCCATTTCCACGCCGCGGCTGGTGACGCCATCGATGGCCTTGAACACGGCCTCACCGTTGACTTCGCCCGCAGGGCCGGCCACGTTGCTTTGGCGGATCTGGAACAGGGCGGCGCTGGCATTGACCTTGCCATCCAAATATTCTGCCTTCACGCCTGCTTCAAAACCCTTGCCGCGCACGGGCGACAGAAAATTACGGTTCACGTCGCGGTTGCTCTGCGGCGCAAAGATGCTGGTGTAGCTGCCGAACACGGAATAGGTCTTGTCGAGGTCATACACGACGCCCGCATATGGCGTGATGACGTTGGTTTCCTCGATGCGCGAGGTGATGCGCGCAGTCTTGGGGTCGAAGAAGCTGCGGTCCGTCTCTTGCTTGTAGTTGCTGACGCGCGCGCCGACGATGACGGACAGCGCGTCGGCCGGATGCAGGCGCACGGCGCCATACAGACCGCTCTGGCGCGTGCTGTCGTTGTCGTTGCCCAGGCGGCTAAATGCGGGTTCCGCATACTGGCCGCGCCAGTCGAAATAGCTGCCTTCCACGGGCGGGTAGACCGATTCGTAGACGGGGCCATCCTGCTTTGCCGTCGAGGTGGAGTAGCCGAGCATCGCTTCATGCCGGCGGCCGAAGGCCGTGAACGGGCCGCTGGCGTCGACGTTGACGGTGGTCTGGCGGCGGTCGCCCTTGTATTTGCCCATGAAGAAAAACGTGCCTTCGCCCGTATCGGGGCGGGGATTGCCGCCGCTGGCCGAACCGAGCACGCTGTCATGCTTGCTGCGCAGCTGGTTGGCGCTCAGTGTCAGTTTCCACGCGTTGGCGAACGTGTGTTCGAGCGACGAGAACAGCGTGGTGTTCTGCATGTCGCGGCGGCTCCAGTCCGTGGCCGGATTCCACGCGGTGGGGAAATCCGTGCGGGTGCCGTCGGCCAGCAGCACGGGGAAGCCCGTCCAGGTCGAGCCGCGCGGTTTGTAGTCCTGGTGCGTAAAGCCGGCCGTCAGCAGGGTGACGGGTGTCAGGTCCGCCTCGACGATGCCGTAGGCGACGGATTTTTGCTGCGTGTAGCGGTCCAGGTAGGAGTGCTTGTCCTGGTAGGCGCCGACTAGGCGGCCGCGCACCGTGCGGCTGTCGTTCAGGGGGCCGGAGACATCGGCCTCGCCGCGGTAATTGTCCCACGATCCCGCGCCCACGGTGGCCGCGCCCTCGAAGCTGGCAGTGGGGCGCTTGCGCACCATGTTGACGGTGGCGGATGGGTCGCCCGAGCCGCTCATCAGGCCCGTCGCGCCCTTCAGTACTTCGATACGGTCGTAGATGGCCATGTCGCTGTTGGTCGTGCCCCAGTCGTAGACGCCGTCATAGATGGCCGACACGCCGTCATACTGGAAATTGGTGACGGCAAAGCCGCGCGCCTGGAAGCTCCAGCGGTCGCTGTCGTAGTTTTGCACGCTCACGCCATTGACGTTTTTCATGACGTCGGAGACGGCGTTGCTGTTTTGGTCATCCATCTGCTGGCGCGTGACGATGGTCAGCGACTGCGGGGTTTCGCGCTGCGTCAGGGCCAGGCCCGTGGCGCCGCTGGCGGGGCCGCCCGTATAGCTGCCCGTGCCGCTGGTGGCGGCGCTGCGCTCGGCCGACGCCACCACGGTGACGCCGCTCATGACGGCCACGCCGCGGCTGTCCGCCGTGGGAGTAGTCGCGCCGGCGGGGATCTTTTGCAGCAGGTAGCCGCCATTCGATTGCGGCACGGCTTGCAAGCCGCTGCCGGCCAGCAGCACGCGGAAGCCATCGTGCAGACTGTAGCTGCCTTGCAGGCCGGCGCTGCGCAAGCCCTGCGTGGTATCGCTGGAGAACGACAACAAAATGGCGCTGTCGCTGCCGAAGCGCGTCAGCACGTCGCCCAGCGCGCCGGCCGGAATGCTGTAGGCGCGTACTTGCCGGCTTTGCGCCTGGGCTGGCGCCGGCAGGGCCAGGGCCATGCCGATCTGCGCCAGGGCGCAGGCCAGAACGGTACGGGTAAGGAGGGAACGCGAAGCGTGGTGCATGGAATAAAGCCTTTCGTGGATGCGCAAGATGGAGACTGCCTATCTTCCAAGTCACGCGAGCACGGTAAAACAGCTCACTTTGCAGAAAATATTTTTCAGCGGGCCGCCAGTTCGATGCGCACCACCTGATGGCCCCAGAAGCGCGTGATGGTATTGCGCCGTAACTGCAGGCTGGCGCTGACGGCGTCGACGATGGCATCGACGTCGGCCAGCGGGTAGGAACCGGACACGCGCAAACCGGCGACGGCGGGCGTGCAGGCCAGCGGATGGTCGCTGTAGCGCGACAGCTCGGCGAGAAAATCGGCCAGGCGCATGTCGCGCGCCACCAGCATGCCATTCAGCCACGCGCCGCCATACGGCGCCAGCGCCTGGCGGTGATAACCGTCACTGTCGAAATGGGCGCCTTCGCCGGGGCGCAGCAGCAGGCGCTGGCTGCCGTCACCGCCCAGCACGGCGACGGCCCCTTCGAGCACGCCGGCGCTGGCATAGCCATCGTGCAGGCGCACGGTGAAACGCGTGCCCAGCGCCTGCAGGCTGCCATGCGGCGTGCCGACGAAGAACGGCCGCCGCGCCGCATCCTTGCCGGTGGCGATGAAGATTTCGCCGGCCAGCAGGTCGATGCGGCGCTGTGTGCCGTCGTAAGCGATATTCACGGCGCTATTGGTATTGAGGGTGAGCCGCGTGCCGTCGGCCAGGGTCATGATGCGGCGCTGGTTGATGCCCGTGCGGTAGTCGGCCGTCCAGCTGCGCCACGGGCTGCGGCGTTCGAATGCATACAGCGAGGCGCCGCAGGCCAGCAGCAGGGCCAGGGTCTTGACGGCATGGCGGCGCGGCGCGTTCGCCTGCACGCAGGCGCGCAGCAGGGTCGCGTGCATGGCGGGCGGCAGATGCTCGTGCTGTATTTGCAGCTGCTGCCACGCCTGCGTGGCACTGCCGGCCCGCTGCAGATGGCGTTTTACTGTCGCCAGCGAGATGCCGAGCTGGCGCGCGATGTCTTCCTGCGGCAGTTCGTCGAGCTGGCGCAGTAAAAAAGCCCGTTTGACGGGGGGCGGCAAGCCGTCGAGCATGCGGTCCAGTTCAAACACGGTGGCCAGCAGCAGCGCGCGCTCCTCGGGCGATGGCGCATGCAGGGGCGGCAGCTGCGCCAGCACGTCGAGATAAGCCTGTTCCAGTTTCTGGCGGCGGTAATGGTTGAACAGCACGCGCTGGGCCACGGTGGCGAGAAAGGCGCGCGGCTCGCGCGCGGCGACGGCGTCTTCGCGGTCGAGCAGGCGCATGAAAGTATCGTGCGCCACATCGGCCGCGCACGCCGTGCTGCCGAGTTTTTTGCGCAGCCAGCCCTGCAGCCAGCCGTGGTGGTCGGCATACAGTGTCGCGATGTCCTGGCGTTGTAGCGGCTCTGCCAGCGGCATCGCATTCCCTTTGCGTTTTAAATAATAATAAGAATCATTCTCATTGTAGCAAGCGGGGACGGCGGCTGTAAATGACGGGCAGGCGCGCTGTGGTTTTTTGGTTGACGAACGGTAGGTCGGATTAGGTGGGGCCGCCGAGGTCCGAAGGACCGTAATCCGACAACATGGTTGGCAGCGCCAGTCGGATTACGCGGCTACGCCGCTAATCCGACCTACGTTACCAGGCAGCAACGTCAGTAGTTTATGGGCTCGCCACGGAAGCAGCGGATGGCCGAATCGACCATGCCTTCGGCGCTGCCCTGCAGGCTGTGCTGCTTGCGCAGGTATTGCGCGTCGCTCCACTGCTTGGCCACGTCCGACAGGTGTTTCAGGGCCGGCGTGCTGCCCAGCGCCTCGGCGTGCGGTTCCATCTTGCGCAGGGTGGTCATGATGTCTTCGCGCAGCGACATCGTTTCGTAGGTTTTCGGATGCGTGATGGCGCCATCGAGGCCGAAGCGGCAGGCCTGGAAGCGGTTGTAGTTATATACGAGGTAATCGTCTTCCACGGGCGGGGTTTCGCGGCGTTCGAGCAGGTAGCGGCACAGCGCCTGCAGGTAGGCGGCCAGCGCGGCGGCCCGCTCCACCGTCAGCGGCGTGTCGCACACGCGCAGTTCGATGGTGCCGAATTCCGGCTTGGGACGGATATCCCAGTAAAAATCCTTCATGCTCTTGATGATGCCCGTGTTCTCCATCTTGGCGAAATACTCGTTGGAGAACTGGTCCCAGCTGAGGGTGAACGGCGCGCGCCCGCTCATGGGGAAGGCGAACACGGAATTCAAACGGGCCGAATCGAACAGGGTATCGCGGCCCTGCACATAGGGCGAGGAAGCCGACAGGGCGATGAAGTGGGGGATGTAGCGGTTCAGCGAATGCAGCAGGAACATGGCGTCGTCGCCCGAGGCGCAGCCGATGTGCACGTGCTGGCCGAAGATGGTGAACTGCTTGGCCAGGTAGCCGTACAGTTCCGAAATCTCCTGGAAGCGGGGCTTGGAAAAGATCTTTTGCGACGACCATTGCTGGAACGGGTGCGTGCCGCCGCCCGCGATGCCGATATTGAGCTTGTCGCCGGCCGTGATCAAGGTGTCGCGGATTTCCTGCAATTGCTCCAGCAGGGGGCCGTGATGCGTGTGCACGCTCGAGTTAATCTCGATCATGCTCTCGGTGATTTCCGGCGTGACGTTGCCGGGAAACGGTTTCTTGTTCAGCAGATGCAGCAGGTCTGGGCTGGCGGCCGTCAAGTCATAGTCCGACAGGTTCACCAGTTGCAGTTCGAGTTCGACGCCGAAGGTCAGCGCGGCCGATTGGCCAAAGGGTTCCAGCGGCATTTAGCGCTCCTTGATTTCGTGGGTTTCTTTGGCCAGCATCAGCACGCGCTGCACCAGCACGGGGCCGATCAGTTCCAGGCCCAGGGTGATGGCGGCCAGGGCGTTCAATTCGTCGCCGAAGTTCACGCCGTGCTGGCGCGCGTGCTCGAGCAGCAGGATGATGAAGACGGAGACGGGCGTCAGGGCCACGCCCGTCAGCACGCCCTTGCGCCAGGAAATGCCGCTCACATGCGAGAACGCGGCCACGCCGGCGACCTTCGTCAGCAATCGTCCGCCGACGACGGCCAGGGCCAGTCCCGCGCCGGCCGTCACGCTGGCCCATTCCAGGGTCGAGGCGGCATACACGAACAGCAGCACCGTCAGCAGCTCGCCCATGGCGCCGAAATTGCGCTGCGCCTGGCTGAAGGCGACCCTGCGGTGGCGCGCCACCAGGCCGAAGGTGAGGGTGGCCAGCAGCGGCGACAGGCTGGTGGTGTAGGTCAGGGCGACGAGCAGCATCACCGACAGCGCGAACGCCACGGTGGCGTCCTGCGCCATGTTGCCCAAGCGGCGCAGCATGGCCGGCACGACGATGCCGAAGACGGTGCCGGCGGCCACGGAGGCGGCCAGCACGGCGGCGCTGCTGCTGCTCGCCTCGATCAGGTCGGTGGAACTCTGGAACATCCAGAAGCCGACGATGATGTTGAACGTGAAGACGGCCAGCACGCAGTTCAGGGCGGTGAGGTGGACGATGCGTTCCGTGACCTGGCCCGAGCTGCGTTCCTCGTTGATGACGCGCATGATGGTGGCCGGCGAGGTGGACATGGCGAGAGATGCGAGCAGCAGCGCCGTCATCGAGGTGCTGCCGAATTCGATGCCGATGAAGTAGACGACGGCAAAGGTCAGCAGGGATTCGACCAGGCCCGTGACGGCGATCCACGGATTGTTCTTCAGCCAGCGCAGGTTGATGCGGTAGCCGACCTCGAACAGGATCAGGCCGAAGGCCACGTCGGCCAGCACCAGCATGGGGCCGGCGTCCGTCTGCGGCAGGATGCCTACCTGCGTCTGCGCGAGGATGAAACCGATCACGCCGTAAAAACTGATGCGCGGCAGGCCCGTCCAGCGGTGGCCGAATTCGCCCACTACCCAGGCCAGGGTAATGGCGAACGGCCAGGATAGGTCGGCGGCGATCGAGATCAGACTTTGCATGCTCATTCCTTTGAAAATGGCGCTGGCACCGGCCGGCAGCACGGGGGCTGGCGCGGCAAGGTCTTGGTGCAGCGGTGGTGCATGGTTTGCGCAGAGCGATGCGCCGATTCTACCGGAGCAGAAGGCGCGCACGATGTGCGCAATCGAACAGTGTCGCGACCATGGCGGCCGCGCACGGGATGCAGCAGGGTGGGGCAGGGCTGGTATCGGCGTATGCTACCCGCCCGCGGCGGAGATGCTCCGCACGGTAGTGCCGTGTCGCAGTGTACGGCATGGCGGCCTCATGCCGCCATGGACTTTTTGTTGCGTGCTTTTATTTACTGAGCAGACGCATGCCCCGTTCCAGCCCGTCGATCGACAGGGGGAACATGCGGTTGTTCATCAACTGCCGCATCACGCCGATCGACTGGCGGTACTGCCACAATCCTTCCGCTTCGGGGTTGAGCCAGATGAATTTCGGGAACGCCTGGGTAAAGCGCGCCAGCCACGTCGATCCCGCTTCCTCGTTGTTGTATTCGACGCTGCCGCCCGGCTGCAGGATTTCATAGGGGCTCATGGTGGCGTCGCCGACGAAAATCAGCTTGGTATCGGGCGGGTATTTGTGCAGCACGTCCCAGGTGGGAAAACGCTCGGCATTGCGGCGCCGGTTGTTCTTCCACAGGTAGTCGTAGACGCAGTTATGGAAGTAAAAGAACTCCATGTTCTTGAATTCCGTCTTCGCCGCCGAAAACAGTTCCTCGGTGCGCTCGATATGGTCGTCCATGCTGCCGCCCACATCGAGCAGCATCAGCACCTTGATGCGGTTCTTGCGCTCGGGCCGCATCCTGATGTCGAGGTAGCCCGCGTTGTTGGCCGTGGCGGCGATGGTGGCGTCGAGCGCCAGTTCATCTTCCGCGCCTTCGCGCGCGAACTTGCGCAGGCGGCGCAAGGCTACCTTGATGTTGCGCGTGCCCAGTTCGCGCTCGCCGTCATAATCCTTGTAGCTGCGCGCTTCCCACACCTTCACGGCCGTGCGGTTGCCGCCCTTGCCGCCGATGCGGATGCCTTCCGGATTCGTGCCGCCATTGCCGAACGGCGAGGTGCCGCCCGTGCCGATCCACTTGCTGCCGCCCTCGTGGCGCTCCTTCTGTTCCTTCAGCAGCTCGTTCAGGCGGTCCATCAGCTTGTCGTAGCCGAATTTTTCCAGCTGCGCCTTCTGCTCTTCGGAAAGCTCGCGCTGCATGCGTTTGAGCAGCCAGTCGAGGGGAATCGCCGCGTTCGTGTCGAAGGCCGCATTGACGCCCTTGAAGTACTGGGCAAAGGCGCGGTCGAACTTGTCGAAATGGGCTTCATCCTTGACCAGGGTCAAACGCGCCAGATAGTAGAAATCGTCCATCGAGGCGTCGATGACGTTCTTTTGCAGCGCTTCAAGAAGGGTCAGAAATTCCTTGATCGAGACGGGAATCTTCGCATCCTTGAGCGTGAAGAAGAAATCGATCAGCATGGCGCCTGCTCTCCCGCGCGGGGCAGTGCGGCGATGGGGCGCTGCGCCAGCTTGTAGCGCAGGTGGGCGGCAATTTCCGGCCACTCGCCGCGCGTGATGCTGTACATGACGGTGTCGCGCACGGTGCCGTCGCGTCGCAGCGCATGGTGGCGCAGCACGCCATCCTTTTTCGCGCCCAGGCGCTCGATGGCCGCCTGCGAGGCGTGGTTGAAATTGTCGGTGCGCAGGCCCACCAGCGCGCAGCCGAGGTTATCGAAGGCGTGCGCCAGCAGCAGCAATTTGCAGGTGGTGTTGACGTGGCTGCGCTGGCAGCGCTTCGCATACCAGGTGTAGCCGATTTCCAGGCGTCCGATGGCCGGCACCACGTCGTGATAGCTGGTGGTGCCGAGCACCTCGCCGCTGGCCGCGTCGATGACGGCAAAGGCGAAGCGCGTGGGGCGCATCTCGATGCCCTTGAAAATGTACTGGTCCACCTGGTCCGGCTCGGGCACGGAGGTGACGCGCAGATTCCACAGTTCCCCATCCATGGCTGCCGCGCGCAGGCCGGGCGCGTGGTGCGGCGCCAGTGCCTCGAGGCGGATGCCGTGCAGTTCCAGGGGGACGAAGACCTTGTCGGAGCTGATATCGTTCACCGGCGCTCCTTAGCGGTTGGTGCGCGACATGAACATCAGGCGCTCGAACAGGTGCACGTCCTGCTCGTTTTTCAGCAGCGCCCCGTGCAGCGGCGGCACGACGGCCTTGTTGTCCTTGCTGCGCAGCGCTTCGGCTGGGATGTCCTCGGCCAGCAGGAGCTTGAGCCAGTCGAGGAATTCCGACGTCGACGGCTTTTTCTTCAGGCCCGGCACGTCGCGCACTTCATAGAAGGTTTGCAGCGCCTGCGCCAGCAATTCCTGTTTCAGGTGCGGGTAGTGGACGGCGACGATCTGCTCCATCGTGTCCTTGTCCGGGAATTTGATGTAGTGGAAGAAGCAGCGGCGCAGGAAGGCGTCCGGCAATTCCTTCTCGTTGTTCGAGGTGATGATGACGAGCGGTCGGTGGCGCGCCGTGACCATTTCGCGCGTCTCATACACATAGAATTCCATGCGGTCCAGTTCGCGCAGCAGGTCGTTCGGGAATTCGATGTCGGCCTTGTCGATTTCATCGATCAGCAGCACCACCGGTTCGGGCGCCGTGAATGCCTGCCACAGCACGCCCTTGACGATATAGTTCTGGATGTCGCGCACGCGCTCGTCGCCCAGCTGCGAATCGCGCAGGCGCGACACGGCGTCGTATTCGTACAGGCCCTGCTGCGCCTTGGTGGTCGATTTGATATGCCATTGCATCAGCGGCATGTTCAGCGCGGCGGCCACTTCCTCGGCCAGCATGGTCTTGCCCGTGCCCGGTTCGCCCTTGATCAGCAGCGGGCGTTGCAGGGTCAGCGCCGCATTCACGGCCAGTTTCAGGTCGGCGGTGGCGACATAGCTGTCGGAACCTTCGAAGCGTTGGCCTTGCTGGGTGTGCTGTGCTTGCATGAGCGGTCTGCCAAAGTAGGGAAATGGTGAGTATAAACAGAACTGTGGCGCGCTGCCACGCGGACGGCCTGTGCCTGCCTGCCGACAATGCGGGTTTTATAGGTGGACTTGCAAGAATATCTTGGCTAGAATCGGCAAGCAGCAGATTAATTGTCAACCTTAATTGTCAACACATAAAATCAATAAAAACCAGCTCTGGCGTTTCTCCGATTACCTTTGTTCACATTGCCACTATGAAAAAAATATTTGCACTTCTCGTGCTTGCCGGCATAGCAAATGCCGTCACAGCGGCTGACATTGTAGGAAACGCCAAGGCAGCCCCTGCCAAGGTGGAAATGTGTATCGGCTGCCACGGCATCCCCGGTTACAAGGCGACCTTCCCCGAAGTGTTCCAGGTGCCGATGATCGGCGGCCAGCCGGCAAAATATATCGAGAATGCGCTGCAAGCCTACAAGAAGGGCGACCGCAAGCACCCCAGCATGAAGGGCATCGCCAGCAGCCTGTCCGACCAGGATATCGCCGATGTCGCCGCGTACTATGCGCAACAAGCCAAGCCGAACTGAGGACCAGCCAGATGATGAAAACACTACTCGCCGCCCTCGTTTGCGCCACCGTCTCGTTTTCCGCCAGCGCCGCCGGTAATATCAACACGGGCAAGGCCCTGGCCGAAAAATACAGCTGCGCCACCTGCCACGGCAAGGATTACGGTTCGCCCATCGACCCGTCCTACCCGAAACTGGCGGGCCAGCACAGGGATTACCTGGAACACGCCTTGACGGCGTATAAACGGGGCGACAAGGCCAACGGCCGCAACAACGCCATCATGACGGGCCAGGTGAAGCCGCTGAGCAACCAGGACATCAAGGACCTGGCCGCCTACCTGCACAGCCTGCCGACCACCCTGGTGACCCACCGCTGAGTTTGAATTTACGTTTGAGTTCGGTTCAGGCTTTCAGTCCGACCCGGCGCGCCAGCTTGTGCAGATTGCTGGCGTCGAGCCCCAGTTGCCGCGCCGCGGCGGCCCAGTTATCCTGATGCAACGCCAGCGCTTGCCGGATGGCCTGGCGCTGGCTCGCTTCGACGATCTGATGCATGGACAGCGGCGCCGCCGGCATCGTGCACGCAGTTAGCACTGGCGGCAGCGCGTCCGCGCCGGCCGGCGCTTCCAGCGCATCGAGGTCGAGCATATCCGTTTCCAGCGTTACTATCTCTTTGCGGTCCGCGCCGCGGATCACGGCTTTCAGCGCGGCCCGGCTGATCACATGTTCCAGTTCGCGCACGTTGCCGGGCCAGCGGTAGTGGCACAGGGCGTTTTCCGCCGCGGCCGACAGGCGCAGGCTGCGCAAGCCCAGGCGCGCGCGGTTCAGTTCCAGGAAACCGCCCGCCAGCAGCAGCACGTCGTTGCCCCGCTCGCGCAGCGGCGGAATCGGCACGGGATAGACGGATAAACGGTGGTACAGATCGGCGCGGAACGAGCCGTCGCGCACATGTTCGCGCAGGCTGCGGTTGGTGGCGGCGATCACGCGCACGTTGACCCGGCGCGGCCGGTCCGCGCCCAGGCGCTGGATTTCGCCATTTTGCAAGGTGCGCAGCAGCTTGGCCTGTATCGACAGCGGCAATTCCCCCACTTCATCGAGAAACAGGGTGCCCCCTTCGGCCGCCTCGAAACGCCCGGGCCGGTCGCTGACGGCGCCGGAAAACGCGCCGCGCACATGGCCGAACAACTCGCTCTCGGCCAGCGATTCCGGCAAGGCCGCGCAATTGACGTGGATCAATGGCTTGCCGGCGCGGCGCGACAGCCGGTGCAGGCGGTGCGCGCACAATTCCTTGCCGACGCCTGTCTCTCCCAGCAGCAGCACGGGCAGCTCGGAATCGGCGACCACCTGCAATTCGTGCAGCAAATGCGTGATGGCGCTGCTCTGGCCGACGAAGTCGTGTTCCTCGCGCGGGGCCTGCGCATCGGCCAGCATGGCGCCGCCCGACAGGCGCAGGGCGCGGATTTCCGTCTCCAGGCGCGTGACGCGCACGGCCGCCTCGATGGCGCAGGCCAGCTCGCCCAGGTCGCGCTGCGCTTGCGTATCGAAGGTGCCCACCCGCAGCGCGTCGAGCGTGATCACGCCCCAGCGTTCGCCTTCCAGGTCCAGCGCCATGCCCATGCAGTCGTGCACGGGCAGCGGTTCGCCGGCCCGCTCGGCGATCAGGCCGTCGTAGGGATCGGGCAGCGAGCTGTCGTGATGGAAGCACAGCACGCCGCGCCGCTGCAGGATGGCGGCCAGGCGCGGATGGTCGGCGACGGCGAAGCGGCGTCCCAGCGCGTCGCTGGCCAGGCCGGCCATCGCCACGGGGCGCAGGTGCTCGCCATCGAGCTTGAGCAAGGCCACGGCCTCGCAGCCGAAGTGCGCGCGCAGGCTGCCCACGAGGCGCTGCAGGCGCACGGCCACGGGCAGGTCGGCGACCAGGTCGGTGAGCAGCAGCAGGTGGATGGCGGTGGTGGTCATAAGTACCATGCAGGGTACAACGGACCACGCTTGAAAAGGGTCATATCGACCCTGCATTTTTCAAATCGTTGATTTAAAACAAGTTTTTCCTGGCACACCGTTTGCCTAGGTAAGGGTGCCGAACCGGCATACAAGACCAAGGAAAGCCTGATGAAAACGACTCCCTCCCTCCGCGCCATTGCCGCCGCCGTCTGCGTGCTGGCCATGCCCCTGTCCGTGCAAGCCCAGGCGAGCCTGCCGGCCAGCGCCGCCGCCACTGCGGCCGCTGTCAGCCAACCCTCTGCCGCCGCCGTGGTCAAGCGCTATGAACTGCAAACCAATATCGTCGACGGCAAGATGGTGTTCATCGATGCCAAGGGCCAGGTCAACCCCGTGCTGGCGGCCAAGGTGGGCGACACGGTCGAACTGGTGCTGAAAAGCGGCGAAGGCGCCGAGCACGACCTGCTGATCCCGGAACTGAACGTGGCATCAAACAAGTTCAGCGCCAATAGCGGCAGCACCACCGTGCGCTTCAAGGTCACGCGCGCCGGCACGTTCACCTATTACTGCTCGATTCCCGGCCACCGCCAGATCGGCATGGAAGGCAAGCTGGAAGTCGCCGGCACCTCGCTGGCCGAAGCCGGGGCACCGAAGGCCGCTGGCGCCGGCAGCGCTGCCGGCGAATCGAGCCAGGCCGCCGCGCTGGCCCTGTACACGCCCGCGCCGTCGCCGATGCGCGGCCCCGATCCATCGGCCGTCAGCGTGGCCGCCAATCCGGCGCAGGTGCCTTCCGCCATCGGCGCGCGCGCGCCGCAAACCCTGAAATACAGGATGGAGACGGTGGAACTGCCGGGCAAGCTCGATGACGGCACCAGCTTTACCTACTGGACCTTCAACCGGCAAGTGCCGGGCCCGATGCTGCGCGCGAAGGTGGGCGACACGGTGGAACTGACCCTGTTCAACGCCAAGGACAGCAAGATGATCCACTCGATCGACCTGCACGCGGTGACGGGCGGCCATGGCGGCGGACAGCACACGCAGGTGGCGCCGGGGCAGGAAAAGACGGTGACCTTCAAGGCGCTCAATCCGGGCCTGTTCGTCTACCACTGCGCCACGCCGCTGGTGCCGCAGCATATCGCGGCCGGCATGTACGGCATGATCCTCGTCGAACCGGAAGGCGGCCTGTCAAAAGTCGACCGCGAGTATTACGTGATGCAGGGCGAGATGTACACGGGCCGTCCGCACGGCGCCCCCGTGCACCAGGAACCGAACCTGGAAAAAATGGCCAATGAGCTGCCCGACTACTACGTCTTCAACGGCGAAGTGGGCGCCCTGAGCAAGACGCACAAACTGCAGGCGAAAGTCGGCGAGACCGTGCGCATCTATTTCGGTGTCGGCGGCCCGAACAAGATTTCATCATTCCACATCATCGGCGAGATCTTCGACAAGGTGTACAGCGAAGGCTCGATCAGCAGCCCGAAAAACGACGTGCAAACCACGCTCGTCGCACCGGGCGGCGCGACCATCGTCGAACTCAAGGTGCAGCACCCTGGCAGCTATCTGCTGGTCGACCATGCGCTGTCGCGCGCCGGCAAGGGCACCGTGGGCGTGCTGGAAGTGACGGGCGAAGCCGTGCCCGGCGTCTACCACGCGGGCGCCGTCCAATAAAACAACCCCCCATTCATCATCAAGGAATTGCTATGGAAATGATCGACCTATCCCTGGGCCAGCTGGCCCGCCGCATCCCCGGCGCCACGCGCCTGTTCGATGCGCACCGCCTCGATTTCTGCTGCGGCGGCAACAAGACCCTGCGCGCGGCGGCTGAAGCGGCCGGCGTGGACACGGCGCCCATCGTCGAGGAACTGCAAGTGCTGGCCGGACGGATTGACGCCAGCGGCGAGCGTGACTGGCAGGACGCCCCGGCCGCCGAGCTGGTGGAACACATCCTGGCGCGCTACCACGCCGTGCATCGCGAGCAGCTGCCCGAGCTGATACGCCTGGCGCGCAAGGTCGAGCAGGTGCATGGCGACCGCGCCGACTGTCCGCACGGGCTGGCGGAACACCTGTCGGCCATGGCGCAGGAACTGGAAAGCCATATGCGCAAGGAGGAAGACGTGCTGTTCCCCATGATCGTGCGCGGCCAGGGCCCCCGGGCCGGCGCGCCCATCAACGTGATGCGCATGGAGCATGACGACCATGGCGTGGCCTTGCGCGCCATGGAGGCGATGACGAACGATATCACCGCACCAGGTGGCGCCTGCACCACCTGGCGCGCGCTGTACACGGGCCTGCGCACTTTCCGCGAAGACCTGATGGCGCACATCCATACTGAAAACAATATCCTGTTCGAGCGCTTTGCGCCGGCCGTGGTGCACTGACAAAGGAAAGACCCATGGGTCCCTACAAAAAACTCTGGTTCACCCTGATCGGTGTGCTGATTGTGACGTTTTCGCTGCTCGGCTACTACGGCACGGAAGTGTATCGGCAAGCGCCGCCCATCCCCGCGCAAGTGCTGGCGCAGGATGGCCGGCAGCTGTTCGACCGCGAGGGCATCCTCGACGGCCAGACGGCCTGGCAATCGGTCGGCGGCATGCAGCTGGGCTCCATCTGGGGCCACGGCGCCTACCAGGCGCCCGACTGGACGGCCGACTGGCTGCACCGCGAATTGACGGCCTGGCTGGAACTGGCCGCGCTAGAGCAGCATGGCAAGGCGTACGCGGCTCTCGACGGCCCCGCGCAGGCGGCGCTGCGCGAAGCGCTCAAGCTGGAGTACCGCGGCAACCGTACCGATGGTGCGCAAGTGCTGCATCTGTCGGCGCGCCGCGTGCAAGCCATCGCCAACACGGCGCACTATTACGACCAGCTGTTCTCCGACGCGCCGGCGCTGCAAAAAAGCCGCGAACACTTCGCCATGAAGGAAAACACCCTGCCCAGCGCCGAGCGGCGCGCGCAGATGACGCAGTTCTTCTTCTGGACGGCGTGGGCTGCCGCCACCGAACGTCCGGGCCAGAAAGTGACCTATACGAACAACTGGCCGCACGAACCGCTGATCGGCAACCAGCCCAGCGGCGAAAACCTCGTCTGGTCGGTCGCCAGCGTGGTGGTGCTGCTGGCCGGCGTGGGCTTCCTCGTCTGGGGCTGGGCCTTCTTGCGCGACCACGACGAAGCGCTGCCGGCCGCCGGTCCGCGCGATCCACTCACCACTTTCGCGCTGACGCCTTCGCAGCGGGGACTGGGCAAGTACCTGTTCCTGGTGGTGGCGCTGTTCATCTTCCAGGTCTTCATCGGCGGCTTTACGGCGCACTACACGGTGGAAGGACAGCAGTTCTACGGCATCGACGTGTCGCGCTGGTTCCCGTATGCGCTCACGCGCACCTGGCATATCCAGGCCGCGCTGTTCTGGATCGCCACGGGCTTCCTGGCCGCCGGCCTGTTCCTCGCGCCCTTGATCAATGGCGGCAAGGATCCCAAGTGGCAGCGTCTCGGTGTCGACGTGCTGTTCTGGGCCCTCGTCGCGGTCGTCGTCGGCTCGTTCATCGGCAATTACCTGGCCATTGCGCAAGTGATGCCGCCCGAGTGGAATTTCTGGCTTGGCCACCAGGGCTATGAATATGTCGACCTGGGCCGTTTGTGGCAGATCGGCAAATTTGTCGGTATTCTGCTGTGGCTCGTGCTGATGTTGCGCGGCGTCGTGCCGGCCCTGCGCCAGCCGGGCGGCGACAAGAACCTGCTGGCGCTGCTGACCGCGTCCGTGGGCGCCATCGGCCTATTCTATGGCGCCGGCCTGTTCTACGGCGAGCGCACGCATTTATCGGTGATGGAATACTGGCGCTGGTGGGTGGTGCACCTGTGGGTGGAAGGTTTCTTTGAAGTGTTCGCCACGACGGCGCTGGCCTTCATCTTCTCGACCCTGGGCCTGGTGTCGGTGCGCATGGCCACGACGGCCAGCCTGGCGTCGGCCTCGCTGTTCATGCTGGGCGGCATACCCGGCACCTTCCACCACCTGTACTTTGCCGGCACCACCACGCCCGTGATGGCCATCGGCGCGAGCTTCAGTGCGCTGGAAGTGGTGCCGCTGATCGTGCTGGGGCATGAAGCGTGGGAAAACTGGCGCTTAAAGGAGCGCGCGCCGTGGATGGAGCAGTTGCGCTGGCCGTTGATGTGCTTTGTCGCCGTCGCCTTCTGGAACATGCTGGGCGCCGGCGTGCTGGGCTTCATGATCAACCCGCCCGTAGCCTTGTACTACATCCAGGGTCTCAACACGACTCCCGTGCATGCGCATGCGGCGCTGTTCGGCGTGTACGGCTTCCTGGCGCTGGGCTTTACCTTGCTGGTGCTGCGCTACCTGCGGCCCGACTACCGCTTCAGCCCTGCCTTGATGAAGACGGCGTTCTGGGGCTTGAACGGGGGGCTGGCGCTGATGATCTTCACCAGCTTGCTGCCGATTGGCATCATCCAGTTCCACGCCAGCGTGACGGAAGGCCTGTGGTATGCGCGCAGCGAAGGCTTCATGCAGCAGCCTTTGTTGCAGAACCTGCGCTGGATACGCACCTTCGGCGACGTGGTGTTCATCGCCGGCGCCGTCGCCATGGCGCTGCAGGTGGTGCTGGGATTGCTGGACAAGGCGAAGGCACCCGCGCTGCCACAGGCGGTACGGCCAGCCTGATCGCTTGCTGCGCCGCAGAGTGTTGTTGATCGATCTCCCGAAGCCGTGCTAGCCACGGCTTTTTTCATATAGGGCCAGGAAGACGAGGCCGGCGACCAGCGGGATATTTTTCGTCAGCGGCCCGAAAGGGTGTATCAGGAATTCCGGCAGGAAGACGGCGATCACCAGTGTATAGCCGGCCACCAGCGCGCACTGCGTCCACCATAGCAACGGCCTGGCATGGAACAGCGAGGCGATGCCCATGGCTAGGTCGGCCAGGCAGGAGGCGGCAAACACGTGTTCCGTATGCAGCGTGATGCCGCTGCGGCGCAGCCATGCGAGCGATTCGGCATGCGGATACAGATACCAGGACACAAACGCCGTCCATAGCCAGATAAAGGCCATGCCGAGGCGCATGGCCCAGTACAGCCCTTGCAGCTTGGCTGGCGTCATGGCGCGGGCTTGGCAACCATCAGCCAGTAGACCAGCATGAGCGCGGCAAATGCGGGCACGCCAAGCCAGAACCAGCAGCGCGCATAGAACCAGTACAGGCGCGGCAGCGGTGTGCCCGTGTCATCAGCCAGGCGGGCCAGGCTGCGCATGCGGATCTGCAGCCATACCACGGGTAACCAGCAGGCGCCGGCCACCGCATACAGCAGCATCGAGGCGAGGACCCAGCCGGACAGGATCGGATAGCCGGCCAGGTGCGCCAGGGCCAGTCCGGACAGCGGCTGGACAATGACGGCCGGCGTGGTGAACAGCCAGTCGGCCAGCACGGTCTTTTCGGCCGACAGGCGGATCGCACGCACCTCGCCACCCCGGTCGTTGATCCACTTGAAGAAAGCGATGCCGATGCCAGTGCCAAACAGGATGGTGGCGCTGAGGATGTGCAGCCATTTGACGAACAGGTACCAGCTCATGCCGGTACCTCGGTCACGTCATGGCCTTGCAGCGCGGCCAGGTAATTTTCCACCGTGAGCAGGCCGACGCAGGGCATCGCGCCGTGCGGTAGCGGCGCGCCACCGCTGCTGGCGCCGGCCAACCGGTTCGCCAGCGCGATCGACGCGCCGCACGGGATATGCGGGCCGTGGTTTTGCGCCGCCAGCAATTGCCAGGTCAGCGTCAGCGGCAGGCCATCGAGTCCCGTGCCTTGCAGCGTTACGAACATCGCGCCTTTGTCGCTGACCAGCGGTTCCACCCATTGGCTGATGGCGTGCAATGGCCTGGCCAGCGGCAGCAGGCTGCGCAACAGGCCCAGGCGCACCAGTTGCGCGGCGGCCCAGACGAACAGATGGCCGGGCGCACCGGCAAAACCGGCGTGAAAAGTGACGGTGTCGAGGCCCGGATAGCGTTGCGGGAACAGCGCCAGGTCGGGCACGTCGCAGCTGCCCAGCAAGCGCCGTCCCACGGGCGCGGCAAAGCGGTGGCGCTTCAGGTCGAGCCAGCCGTGCGTGGTCTGCTGGGTGCCGGCAACCAGGCGCTGGAACGGTTTGCCACAGTACGAGAAGATGCCGGCCATGGTGGCGATGCCCGGCGCGCGGGCGCCGGAGGCGATGCCGTGGCGGATCGATGTGAGCTGGCGAAAGCGCGGCAGGTAGCGGTCTACCACGGCCGAGGACAGCGCTGGCAGCGAGCTGGCGCCGCTGGTGACGAACACGCCGCGCTGGCGCGCCAGGTCGTCGAGGCTGGCGATGCCGGCGACAAAATCGCGGCCGTCGGCCAGGTCGATATAGTTGGCGCCGGCATCAATCGCCGCATCGGCGACGCGGTAATCCTGGCCCTGGAACGGGCCGGCGGTATGGATCAGCGTATCGACGCCCAGTTCGGCCAGGCGCCGCGCCAGATCAGGTGCATCGGCATCGAGCGCCAGTGCTTGCCGCGGCGGCAAGCCCAATTGCGCCGCCAGTGCCCTGGCCCTGGCGGCGTCGCGCCCGGCCACCAGCAGATGGATATCCTGGTTGCCGGCTAGCGCCTGGCAAATGCGCGTGCCGAAAAAACCGTAACCGCCGAGTACGAGAATGGTGTGATGGGCCAAGATATCCTTCAGTGGCTGAGTTTCTTGGCAACATGATACTACCTGATCAGCGGCGCCGCACGCAGTCGATATACGCGTCCGTATCCGGCGGCAAGCCCGAGCGCTGCGAAGCCCAGATCATCTGGCCCAGACATTCCATCACTTCGTGCTGGGCCGCATGGGCCGAATCGAGGCGCTGCGTCAGTTGCTGGACGGCCGGGCGGATGCCGCGCGGCTGGTCCACCTGTACCTGCTCCGTGATCGACAGATGCATGGACAGGTGCAGGAAAGGATTGGCCTGGCCCCCTTCGACGGAGTAATCGCGCGCCAGCGCCGCTTCGACGTCGGAGAGCTCGTTTTCATACTCGGGATGTTCGAGGATCCAGTCGAGCGCGATGGCTTCCATCGGCGTGAGGATTTCGTGGGCGCGGTGCTTGCGCAAGGTGTCGCAAAAGAAGCGGCGCACGTCGTCGGAAGAGGGGTTGAACATGGCTGTAGGACTATGGCTAAGGGGCAGCCGGCATTGTACCGCGTACATCAATTCAAGGCATCGGGGATGCCCTTTTTGCCGTCCGGCGTCCGCTTTCGTGACCCGATAGTCACCGCAATTTAATACCCTGTAGTAAGTATTATCCACTACCGCCACGGCCCGGCGGCGCCAAATAACGGTGATAAAATCGCCGCTCTTGATATTTGCTCTGGACACGATGGCGATTTTGTTGCCATTGCGTGCTTCCATTGCCCGCACCTTTGCCACCAGATCTTGCTCCTGGCTTATTCCGGAGCGCGGCAGCATGCCTATCACCATCAACCTTGACCTGTCCGGCCGCCCTGGCGTTCCGGCTGGCCGGCTGTTTTTCATTCAACACAGCGATGGTGCCGCCACGGTGGCGCGCAAGAATCATCCTTCAGTATTCATAAACGGAGTTACGTATGCGTAAATCGCTATTACTTTTGATGTCGTGCCTGATCCTGGCGGCATGTAACAAGACCCCTCCGGCCTCGTCCGAAAAACCGGTCGACGTGCTGCTGATCGGCGCCGGCACCATGAGCGCCACCCTGGGCAGCATGCTCAAGGAACTCGATCCCTCGCTGACGATGGAAATGGTCGAGCGCCTCGATTCCGTGGCCGCCGAAAGCTCGGACGCGATGAACAACGCAGGCACGGGCCACTCGGCATTTGCCGAACTGAACTACACGCCCGAAGCGGCCGACGGCAGCATCGAGACCAAGAAAGCCGTTGCCATCAACGAGCAATTCGAAATTTCCAAGCAATTCTGGGCCTATCAGGTGGCCAACAAGCACTTGGGCGCGCCGCAAACCTTCATCAACAACGTGCCGCACATGGCCTTTGTGTGGGGCGACGACAATATTGCCTTTTTGAAGAAGCGCTACGCCGCGCTGGAAAAGGAAAACCTGTTCAAGGGCATGCTGTTCTCGGAAGACCAGGCGCAGATCGAGCAATGGGCGCCGCTCGTCATGCAAGGCCGCGACAAGGGCCAGAAAGTGGCCGCGACGCGCATGGACATCGGTACCGACGTCAATTTCGGCAACCTCACGCGCGGTCTCGTGAAATACCTGACGGACAGCCACGGCATGGTCTTGCACCTGCGCCACCAAGTGGAAGATATTCAGCGCGGCGCCGACGGCGTGTGGAACGTGACGGTGAAAGACCTGGCTGCCGGCAAGGAAAAGACCATGCGCGCCAAGTTCGTCTTCATCGGCGCCGGCGGCGGTTCGCTGCCGCTGCTGGAAAAATCGGGTATTCCTGAAGCCAAGGGCTACGGCGGCGTGCCGGTCGGCGGCCAATGGCTGGTGACCACCAATCCGGAACTGGTGGCGGCGCATGCGGCCAAGGTCTACGGCAAGGCGTCCGTCGGTTCGCCGCCGATGTCCGTGCCGCATCTGGACACGCGCATCATCGATGGCAAGAAAGCCTTGCTGTTTGGCCCGTTCGCCACCTTCTCGACGAAGTTCCTGAAAAACGGTTCGTGGATCGACTTGCCTGCCTCGATCGGCACGGGCAATGTGAAACCGATGCTGCAAGCCGGCTACGACAATATTCCGCTGACGAAATATCTGGTGGAACAGGTCATGAATACGCCGGAAGACCGCCTGAAGACCCTGCGCGAATACTTGCCGAACGCCAAGATGGAAGACTGGACCTTGCAAAACGCCGGCCAGCGCGTGCAGATCGTCAAGGATGACCCGGTCAAAGGCGGCTTGCTGCAGTTCGGCACGGAAGTCGTCGGCGCCGCCGATGGCAGCATCGTCGCCTTGCTGGGTGCTTCGCCAGGCGCCTCGACCGCGCCGCCCATCATGATCAAGGTGCTGCAAACGGCATTCAAGAGCCGCCTGGCCACGCCGGAATGGCAAGCGAAGATGGTGGAAATGGTGCCATCGTACGGTCAAAAGCTGAACAACGACCCGGCCCTGGCCAACAAGATCCGCCATTACAGCAGCAATATCCTGGGCTTGAAAGCCATCACGCTCGACGTTCCCGCTGCTGCGCCAGCGCCGGCAGCAAACTAAGCCAGCCTGACCGGCAGGGGAGTTTCCTGCCGGCATGAAAAAAGGGGCAGCCTGTTCAGGCTGCCCCTTTTGCGTGGGAGCGTGCGTTCATTGCGGCGGACTACTCCTTGCCCGGCAAGATCAGCTCCGGCGTACACCCTTCGGCGGCGATGCCGTCGCAAGGCTTGGCCAGTGCCGCGCCGTCCTGTGCCCGTGGCGCATGGGGCTGGCGCAGGTAGCGCGACGTGTGGCGGTGCGCTTGCTGTGCGTTGCCATGCACGGGCCAGGTCAGGAAGCGGGACAGCTCCTGCAAGGCGCGCTGGTACACATCGCGTTTAAATTCAATGACGACATCGAGCGGGACCCAGTATTCATGCCAGCGCCAGGCGTCGAACTCGGGATGGTCGGTCAGGCGCAGATTGACGTCGTTATCGCGCGCGCACATTCTCAGCAGAAACCAAATCTGCTTCTGGCCACGGTAATGGCCGCGAATCTCGCGCTTGATGAAGTGGTCTGGCACTTCATAGCGCAGCCAGTCGCGGGTGCGGCCGACAATTTTGACGTGTTCCTGTCTGAGTCCGATTTCCTCTTCAAGTTCGCGAAACATGGCTTGTTCCGGTGTTTCGCCATATTTGATACCGCCTTGCGGAAACTGCCATGAGTGCTCGCGCACCCGCTTGCCCCACCACACCTCGTTCTGGGCGTTTAGCAGGATGATGCCGACGTTGGGCCGAAACCCTTCACGGTCGAGCATAATGCACCTCAAACTTTCTGCGACAGTGCGTCCTTTTTTACATAATTACCCACAACTTCGCAAGCCGGTGACCTTTTCGGGGTGCGAAAAGCGCCGGAATCGCACCAATTGAGCGCATTTGTGTAAAGTATGGACGCATCAGCCAGCTAATCCTTTAAAATTAGGTTGATTATAACCCTCTCTTTTTAAAAAGAATTCACCGTTATGCGCGCCTCCCGTTTTTTTATTTCCACACTTAAAGATGCACCTTCTGACGCGGAAATCGTCAGCCACCAATTGATGATGCGTGCAGGCATGATCAAACGCCTCGGTTCCGGCATCTATACCTACATGCCGATGGGCTTGCGCGTGATCCGCAAGGTGGAAGCCATCATCCGTGACGAGATGAACAAAGCCGCCGCCATCGAACTGCTGATGCCGCTCGTGCAGCCGGCCGAACTGTGGCAGGAAACGGGCCGCTGGACCAAGATGGGCGACGAATTGATGCGCGTGAAAGACCGCCACGGCCGCGAATATGCGATCCAGCCCACGTCGGAAGAAGTGATCACGGACGTCGTGCGCACGGAAATCAAGTCCTACCGCCAGTTGCCGTTGAATTTTTATCATATCCAGACCAAGTTCCGCGACGAGCGCCGCCCACGTTTCGGCCTGATGCGCGGCCGCGAATTCACCATGAAGGACGCGTATTCGTTCGACCGCGACCTGGCCGGCATGCAGGCGTCGTATAAAGTCATGTTCGACGCCTACACGCGCATCTTCACGCGTTTCGGCCTGAAATTCCGCGCCGTGGCGGCCGACAACGGCGCCATCGGCGGTTCCGGTTCGCATGAATTCCACGTCATCGCCCACACGGGTGAAGACGCGCTTGTGTACTGCCCGACCTCCGACTACGCCGCCAACATGGAAGCGGCCGAAGCGCTGCCGCCAGCGGGCGAGCGCCCGGCTGCCAGCCAGGCGCTGATCAAAACGGCTACGCCGGACACCGTCAAGTGCGAAACCGTGGCCGCCTTGCTGGGCATCGAGCTGTCGCGCACCGTGAAAACCATCGCCCTGACGGTGGAAACGACGGGCAAGGACGAAAAAATCACGAAACAGCATTTCATGCTGCTGCTGCGCGGCGATCATGAATTGAACGAGATCAAGGTGGGCAAGGTTGCCGGCCTGGTCGGTCACCGTTTCTCGACGGAAGCGGAAATCCTGGAAGTCTACGGCACCATCCCTGGCTACCTGGGCCCGATCGGCACGAAGGCACCGGTCACCGTGGTGGCGGATCGCACGGTCGCCCACATGAGCGACTTCGTCTGCGGCGCGAATGAGGCCGGTTTCCACTACACGGGCGCCAACTGGGGCCGTGACGTGGCCGAGCCTGCCATCGTGGCCGACTTGCGCAATGTCGTCGCCGGCGACGCGTCGCCGGACGGCCAGGGCGCACTGGCCATCGAGCGCGGCATCGAAGTGGGCCACGTGTTCCAGCTGGGTACGGCGTACTCGGAAAGCATGAAAGCCACCTTCCTCGATGAAAACGGCAAGCCTGCGCCGCTGCAGATGGGTTGCTACGGCATCGGCGTGACGCGCATCCTGGGCGCCGCCATCGAACAGAACTTCGACGACAAGGGCATCATCTGGCCTGCGTCGATCGCGCCGTTCGAGGTCGTGCTGTGCCCGATGGGCATGGACCGCAGCGAACTGGTCAAGGAAGAGACGGAGAAGCTGTACGCGGCCCTGCAAGGCGCTGGCGTGGACGTCATCGTCGACGACCGCGGCTTGCGCCCTGGCGCCATGTTCGCTGACTGGGAACTGATTGGCGTGCCGCACCGCATCGTCATCGGCGAGCGCGGACTGAAAGAAGGCAAGCTGGAATACCAGGGCCGCCGCGATGCGGAAGCGACCGGCGTTGCGCCGGACGAGATCGTTGCCTTCATCCAGGGCAAAATGGCGCAGTGAAGCGCTTATCGCCAAGTAAAACGGCTGGCGCGCTCGCGCTGGCCGCCGGCCTGGCCTGCGTTTCCTTTGCGCAGGCCGGCAACCAGAAAGAGGAGGCGCTGGCCGACTCCGTCCGCCTGGCCCTGTCGCATGCGATCCGCGACGAACGCCCGCCGCAGCCCAAATTTGCCACGCCCGCCGACCTGCAGCGCTACCAGCAATGGCTGGGACAGATGTCGCAACGCCTGCAGCGCAAGCTGCCGGACGCCCAGTTGCGCACGGAATTCCTGGAAACCGTCTGGTACGAAGCGCGCCGCGCGGGCCTGGAACCGGCCCTGGTGCTGGGTCTGATCCAGGTGGAGTCGGCCTACCGCAAATATGCCGTTTCGCTGGCCGGCGCCCGCGGCTACATGCAGGTAATGCCATTCTGGACGGGCGTCATCGGCGACCATGACCGCAGCAAGCTGTTCCACATGCAGACGAATCTGCGCTACGGCTGCGCGATCCTGCGCATGTACCTGGATATGGAAAAGGGCGATTTGTACCTGGCGCTGGGCCGGTATAACGGCAGCCGGGGCAGGGCAGAGTATCCGAATGCGGTAAGGGCGGCTTGGAAGCAGTGGGAAGTCAAATAAAGGCTGGGGTCAGACCCCCGGCAGCGTTGGCGCAGAGCTCTGAATTAACGGTGTTGAGGGTCTGACCCCGGGTGAATGGGGCGGACGTAGGTCGGATTAGGTCTGAAAGACCGTCATCCGACAACATGGTTGACCCCCGCAGCAAAAAAATGCCCCGCTCGCAGTAAAGCGGCGGGGCACTCACACGGCGTAGACGCCCTGTGCGTATCTGATTATTTCAAATGATCGGAGATCAGTTTCGTCATTTCAAACATGGAGACTTGGGCTTTGCCGCCGAAAACAGCTTTCAGCTTGTCGTCCGCATTGATCATGCGGCGGTTGGCCGGATCTTGCAGATCGAGTTTTTTGATGTAATCCCATACCTTTTTGGTCACTTCCGTGCGCGGCAGTGGTGCTGCGCCAACAACGGCGGCCAGATCTTTCGATGGCGTCATTGCTTTCATGAATGCTGCGTTTGGCTTGCGTGGTGTTGCCGGTGCTGCCGCTTTCTTCGCCGCTGCTGGTTTAGCTGCTGCCTTGGCTGCGGGTGCTGCTTTCTTGGCGGCTGCAGGCTTGGCTGCTGCTGCTTTGGCTGGCGCTGCTACTGGGGTTTTTTTGGCTGTTGCCATCTTCGAGCCTCCTTAACAAACACATGGGAAATTGCGCAATTAATCGCACGGCTAATATTGGTGTGGATTTACCTTGTATGCAAGTGTTTTTCACGTTTTCACGAGGAAAAAGCAGGGAAATGGCAATGCTGTCGCCCGGGCGCACCGCTTGGGAGCGCAGAACGGCGTTTTTACCCGTAAATGGCATGGTTGCTGGCTATGCGGGGAGGGGCGCTGCGGAGGGCGGGAAGCGTGATGCCGGACACATGAAAATGCAATCCGGCATTATTTGGAACGGTGTTTTTTGATCTATCGACTTTCGATACGCGGCGTAAAAAAGGCCTTCAAAATCACAGCGAGCGGAGGTGATTTGTGGCAGAGAAGCGCAACCGTACTAAAGTACGGTGAGCATCGCCGGCCGCAAGGCGCCCCGCGCAGCGGATTTTGAAGCCTTCCACTACCTCATGCCAGGCATCATGCCTTTCATACTGCGCATCATCTTCATCATGCCGCCGCCCGACAATTTCTTCATCATCGTCTGCATCTGCTCGAATTGCGTCAGCATGCGGTTCACTTCCTGCACCTGCACGCCGGCGCCGGCGGCGATGCGGCGCTTGCGCGTGGCCTTGATCAGTTCAGGCTTGGCGCGTTCCTGCGGCGTCATCGAATCGATGATGCCGCACATGCGGCGCACCTGCTTATCGGCCTGATCCATGTTCTTGCCGCCTGCCGCCTGCTGGAACTGGGCCGGCAGCTTGTCCATCAGGTTGGCCATGCCGCCCATTTTCTTCATCTGGCCCAATTGCGCCTTGAAGTCGTTCATGTCGAACTTGCCGCCGACCTTGATCTTTTGCGCCAGATCGGCCGCTGCCTTGCTGTCGACGCCCTTGCGCGCTTCTTCGACCAGCGCGAGGATGTCGCCCATGCCGAGGATGCGGTTGGCCATGCGGGTCGGATCGAACGCTTCCAGGCCGTCGAGTTTTTCCGAGACACCGGCAAACTTGATCGGCTTGCCCGTGATGTGGCGCACGGACAGGGCGGCACCGCCGCGTGCATCGCCATCGAGCTTCGTCAGCACGATACCGGTCAGCGGCAGCGCATCATTGAAGGCCTTGGCCGTATTGATGGCGTCCTGGCCCAGCATGGCGTCGACGACGAACAGGGTTTCGATCGGTTTCACGGCGCCGTGGACGGCGGCGATTTCGCGCATCATCTCTTCGTCGATACCGAGACGGCCCGCCGTATCGATGATCAGCACGTCGTGGTAGTGCTTTTTCGCCCAGTCCAGCGCGGCCAGGGCGATATCAACCGGCTTGTCCGTGCTGGTGGACGGGAAGAAGTCGGCGCCGACCTGGGCGGTGACCGATTGCAGCTGGGCGATCGCGGCGGGACGGTACACGTCGGCCGAGACGGTCAGCACTTTCTTCTTCTTTTCTTCCTTCAGGTACTTCGCCAGCTTGCCGACGGTGGTGGTTTTACCCACACCTTGCAGACCGGCCATCAGGATGATGGCGGGCGGCTGCTGCGCAAAGCTGATCTGCGACGCTTCCGGTCCCAGGTCGGCGCCCATCAGGGCGGCCAGCTCGCGCTGCACCACGCCAACGAGGGCCTGGCCTGGCGTCAGCGAGGAAATGACATCCTCGCCCATGGCTTTTTCTTTGACTTTGGCGATGAATTCGCGCACGGCGGGCAGGGCGACGTCGGCTTCGAGCAGCGCCAGGCGCACTTCGCGCAGCATGTCGGCGGTGTTCGCTTCGGTCAGGCGCGCCTCGCCGCGCATGGTCTTGACGACTTTGGCAAGCCGTTGGGTGAGATTATCTAGCATGATGAACCTGCAATGAAAAGCTTGGGAGTGGGCGGCGCAAGCCGGACGATGGCCGTCATTTTACCTTATCGCGGGTGGCTGGCGGTCCCGCGCAGCAGCGCCTGGCGGTTGGCCGGCTTTTGAATGAGTTGGTATTTCTGCCAATGCCACGATTGCATGAAAGTCAAAAACACGGTTAAAATGAGAATAATTCTTATTTACATTCGTGGGCGCGTCGCGCCAGACCGGAAAGGGATGCCATGTCGGCGGCCGATTTTGCACAGCAACAAGACCTGCACGCGCTCTACAGCAGCCATCACGGCTGGCTGCAGGGCTGGCTGCGGCATAAGCTGGGCAATGCGGGCGACGCGGCGGATCTGGCGCAAGACACCTTCATCAGCGTGCTGACGGCCGCTTCCGCGCCGCAGATCCGCGAAGCGCGGCCTTTTCTCGCCACCGTCGCGCGCCGCCTGGTGGCGCACCGCTACCGCCGGCAAGTGCTGGAAGACGCCTACCTGGAGGCGCTCGCCTGCCTGCCGCCCGAGGTGGTGCCCGCGCCGGAAGCGCGGCTGCTGGCGCTGGAAGCCTTGCAGGAGATCGACCTGGCCCTCGACGGCTTGCCGGGTCCCGTGCGCACGGCGTTCTTGCTGGCGCAGCTCGAAGGCCTCAGCTATGCCGAGATCGCCGCGCGCCTGAACGTATCGGCCAGCTCGGTCAAGCAATACCTGACGCGCGCCAACCGCCAGGTGTTTTTCTCGCTGCCGGCATGAGCACGGCGGCAGAACCGGCGGCACCGCCAGCCATCCGCGAGGACGTGCAGCAGCAGGCGGCCGAGTGGCTGACCGTGCTGATGTCTAGCGAGGCCAGCGAAGCGCAGCAGGCCGCCTGGCAGCGCTGGCGCGCCGCCGACCCGGAACATGAACGGGCCTGGCGGCATATCGAAGCGGTATCGCGGCGCTTCAACGGCTTGCACCGTGGCGCGGCCGCGCAGGCGCTGGCCGGCACGCAGCGCAAAGCCGTCAACGGCAAGCGGCGCCAGGTGCTGGCGTGGCTGGGCGTGGCGGCCGGCGGCGGCATGCTGGCCGCGCAGACGGGCGCCTGGGACGGCGTGCGCACCCTGCGTGCCGACTACCGCACGGCCACGGGCGAGCGGCGCGAGGTGGTGCTGGACGATGGCAGCGTGCTCAGCCTGAATACGGGATCGGCAGTCAACGTGCGTTTCGACGCCAGCCGCCGCCTGATCGAACTGCTGGCCGGTGAGATCCTCGTCGTTAGCGGCCACGGCGCCGGCAGCGCCGCGCCTTTGGTGGTGGCCACGCGCGAAGGCCTGGTGCGCGCGCTGGGCACGCGCTTTGCCGTGCGCCAGCAAGATGACTACAGCACGGTGGACGTGTTGGAAAGCGCCGTGGAAATCCGTCCCCGCGACAGTGCCGGCGCGCCAATGCTGCTGGCGGCCGGGCGCGGCGTGGCATTTTCCCGCCAGACGCTGGACGCGCCGCACGCCATCGCTGCGTATGCGCATGCCTGGTCGCGCGGGCAGCTGATCGTCGACGACGTGACCCTGGGCGATTTCCTGGCCGACCTGGCCCGTTACCGCCCCGGCGTGATCGACTGCGCGCCGGCAGTGGCCCAGCTGCGCCTGTCGGGCGTGTTCCCGCTGGCCGACACGCAGCGCATTTTGAACATGCTGCCCAACTCGCTGCCGGTGCAGGTCCGCAGCCGCACGCGCTATTGGGTCAGCGTCGAGCCGGCGTCATAGCACGCTGCGCAGAAATATTTAGCCATCCGGCTGCCCGTTTTTCGTTTTCGCGGCACCTACAAGGTAGGCGCCTGTTTTTTACCGTCTCATGACGCCATTACTATCAGGAACTTTCATGTCGCACGCTTTGCCTTTTGTCAGTTTGCCATCCTCTCACTCCTCACTGCGTCCGCTGGCGCAAGCCGCCGCGGCCCTGTGCCTGGCCGCCAGCCTGCCGGCGCTGGCGCAGCAGGCGCCAGCCATTCCCGCGACCGAGCAAACCATGCTCGGCGTATCCGTCACGGCGGGGCGCGATGCGACGACGGAAGGCAGCGGCTCCTACACGACGGGCGTGAGCAACACGGCAACCAAGCTGAACCTGTCGCTGCGCGAAACGCCGCAGTCGGTCAGCGTGCTGACGCGCCAGCAGATCGACGACCTGGGCATCACAACCCTGGACGACGCCGTGCAGTCGATCACGGGTCTTGTCATGCAAAAGGGCAACTTTACGGGCGATTCGGGCAGTTTCAGCGCGCGGGGATTTCCAATCGACAACATCCTGTTCGACGGCTTGCCTACCAGCCTGGGCGCGAACGGCACGTTCAATGGCGACAATGACGACCTGGCCATCTATGACCGCATCGAGGTGGTGCGCGGCGCCACGGGCTTGATGACGGGCAGCGGCACGCCCAGCGCGGCCATCAACATGGTGCGCAAGCGCCCGACGGCCACGCCGCAAGCGTCGTTCTCGGCCAGCATCGGCAGCTGGAGCAACTACCGGCTGGAAGCCGATGCGGCCAACGCGCTCAACGCAGCGAAGACCCTGCGCGGGCGCATGGTCGTCACGGTGCAGGACAAGAAGGATTTTGTCGACGTGCTGCATGGACGCAATCACCAGCTGTACGGCATCATCGAGGCCGATCTGCGTCCCGATACCACGTTGACCGTGGGCGCCCACTACCGCAAGACCGATAACGACGGAGTGACGACGGGCGTGGTGACGGCCGCCGACGGCCGCTTTTTGAATTTGCCCCGCTCCACCTACCTGGGCAGCGATTTCGACGGCTGGCGCCAGACCGATAAAACCATCTTCGCCGAACTGGAACACCGCTTCGGCAACGGCTGGAAGGCCAAGCTGGCGGCCACGCGCAAGACGCCCGAGATCGACACGACGTTTTCCGGCATCAACCGCCGCGGCGACACCCTGCGCTTCAATTCGCAAAGCTACCGCGCCGAACTGGCCAACACCAGTTATGACGCCTATGCGAGCGGCGGCTACAGCCTGTTCGGCCGCGAGCACGAGCTGACCGTCGGCGCCAGCCACCGCCGTTCGTCGAAAAACAGCTATGGCGGCTGGGCGCCGTACAGCTGGGGCGCGGCTGCACCCGTGCTCGACCCGTTCCACTGGGATGCGGGCAGCGTGGCGCGCCCCGTCATCAATTACGCGCAGTGGCGCACGGCCAGCATTACCGAGCAAAGCGGCGTGTATGCGGGCACGCGCCTGCGCCTGACCGAGCCGCTGTCGCTGGTGCTGGGCGGGCGCGTGAGCTGGTACAAGGACGATGCCGGCTACTCGGTGGCGCGCGAATTCACGCCGTACGCCGGTGTCGTATATGACCTCGACAAGCAGCATTCCGTGTACGCCAGCTGGACCGAGATCTTCCAGCCGCAGGCGTCCACCGATGCCAATGCGCGGCCCCTGAAACCGATCAGCGGCACCAACTACGAAGCGGGCGTGAAAGGCGAATACTTCGGCGGCGCCCTCAATGCCAGCGCGGCCGTGTTCCAGATCCGCCAGCAGAACCGCGGCGTGGACGACCTGGCCGGCCCGAATCCCTGCCCCGGCAGCACCTGGGGCTATTGCCAGCGCGCGTCGGGCGAAGTGCGCAGCGAAGGTGTGGAGCTGGACGTGGCGGGCGCGCTGACGCCGGACTGGCAGCTGTCGGCCGGTTTTACGTATGTGAAGGCGCAATTCACGCGCGACAGCGATCCGGCCAATATCGGCAAGGATTTCAACAGCCGCTATCCGCGCCAGCAGCTCAAGCTGGCCACCAGCTACCGCCTGTCCGGCGCCGCACAGGGCTGGCGCGTCGGCGCGTCGGTGTACGGGCAGGGCGCGACCGAGTCGAGCGACGGCACCTACCATCTGCGCCAGGGCCGCTATGCGATCGTGGGCCTGAACGCGGCCTGGCAGATCGACAGCCGCGCCGAGCTGCGCCTGAACGTCAACAATGCGCTGGACAAGCACTATTACCAGAGCATCTATTCCGATGTCTTCGGCAACCTGGCAGGGGCGCCGCGCAACGTGATGCTGACATTGAACTACAAACTGTAAACAATCACTTTTGAATGACCTATCTTGATGAAGGATGCATGGCTTATGGATGTGCAGTTGAATCTGGCCCACGCCAGTAATGGCGTGAGCCTGCGTATGCCACGGGGAGTGCCGCGATGATGAAGTCGGCCCACATGATGTTGTTTTCGCGCGTGCTTGCCGCCGTCTTTGGCGGCTATGCGCTCACGTCCGGCGTGGCCGTGCTGCTGGCGGCCGTGCTGCCGCTGTCGCGCGCCGAAGCCGTGCTGACGGCGACCCTGAGCGCCTTTGTCGTCTACACCTGCGCCGTGATCTGGGTCTTTGCCGTGCAAGACCTGCGCCGCGCCTGGCTGGGCATGCTGTTGCCAGCGATCCTGTGCGGCGGCATCGGCCTGCTGCTGTCGCGGGGTGCCGCATGAACGCCGTCAAGGTAGACAAAGTGGTGAAAACGCCGCAGCAGGGCGGCTTGCGCCAGGCCATGGCCTGGCTGCATACCTGGAGCGGCCTGTGGATTTCCTGGCTGCTGTTCGCCATCTTCCTGACCGGCACCCTGGCCGTCTTCGACGACCCGATCGGCCACTGGATGACGCCCGAACACGCGTTGGAAGAAGCGGCGCATGCGAACGATCCGCCGTTGCCGAAGGTCACGGACCGTGGCCACCGCCTGGAGCTGGCGCTCGATTTCATGGCGAAGGAACACCCGAAGGCGGACATGTGGGAAATCTGGCCCGTGCAGCGCCCCGGCCACGGCCTTTCCGCCTACTGGTTCCAACCCAGCGGCGGCTATGGCTCGGCGGAGCTCGATCCGCTGACGGGCGCCGTCATCGAACATGCGCGCGAGGCAACGGAACGGGAAACCATCGGCGGCCACCATTTCGTCGATTTCCACTACGAGCTGCACGCGGGGCGCATCGGCGTCTGGATCGTCGGCATCACCACCATGATCATGCTGGTGGCGCTCGTGAGCGGCGTCATCACGCACAAGCGCATCTTCAAGGATTTCTTCACCTTCCGCCCGGCCAAGGGCCAGCGCTCGTGGCTCGACGCGCACAACGCCGTGGCCGTGCTGACCTTGCCGTTCCAGTTCATGATCGCCTACACGGGCCTGGCATTTTTCAGCGATGACTATGTGCCGGCCCCCGTGGCCGCGCAATACGGCATGAACAATCCCAAGAAAGCCTTTTTGAGCGACTGGAACGACGCGGGAAAACCTGTGAAGACGGGCCAGCCGCTGGCCATTCCCGCGCTGGAATCGTTCGCGCAGCGCGCCGAACAGTCCATCGGCCAGGAAATCCGCGCCGTGGTACTGGACAATCCGAACGACGCCTCCATGCGCGTGTGCATGTACGGCTGGAATGAAGAGACGGATACGATGGAACGCATCAGCGCCAACACGGGCAGGGCTTGCTATGCGCTGGCCACGGGCGAGCAGACCGCCTTGCGCCTGCCCGGCGCGTCCGACACGGGCGGCGCGGGCCTGACGCGCTCCGTCATGTCGAATCTGCACATGGTGGGTTTTGGCGGCACGCCCATGCGCTGGCTGTACTTCTTCTGCGGCCTGGCCGGCACGGCCATGATGGGCACGGGTGCGATCATGTTCATGGTCAAGCGCCGCCAGAAGTCGGGCGGCGAGTTCGGCGCTTACACGCAGCGCGTCTACCGCGTCATCGAATGCCTGAACGTGGCGGCGATTGCCGGCCTGTCCATCGCCTGCGTGGGCTTCCTGTGGGCGAACCGTTTGATCCCCGTCGGCCTCGAGCACCGCGCCGGCTGGGAAGTGCGCGCCTTCTTCGGCGTGTGGTTTTTGATGCTCGTGCACGCCTGCGTGCGCGCGGAAAAGCGCGCGTGGATCGAGCAACTGGGCTTGCTGGCCGCCCTGTGCCTGCTGCTGCCTGTGCTCAATGTCCTGAGCACGGGCGACAACCTGGCGGCGCAAATCGCGCGCGGCGACTGGGAAAGCGCCGGCGTGGAGCTGGGCAGCATGGCCTTCGGCCTGCTGGCCGCCTGGGGCGCGTGGAAAGTCCACCAGCGCAAGGAAAAACCGGTAAAAAAGGCTGCTGCCAAGGAAAGCGCTACGCCCTCGGTCAGCCTGCACGTCACTACGGAAGGACAGTCATGATTAACACCATCCTGTGCGCGCTGGGCCTGTCGTATGCGGGCATGGCCAGCCTCTCCCTGGCGATGGACCGCCACCATGGCCAGGTCTGGGGCAGGGACGCGGCGCCGAACGTGCGGCGCGCGCTGCAGCTGGCGGGTGCCGTCCTGCTGGCGCTGGCCATCTGGCCTTGCGTGGCCGGCTGGAGCGCCACCGTCGGCGTCGTCGCCTGGCTGGGTTTCATTTCGGCCGGCGCGCTGCTGGTGGCCCTGCTGCTGCCGTATGCGCCCCGATTGCTGTTGCGTAGTTCCCTGCTGGCAGCCGTCGCCGCGCTGGCAGGTCTTGTGACGTTCCTGCGGTGATGTCCACCGCTATTTTCAAGGATAGACCGATGTATTTTTCACGTTTGGCGACACCGATTTACTGTATCTGCAACCGCAAGGCGGCTTCCTGATGGCGGCCCGCCTGCCTTCGCGCCGCGCCCGCATCCTCGGCGGCGTGGTCTTGCTGGCGCTGTTTGGCGCCGGCGCACTGTGGGCCACGCGCGGCCCGGCCACCGTGTTCGACACGGCACCCGTCAAGCGCGGCAATATCGAGGCCAGCGTCACGGCCATCGGCACCCTGCAGCCGCAAACCTATGTCGACGTGGGTGCGCAGGTGTCGGGCCAGATCACGCGCCTGCACGTGCAGCCCGGCAGCGCCGTGGAAAAAGGCCAGTTGCTGGCCGAGATCGACCCCAGCGTGCAGCAAGCCACGGTCGATGCGGGCCGCGCCGCCCTGGCGGGCTTGCGCGCGCAGCTGGCCGACCAGCAGGCGCAGCACCGCCTGGCGGGCCAGCAGCACGTGCGCCAGAAGCAGATGGCCAAGTTCGATTCGACGCCGCTGGCCGACCTGGAGACGGCCGAAGCCACCCTGGCGTCGGCCGGCGCCAAGATCGACCACCTGAAGGCGCAGATAGACCAGACCCAGGCCAGCCTGAAGGCGGACGAGGCGCGCCTCGGCTATACGCGCATCTACGCGCCCATGGCCGGCAAGGTGGTGGGCCTGGACGCGAAGGAAGGGCAAACCCTGAACGCCACCTACCAGACGCCGAACATCCTGCGCATCGCCGACCTGTCGGCCATGACCGTATGGACGGAAGTGTCGGAAGCGGACGTGCGCCGCGTGCGCCCGGACATGCCCGTGTACTTCACCACCCTGGGCGGCGACCAGCGGCGCTGGAGCGGCAAGGTGCGGCAAGTGCTGCCGGCGCCGCCGGTGCCCGGTGGTTCCGCCGCCGGCACGGCCCTGGCGCCGTCGACCAGCAAGGTGATCTTGTATACCGTGCTGTTCGACGTCGATAACGCCGATGGCGAATTGATGCCGCAGATGACGGCGCAAGTGGTGTTTGTCACGGCAGCGGCGAACAATGTGCTGGCCGTGCCCTTGCCGGCCCTGAAACCATCGACGGAAGAAGGCGCCAAGCCGGGGCAGTTCACGGCCCGCGTGATGGATGCGGACGGCAAGGTCGATACGCGCGCCGTCACCGTGGGCGTGCGCAACCGCCTCAGCGCGGAAGTGCTGCAAGGCTTGCGCGAAGGCGAATTGCTGGTCACGGGCGAGCAGCCGGCCGGCAGCGGCAGCAGCAGGTTCCAGCTGTGAGCGCGATGAGCGAGGCCGCTTCTCTGGGACAAAGCGGAGAAGGCGGCCAGGCGGCGCCCCTGATCGAGCTTGCCGGCATCCGCAAGCGCTACGGCGGCCACGATGGCGCGCCGGCCGTGGAAGTGTTGCGCGGCTTGACCCTGGCTATCGGCGCCGGCGAATTCGTCGCCATCGTCGGCGCGTCCGGTTCCGGCAAGTCGACCCTGATGCATTTGCTCGGGTGCCTGGACCGGCCCAGCGACGGCACTTACTGTTTCGCCGGCCAGGACGTGGCCAGCCTGAATCCCGATGAACTGGCGTGGCTGCGGCGCGAGGCGTTCGGCTTCGTCTTCCAGGGCTACCACCTGATCGCCACCGAATCGGCGCGCGAAAACGTGGAAGTGCCGGCCCTGTACGCGGGCATGCCGGCCGCGGCCCGCCACGCCCGCTCGGAAGCGCTGCTCAAGCGCCTGGGCCTGGGCGAGCGGCTCGACCACCGGCCGAATCAATTGTCGGGCGGGCAGCAGCAGCGCGTGTCGATCGCACGTGCCCTGATGAATGGGGGGCGCATCATCCTCGCCGATGAACCGACGGGGGCGTTAGATAGCAGCAGCGGCGCCGAAGTCATGGCCCTCTTGGGCGAACTGGCCGACGCGGGCCATACCATCATCCTCATCACGCATGACCGCAAGGTGGCGGCCCAGGCGCGCCGCGTGATCGAGATCAGCGACGGCGAAATCATCGCGGACTCGGGCGCCATCGCCATTCCCGCCACATCGACGGCCCTGCCGCCGCTGGACATGTCGCGCGCCGCGCACGACACGGGCGCGTCGCTGGGCACGGAATTGCTCGATGCGGCGCGCGCCGCCTGGCGCGTGCTGTGGATCAACCGCTTCCGCACGGGCTTGACCCTGCTCGGCATCGTCATCGGCGTCGCTTCCGTGATCGTCATGCTGGCCATCGGCCTGGGCACGCGCCAGCAAGTGATGGCGCAACTGGGCGCCTTCGGCTCGAACTTGCTGTACATGGCGTCGCGCGGCGAAAGCTCGCGCATCCCCGGGCGCAGCATCACCCTGGCCGACCTCGATGCGCTCAAGGACGTGCCGGGCATTTCCCACGTGCTGCCGAATGTCACGGGCAACAAGGTGATACGCCACGGTAACCTCGACGTGCAGACCTATGTGCGCGGCACGGGGCCGGCCCTGCCGCAGATCCAGACCTGGCCCGTGGCCAAGGGCGGTTTCTTTACCGAGGAAGACGAGCGCGAAATGGCCACCGTGGCCGTGCTGGGCGCGCACCTGGCCGAAAAGCTGATGCCCGACGTGCCCAATCCCGTGGGGCAGAGCATCCTGATCGGCAATGTGCCGTTCCAGGTGATCGGCGTGATGAGCGCGAAAGGCGCGCTGACGGGCGAGAAGGATGAAGACGACGTGCTGCTGCTGCCGTTTTCCACGGCCGGCATCCGCGTCTTCGGCCAGCGCGAGCCGACGTACACGGTGATGGCAGTGGACGACGTCAAGCGCGTGACGGAGGTCGAGGCAGCGGTCGACGCCACCATGTTCGAGCGCCACCGCATCCGCGACTATGGCATCAGCAACGCGGCCGCGTCGATCGCCGCCGAAGCCAAGACGCAGGACAACATGACCATGATGCTCAGCCTGATCGCCGCCGTCTCGCTGGTGGTGGGCGGCATCGGCGTCATGAACGTGATGCTGATGACGGTGCGCGAGCGCACGCGTGAAATCGGCATCCGCATGGCGACGGGCGCGCGCCGGCGCGACATCCTGCGCCAGTTCCTCACCGAAGCCGTGCTGGTGTCGGTGGTGGGCGGCGTGGCCGGCATCGTGGTCGGCGTGACGGTGGCCGGCCTGCTGCTGGTATGGGACGTGCCCGTGATCTTTTCGCTGAGCGCCATCGCCGGGGCATTTGCCTGCGCCGTGGTGACGGGGCTGGTGTTTGGCTTCATGCCGGCGCGCAAGGCATCGGGACTCGATCCGGTGGTGGCGCTGGCGGGACAGTAGTAACAAGCAGTAGCAACAACGCCGGCAGCGTGGCTGCCGGCAAAAAAATGTTGCCCTGGCTCTAACACGCGGTACTATCTCCCCATAATAAGAAGCCGTGTTTCGCATAGCTGTGCCCTGACGGGCACACGTCAACCACCACAGGAGAACCCGATGCAGAAAAAATCAACCTTGAAGACCGGTATTGCCGCCGCCCTCATGCTGGCGTTCGGCATGGGCGCCGTGCAGGCACAGGCGCAGGAAGTCGTGCGCCTGGGTAACTTGAAATTCGCCCACTACGGCGCCGTGTCGTACATCAAGGAAATCGCGCCCAAGTGCGGCATCAAGGTCGAAGAGCATGTCTTCGCCAAGGGCCTCGACGTGATGCAGGCAATTATCGCGGGCGAGCTGGACGTGGGCGCGACGGCGTCCGAAGCGGCCATTTCCGGCCGCGCCGGCGGCGCGCCGATCTATGTGGTGGCCGGTTTTGCCAAGGGCGGCGCGCGCCTGGTGGCGGGCGCCGGGCAAAAGATCGCCAGCGTCAAGGAACTCAAGGGCAAGCGCGTGGGCGTGACGCGCGGCGGCATCCAGGAAGTGCTGCTGCTGGCCGAGCTGTCGCAGGCGGGTCTGACGTATTCGGAAACCAAGGGCAAGGACGTGCAGCTGGTGTTCCTCGCCTACGCCGACTTGAACCAGGCGCTGATGGGCAAGAATATCGACGCCATGATGCAGTCGGAACCGCAATCGTCGCAGGCGATCAACAAGGGTTTTGGCACCGAAGTCATCAAACCGTACGACACGCCGATCGGCGAGCCTGTGCGGACCATGGTGATGACGGAAAAGTTCTACAAGGAACGCCGTCCTGTGGCGGAAAAATTCATGCGCTGCTTCGTCGAAGCGACGAAAACCTTTATCGACAACAAGGCGACGGCGGAAAAGTATGTGCGCGAAGTCGTGTTCCGCGGCCAGATCACGAAGGATGACTTCGACGACGCGATCAGCAATTCGCCGTATTCGTACGACATCTCGCCCGAGCATATCCAGGTCACCACGGACGTGATGGTGAAAACGGGCGTGGGCCGCATGACGAAGCCGCCTGTGGCCAAGGACTGGGTCAAGACGGACTTGCTGGAGCAGGCGAAAAAGAGCCTGAACGTGAAGTAAATCAGGCAACCATTAAAAAAACCTCCGTGCCAGCGATGGCGCGGAGGTTTTTTTTGTGGAGGCGTGGCCTTAGCGGGCGTTAAAACCCATCCAGCCTTTTTCCGTTTGCCGGAAGCTCAAGGTGTAGATGCGCGTCAGTTCATCGCCTTTCTTCAACTGGCGGCTGATGATGGCGCCGTAATTGTCTTGCACGAGCTGGTCCGACCATTGCAGCAGGTTCTCGAAACGCTCGGCCGTCATCGCCGCCTGGCGCGCCAGCAGCGGTGCGGGAATCGCCTTCTTTTCCTGCTGCTGCGTCCAGAATTCGCGGAACACCTTGTTTTCGCCGCCCATGCCGCGCGCCATCAGGCCCAAACCCATGGTCATGCCCACGGAGCCGTCCGTCTTGGCCTGCGCTTCGAGCTTGTCGGCCACGTCGGCCAGCAATTCCAGGTAGCCCACCTTGGCGCGCAGCACGGCCGAGCCCTTGATTTCATATTGCTCGTTCTCTTTCCAGCCATTGAGCTTTTCCAGCTTCGCGATGTCGAAGTAATCCTTGTACAGGTCATAGTCCTGGATCGAGGTACGGAAATACTCTTCGTACGTGGATTGTGACGGCGCATCTTTCATGCAGCCGCTTAATATAGTGCAGGCGGCCAGCAGCAGACAGGTCCAGGAAATTTTTTTGAAAGAAAACATGGCGATGGGGGCAGGTGGCGAAAGGTCGATGATTATTGCTCTGTGGACATAATTATAGGACTGGCTAATCAGGATGGCAACGTGGCCGCGACGCGGCGACCGTACATGGAAGGAAAGATTGCCGAAATCTTGAGGGTGCGCCACCCCGTCGCGCCCGAGGCACGATATCATGGCAGGCTTGCGGTATCGGCTGGCGCCAATTGCCTACAGCCCATACTGTCGCTTGAATCGCGCTTGCCGGCTATGGTGTAAACTTAAACTATGCAGATCTATTTCTTTTTCATCGCCGCCCTGTTGTACGCGGCGTGCGCGGTGCTTCCCTCGTCCCGTGCCCGGCTCATTGCCGGCCTGACCGGCGTCGCCTGGCTGGCGCACGCCGCCACCCTGTGGTTCGACCTGATGGCGCCGGGCACCTTGCGCTTCGGTTTTTCCGCCATGCTGTCGGCCGCGCTATGGGTCTCGGTGGGCGCCTACTGGATAGAGAACCGCAATTTCAGCCTGGATGGACTGCGCCGCATGGTCATGCCCAGCGCCGTCATCGCCATCGGCCTGGCCTGGGCCTTTCCCGGCAGCCAGGTCAGCATGGAAGGCAAGTCGGCCGTCTTCGGCTGGCATATCGCCGTGGCCGTGCTCGCCTACAGCACCTTGACGATTGCCGCCTTTCACGCCGTGCTGATGGCGCTGCAGGAATCGCGGCTGCATACGCGCAGCGAAAGCCGCGGCTTCATCGGCAGCGCGCTGGACCAGCTGCCAGCCCTGCTGACGATGGAAAAGCTGCTGTTCCGCATGATCGGCCTCGGTTTTATTTTGCTCAGCTTGACCGTGCTGTCGGGCATCGTGTTTTCCGAGCAATTATTTGGCAAGGCGCTCAACTGGGATCACAAATCGGTGTTTACCATGCTGTCGTGGCTATTGTTTGCCGCCCTGCTGGCGGGGCGCCGCTTTCGCGGCTGGCGCGGCAAGACGGCGCTGAGCTTCACCCTGGCCGGTTTCGCCACCTTGTTGCTGGCCTATGTCGGCAGCCGTTTTGTACTGGAAGTGGTTTTACACCGAGGATTCGCATGACACGTGTTTTATTCTGGCTGGCGCTGGTGTTCCTGGTGCTGTTTGCTATCCGCAGCAAGATCCGGGGCATGCAGCAGCGCGCCCGCGCGCAGCAGCAGCCGAATCCGTTTGCGCCGCCGGGCCGGCCGCAGGAGTTGCCCGATGCCGAGCTGATGCTGTGCTGCGCCCATTGCGGCGTGTACTATCCGGCCTCGGAAAACGTGCAGGCCAAGGGTCACGATTACTGCAGCCACGCGCACGCCACCGTGTAAGGGCAAGCGCGCAGCTTCGCGCGCGTTGCTCATCCGTATCGTAACGACCTCCGGCATTCGTCCGGCGTAGCATCTGCAGCAGGCGGTTCGTCACCGCCATTGCAGAAAGGCGCGCTCCCATGTCCAGTCCCCGCACCAGCCAGCAGACCGTGACCACCGTCGGCATGGCGCCGGCGCCGCAACTGAGCGGTAATTCCTTGCCCATGCAGGCGCTGCGCGCGCAGATAAGCCGCATCGCCCGCTGCGGCGCGCCGGTGGCCATCCGCGGCGAATCAGGCACGGGCAAGGAACTGGCGGCGCGCGCCATCCATGCGCAGGGCGCGCGCGCCGGCTTCCCGTTTATCGCCGTCAACTGCGGCGCCATACCCGAAGCGCTGATGGAAGCGGAATTCTTCGGCTGCCGCCCGGGCGCCTACACGGGCGCGCTGCACGAGCGCCAGGGCTTGTTCCAGGCGGCCCATGGCGGCAGCCTGCTGCTCGACGAAGTCGACGACCTGCCGCTGGCCATGCAGGTGAAACTGTTGCGCGTGCTGCAGGAGCGCCGCGTGCGCAAGCTGGGCGGCAGTGCCGACGAAGCCGTCGACGTGCGCATCCTGTGCGCCAGCCAGCATGGCCTGGCGCGCGGCGTGGCCGCCGGCACCTTTCGCCAGGATCTGTTTTACCGCCTCAATGTGATCGAACTGGCGCTGCCGCCGCTGCGCGAACGGCGCGGCGATCTGCAGGTATTATGTGAGGTGATCCTGGCGCGCCTGTCGCCACGCCGGGCCGTGAGCCTGGCGCCGCCCGTGCTGGCGGCCCTGGCCGCGTACGCGTTTCCCGGCAATGTGCGCGAACTGGAAAACGTGCTGGAGCGGGCACTGGCCTTTGCCGACGGCGGCGTGATCGCGCTCGAGGGGCTGGCCTTGCCATTCGCGCCGGACAGCATGCCGTTGCGGGCGGCGCCGGCATTGCCGGACTTGCCGGAGCGGCAACTGTGCCTGCCCGGCATGGCGGCATATGGCGTGAGCCCGGCCCTGCCGCTGGACGTGTATTTGCGTCAGGCCGAGCGCGACATGATCATGCAGGCGCTGGTCCAGGCGCGTTATCACCGCGCGCGGGCGGCGCGTCAGCTGGGCCTGAGCGTGCGCCAGTTGCGTTACCGCATGCAGAAATTGACGATACAGGAAGCATTACTTGATGAGCGGATGGACGATAGATGAAGATGGCTGGTGCGACGGCGCGCTGCGCTATGACTCGCCGTACTGCGATGCGCGCCCGTACGGTGCGCAAGTCGACTTGCTGGTGATTCATAACATCAGCTTGCCGGGTGGCCGCTTTGGCGGGCCGCATGTGTCGGACTTGTTTACGGGCCGGGTAGATTATAATGCCGATCCTTCCTTCGCCGACCTGCGTGGCTTGCAGGTGTCGGCGCACTTTTTTGTGCGGCGCGATGGTGCGTTGTTGCAATATGTTTCTACTGATCAACGTGCCTGGCATGCGGGCGCGTCCGTGTTCGAAGGACGCCCGCAGTGCAATGGCTATTCCATCGGTATCGAAATGGAGGGCGCGGACGATGTGCCTTTCCAGCGGCGGCAATACCATGTGCTGGCGGCGCTGACGGCGGCGCTGGTGGCGCGCCACGGGCTGTCCCATGTGCGCGGCCACGAGCATATCGCACCGGGAAGGAAGACGGATCCGGGGCCGTTTTTTGACTGGCATTTTTATCAAGAGTGCTGGCTGGAAACCCTGCGCGGGCAGCCTGCGTTAGCGCTTACTTCGCGGGGATTGGGCTTTCCATCCATGCCCTGAAAAGTCAACCGAAATCGTATATGAAAATACAAAAAATTACGCCGGCGGATGCTGGAAAACTATTGCATCGCCCTTCGATGGGCACTACAATTAGTGCAGAAGTTGGATGTAAAGACTATATCTAGTGCCATCACAGACGTTTTCAGAATTATTGTCAAAGCTATCCGGATTGCTGATAAAGCACTGGAACTGGCGGTTTATCACCCTTGATCGTGTTTCGCGCCAGCCGGGCAGTACGGTGTGGCGCTATGGATACTGACCTGTTTTATGCATTATAAATTTACTATTTAGCAACAAATACCTGAAGAAACCCTGACCATCGGGCGTTCTATTCAACAACACACGCGGCAGCAAAACTGCAGGCTGACTTTAGCTGACAACGGGAGCTTCAATGCAATCACCACAAGATATTTCCATCCATCCAACGCCAGTATCGCCAGCGCCAGGCGCGGCCAACAGCGTGGCGAGCACGGGCGCGGCACTGGGCGACTATCGCATCATCCGCCGCAACGGCGCGGTGGTGGCATTTGAGCCTTCGAAGATCGCCATCGCCATGACCAAGGCGTTTTTGGCCGTTAACGGCGGCCAGGGCGCAGCCTCGGCACGCATCCGCGAACTGGTGGAGCAACTGACGGACGGCGTCGTCGCCGCGCTGGTGCGCCGCCATCCGGGCGGCGGCACCTTCCATATCGAAGACGTGCAAGACCAGGTGGAACTGTCGCTGATGCGTTCGGGCGAGCACGATGTGGCGCGTGCCTACGTGCTGTACCGCGCCAAGCACATGGAAGAGCGCCGCCTGCAGAAGGAAGCGCAAGGCGCGTCCGCACAAGTTTCCGCACCACAATTAAATGTCACCGACAACGGCGTGCGCCGCCTGCTGGACATGCAGGAAGTGCGCGACCTGATTAACGCCGCCTGCGCCGGCCTGGAAAAGCACGTCGATGCCGACGCCATCCTGGCTGAAACGGTGAAGAACCTGTACGACGGCGTGCCCGTCGAAGAGCTGCACAAGTCGGCCATCCTGGCGGCGCGCGCGCTGATGGAAAAAGACCCGGCCTACAGCCAGGTCACGGCCCGCATCCTGCTGCACACGGTGCGCAAGGAAGTGTTCGGCAAGGAAGTGCCGCAAGCGGCCGCCGCCGCCGAATATCTGACGTATTTCCCGCAATATATCGCCAAGGGCATCGCCGCCGAGCTGCTGAACCCGGTACTCGCCAGTTTCGACCTGGAGCGCCTGGCCAAAGCCATCGTCGCCGACCGCGACTTGCAATTCGGCTACATCGGCCTGCAAACCCTGTACGACCGCTACTTCCTGCACATCCAGGACGTGCGCATCGAAATGCCGCAAGCGTTCTACATGCGCGTGGCCATGGGCCTGGCGCTGAACGAGGCGGACCGCGAAGCGCGCGCCATCGAGTTCTACAGCCTGCTGTCCTCGTTCGACTTCATGAGCTCGACCCCGACCCTGTTCAATTCGGGCACCCTGCGCTCGCAGCTGTCGTCGTGCTACCTGAGCACCGTCTCCGATGACCTGGAAGGCATCTACGACGCCATCAAGGACAACGCGCTGCTGGCCAAGTTTGCCGGCGGCCTGGGTAACGACTGGACGCCAGTGCGCGCCCTGGGCGCCCACATCAAGGGCACCAACGGCAAGTCGCAAGGCGTGGTGCCGTTCCTGAAAGTGGTCAACGACACGGCCGTGGCAGTCAACCAGGGCGGCAAGCGCAAGGGCGCCGTCTGCGCCTACCTGGAAACCTGGCACATGGACATCGAGGAATTCCTCGACCTGCGCAAGAACACGGGCGACGACCGCCGCCGCACGCACGACATGAACACGGCGAACTGGATTCCCGACATGTTCATGAAGCGCGTCATGGAAAAAGGCGATTGGACGCTGTTCTCGCCGTCGGACACGCCAGACCTGCACGACAAGGTCGGCAAGGCTTTTGAACAGGCTTACCTGGGCTACGAAGCCAAGGCCGCCGCCGGCGAAATCCGCGTCTTCAAGAAGATCGCGGCGCTGGACCTGTGGCGCAAGATGCTGTCGATGCTGTTTGAAACGGGCCACCCATGGATCACGTTCAAGGATCCGTGCAACATCCGCAGCCCGCAGTCGCACGTCGGCGTCGTCCACAGCTCGAACCTGTGCACGGAAATCACGCTGAACACGGGCCCTGACGAAATCGCCGTCTGCAACCTCGGTTCCGTCAACATGCCGGCGCACATGAAGGAAGGCAAGCTCGATCACGTCAAGCTGGCCAAGACCATCCGCACCGCCATGCGCATGCTCGACAACGTCATCGACATCAATTACTACGCCGTCGACAAGGCGCGCAACTCGAACATGCGCCACCGTCCGGTCGGCATGGGCATCATGGGCTTCCAGGACTGCCTGCACATGATGCGCGTGCCGTTCGCCTCGGACGCGGCTGTCAGCTTCGCCGACACCTCGATGGAAGCCGTCTGCTACTACGCCTACCTGGCGTCGACGGAACTGGCCGAAGAGCGCGGCCGCTATGAATCGTACGCCGGTTCGCTGTGGGACCGCGGCATCCTGCCGCAAGACTCGGTCAAATTGCTGGCCGAAGAGCGCGGCGGTTACCTGGAAGTCGATTCCTCGTCGGCCATGGACTGGACGCCGGTGCGCGAGCGCATCGCCAAGTTCGGCATGCGCAACTCGAACTGCGTGGCGATCGCCCCGACGGCGACGATTTCGAACATCATCGGCGTCTCGGCCTGTATCGAGCCGACGTTCCAGAACCTGTACGTGAAATCGAACCTGTCGGGCGAATTCACCGAGATCAACGGCTACCTGGTGCGCGACCTGAAGGCGCGCGACCTGTGGGATGAAGTCATGATCTCCGACCTGAAATACTTCGACGGCTCGCTGGTGAAGATCGACCGCATCCCGCAAGACCTGCGCGATATCTACGCCACCGCCTTTGAAGTGTCGCCAAGCTGGCTGGTGGAAGCGGCTTCGCGTCGCCAGAAGTGGATCGACCAGGCCCAGTCGCTGAACATCTACATGGCTGGCGCTTCGGGCAAGAAACTGGACGAGACCTACAAGCTGGCATGGCTGCGTGGCCTGAAAACCACCTACTACCTGCGCACCATCGCCGCCACCCACATGGAGAAATCGACCTCCAAGACGGGCGCGCTGAACGCCGTGGCAGTCGATGGCGGCATGTCGGCCAGCGCACAGAGCGCCCAGGCAGCCGTCGTGGCGGCAGCAGCAGTGGCCGTGGCGCCGGTAGTGGCAGCGGCGGCGGACGACGCCGATGGCGAAGCCTGCTACCTGCGTCCGGGTGATGACGGCTTTGAAGAGTGCGAAGCCTGCCAGTAAGATTTTAGTTGTCAGCCCGGCACGGTCGGGCTGATTCAATGTTGTCAATGTCCGTATTGTCCGATTCAACGGGCCTGTTGCGGATCGCCGGCTCGCCGGCATGGAAAGGAAGAAGAATATGTCGTTGTCTTGGGATGATGAAACCACGTCGGCAGCTGTGCCGCGTCCGGCGCAGCAAGCGCCGTTGGGAAATACCGATTTGAACCTGCCGGCCGGCGCCGAGCCGTCCGAAGCGAACGCCGAGCAAGTGGCGCGCCGCGTGAATGCCGACGACAAGCGCATCATCAACGGCAAGACGGACGTCAACCAGCTGGTGCCGTTCAAGTACAAGTGGGCGTGGGACAAATACCTGGCCGGCTGCGCCAACCACTGGATGCCGCAGGAAGTGAACATGCAGCGCGACATCGAGCTGTGGAAAAACCCGAACGGCCTGACGGACGACGAGCGCCGCCTGGTCAAGCGCAACCTGGGCTTCTTCGTGACGGCCGACTCGTTGGCCGCCAACAACATCGTGCTGGGTACCTACCGCCACATCACGGCGCCCGAGTGCCGCCAGTACCTGCTGCGTCAGGCGTTCGAGGAAGCGATCCACACGCACGCCTACCAGTACATCGTCGAATCGCTGGGTCTGGACGAAGGCGAGATCTTCAACGCCTACAACGAAGTCAAGTCGATCCGCGACAAGGATGAATTCCTGATCCCGTTCATCAACACCCTGACCGACCCGGCCTTCGTTACCGGCACGGTGGAAAACGACCAGAAGCTGCTGAAATCCCTGATCGTGTTTGCCTGCCTGATGGAAGGCCTGTTCTTCTATGTCGGCTTCACGCAGATCCTGGCGCTGGGCCGCCAGAACAAGATGATGGGCGCGGCCGAGCAGTACCAGTACATCCTGCGCGACGAATCGATGCACTGCAACTTCGGCATCGACTTGATCAACACGATCAAGATGGAAAACCCGCAGCTGTGGACGGCCGCCTTCCGCGAAGAGATCAAGGATCTGTTCATGAAGGCCGTGGAACTGGAATACGCGTACGCGGAAGACACCATGCCGCGCGGCGTGCTGGGTCTGAACGCGCCGATGTTCAAGGGCTATCTGCGCTTCATCGCCAACCGCCGTGCGCAGCAGATCGGCATCGAGCCGCTGTTCGCCCAGGAAGAAAACCCATTCCCGTGGATGAGCGAAATGATCGACATGAAGAAGGAACGCAACTTCTTCGAAACCCGCGTGACCGAGTATCAAACGGGTGGTGCGCTGAACTGGGAGTAATCCTTTTTCAGGCTACGCCAACAAGCGCCGTCATCGTGACGGCGCTTTTTTTTTGCGTGCGTGGCGGCGGAAAAATGCGTGCACCATCGGTGCATGCGACGAGGCCTGCGCCAGGATTTCCGGATGCCGCGCATGGCCGCATCGCACACCCGAAAAAGCATTTCCGGAGACGCTGGCGGCGGCATTTGCCGCGCGATTGTGCGATAGCACGCGTATCGTGCAAAAAAGCGGGCGAAAACGTGTCGTGCCGGTTGCGCATTGACAAGGTTTTCGTGTACTTTATGAGATTGCAAATGCGAGCGTTAGAATGCGGGGTTTTTTAACCAGCGCGGTAGCGAAAAAACCTCGCAAAACAGGGATACAGATTTACACGGATATGCACAAAACCACACCGTTTTCGTCTGCCGCCGTGCCCGAATTTTTTCAGGCATGGCGGTTTTTTATTTGACGCATCGGTGTTGTGGCGAGCGCGATGCGAGGAGCGAAAAAACGCACGGCATCGAAAACGAATGACCGAATTCAGACTTTGCCACCAGCTGCGAGATAAAGCAGGGTGGCACCGACGATGGCTGAAGTGCTGCAAACGTGAGGAGTTGCAGCAGTTCAGCTGGTGCCGAATTCATTAGCGCAAACGACCGTTTGTGCCGATGAATAATTCGCCTGGCCTATCCCTGTGGTGGGTCGGACGGGTTTAAATCTTGTAGCTTAAATTTCTCATCTCAGATGAAGGAGAGACAAATGGCAACAGCCGCTAAGAAATCAGAAGTAAAGAAACCAGCCGCCAAGGCTGCTCCTGCCGCGAAGAAGCCGGCAGCCGCAGCGAAGACGGTTGCCGCTAAACCAGCTGCCAAAGCCGCAGCGAAACCAGCAGCAAAACCGGCCGCCAAAGCCGCAGCCAAGCCTGCAGCAAAAGTGGCTGCCAAGCCAGTAGCGAAAGCCGCAGCCAAACCAGCGGCCAAGCCGGCAGCGAAAGCCGCAGCAAAACCTGCAGCCAAGGCAGCAGCCAAGCCTGTAGCGAAAAAAGCCGCAGCCAAACCAGCGGCCAAGCCAGCAGCAAAAGCCGCGGCAAAACCAGCCGCCAAAGCAGCGGCCAAGCCAACAGTGAAAAAAGCCGCAGCGAAACCTGTAGCCAAGGCAGCATCCAAGCCGGCCGCCAAGGCAGCAGTCAAGCCAGCAGCGAAAAAAGCCGCAGCAAAACCTGCAGCCAAGCCGGCCGCCAAAGCCGCAGCGAAGCCAGCAGCAAAAGCTGTCGCCAAGCCAGCAGTGAAAAAAGCCGCAGCGAAACCTGCAGCCAAGGCAGCAGCGAAGCCGGCCGCCAAAGCGGCCGCCAAGCCAGCAGCGAAAAAAGTCGTCGCCAAGCCAGCAGCCAAGGCAGCGACCAAGCCAGCAGCAAAAGCAGCAGCGAAGCCAGCGGCAAAAGCGGCAGCCAAGCCAGCGGCCAAGGTCGCAGCGAAGCCGGCAGCCAAGCCAGCAACTAAGGCAGCAGCCAAGCCAGCGGCCAAGGCAGCGGCGAAGCCAGCAGCCAAGGCAGCAACGAAGGCCGCAGCCAAGCCAGCAGCCAAGGTGGCAGCGAAGCCGGCAGCAAAAGCGGCAGCCAAGCCAGCGGCCAAGGTCGCAGCGAAGCCAGCCGCCAAAGCAGCAGCGAAACCTGCCGCCAAGGTAGCAGCAAAACCTGCAGCCAAGCCAGCGGCCAAGGTAGCAGCGAAGCCGGCAGCAAAAGTTGCAGCCAAGCCAGCGGCCAAGCCGGCAGCAAAAGCAGCAGCGAAACCTGCCGCCAAGCCAGCCGCAGCACCAGTCGTGGCAGCCGCACCAGCAGCAGCGCCGGCAGCAGCTCCAGCGGCACCAGCCGCCGTGGCCGCCAAGCCAGCCGCCAAGAAGGCCGCGCCTAAAAAGGCCGCACCGAAGAAGGCAGCTCCTGTCGCCAAGCCATCGGCACCTATCGCACCTGTAGCAAAAACCGTGTTGGCACCGGCTGCAGCCTGGCCATTCCCAACCAGCACCCGCCCATCGTAATTCCAACGATACGGGTGCCTGGATGAGGCAACACGCCGCTGTGTGACTCAATCACACAGCGGTTTTTTTTTTGGAGAATTAGTCGTGCTGATCGTTATCCTTACATTGATCGTTGATACCATCGCCACCTTGCTGGGCGGCGTGCTGCTGCTGCGCTTCTGGATGCAGGCGGTGCGCGTGCGGCCGCCCTCGTCGGTGGCGCAATTCACGTTTCAATTGTCCGACTGGCTGGTGCGCCCCCTGCGCCGCGTGGTGCCGGGCGTGGGCGGGTATGACTGGGCCAGCCTGATCGGCGCCTTCCTGATCGTGCTGCTGGCCAGCTCGGTGCTGTTTATTTCCGGCGCTCCCGTCGAAGTGGTGCTGCTCAAGTCGCTGCAACGCTTCCTGCAATGGATACTCTACGGTTTCATGGCCTTGCTGATCATCGAAGCCATCTTCAGCTGGGTCAACCCGCATGCGCCGCTGGCGCCGTTCGTACGGGCCCTGAACGAGCCGCTGCTGCGTCCGATCCGCAAGGTGGTGCCGCTGGTGGGCAGTCTGGATTTGTCGCTGCTGGTGGCGCTGATCCTGCTGCAGATTGCGCAAGTGCTGGTGGGGATGATTATTGTGCTGCGATGATGGTGATGTGAGGCGTAGGTCGGCTTAGCGTAGCGTAAGCCGACATCCCCACTTGCCATGCCAGCGATGTTGTCGGATGACGCGCGGTTTTACCGCGCTAACCCGACCTACATATTAATAGCGGTAACCGAACGCCGCTTCGAACTGCTCGGCGATGCTCTCTGGCGTAAACACGTGGTTTTGCGCACCCTGGGTGGCGATCTTGATGGCGCCCAGCAGGCTGGCCAGGCGGCCGCTGGTTTCCCAGCCCAGGTCGTTGGTGATGCCGAACAGCAAGCCGGCACGGTAGGCGTCGCCACAACCGGTCGGGTCCAGCACTTCCTTGGCGGTCACGACAGGAATGTCGATGCGCTTGCCGTCCGTATAGATCTCCGAACCTTTTTCGCCACGCGTGACGATCAGCGCTTCCAGGCGGCTGGCGATGTCCGGCAGGGTCAAGCCCGTGCGTTCCATCAACATTTCCATCTCATAATCGTTGGCCGATACATACGTGGCCTTGTTGATGAAGTCGATCAACTGTTCGCCATTGAAGCGTGGCAACTGCTGGCCCGGGTCGAACATGAAGGGAATGCCCAGCTCGGCCAGGTCGGCGGCGTGCTTGAGCATGCCCTGGTCACCGTCCGGCGAAATGATGGCGACCTTGGCCGGGCCCGCATTGGCGATCGGGTTTTCATGCGCGAACGACATGGCGCCCGGGTGGAAGGCGTTGATCTGGTTGTTGTCCGCATCGGCCGTGACGAAGCACTGCGCGTTGTAGCTGTCGGCCTTGATCAGGATGTTGGCGGTGGAAATGCCCAGCTTTTGCAGGCGCTCCAGGTAGGCGGCACTGTCTTGGCCCATCACGCCGACGATGCGCGGGTCGCCGCCCAGCATTTTCAGGCTGTAGGCGATGTTGCCCGAGCAACCGCCGAACTCCGTGCGCATGGTGGGCACGAGGAAGGAGACGTTCACCTTGTGCAACTGGTCGGCCAGCAGGGATTCGCCGAAGCGGCCAGGGAATTGCATGATGGTGTCGGTGGCAAGCGAGCCGCAGATCAGCGATGTTTTGGTCATGATAGTGCCTGTTAAGGGTAAAAGATGGCGATATGGTAGCCAGACGCCGTGAGCTGGTCTAATGCAAAATACAGTTTGATGGTTTGTTCCGAGCGCGGCGCAAACCCCGTGTTCACGTCGATAGTGGCCGGCAGATAGTCGCGCGGCGCGATCACGCGGCGCAAGAGGGGCTTGTCGTTCGCGTCGTTGAGAATCAGTTCGATGCTGGGCCAGGCTTGCACGCTGCGGCTCTGGTTGCGCAGCAGCGAGACGTAGGAAAACGTCTGTTCCTTCAGGGTCTGCAGCTCGCCCTGCTCGATGGCCAGCGCCTCGATCTGCGCCGGCAGGTCGACCTGGCAGCCGCTGAGCCTGCACAGCGTGACCAGGGTCGGCTTCCACTGCGGAAATTGCGCCGCCAGCGGATTGCGGAAGGTGGTCATTACCTGCAGGAATAATAAAAGCAGCAGTACCACCGAGCCGGCGGCCATGGCCACGCGCAGGGCCTTGCTGCTCTGTTCGCGGCGCCGGCCCTGGGTGACGAAAGCCGGTTCGTCGTCGGCTGGCGGCAGGACCGGTTCTTCCTGCTCATCGGCTGGCGCCGGCGCAACGGCGGCGGGCAGCGGCGTGAAGGCATGGTCGGCCAGCGTGGGTTCGCGGCGCGCGGGGCTGGCTGCGGCAGGCGCAGGCGGCACGGGCTTGTCCAGGCTGACTTTTTCGGTCGCGGGCGCCGCCGCTGCGGCGCCAGTTTCCAGATTCGGTTCGCGGCGGCTATCGCGCAAATACGTGGCAAAGGCGGGCGCGTCATCGACCTGGCGGCGCTTGAAGGGCGTCATTGGCTGGGGCAACGGTGGTTCGGGCAGCTCGGCCGGTGTTTCTGCCGGTGTTTCTTCGGGGAGTTCGGGTGGTGCGTCGGCTGCTGCCTCTTCAGGCAGGCTGACGTCGAGGTCCAGCTCGATGTGCTCGCCATCGTCCGCGTCGTCCTTGAGCTTCGCCGTTTCCGGCAGGATGCCAAACGGGTCGAACGAGGTGTCGAAGTCGAGGGAGTAGATGGGTTCGTCGTCCGTGGCGGACGGCAGGCTGTTGTCGGCCAGATAACTGCTTGACGACGGGGCGGCAGTACCGGGAGCGGATGTTAAAAACGGCGATGCCGCGGCTGGATCGACCAGCGCGGCATTGCCGTCAAACACTTCCCTGCACGTGCCACAGCGCACGATGCCCCCACGTAACTTCAACTGGTCAGCAGCGACCCGAAATATCGTGTTGCAATGGGGGCATTTGGTGGCGAGGGCCATTGCTGTGCTTATGCACCTTCCGCGCGGGGCGCAGGCGCTTGCGTTGCACCCAGGCGGCCATGCAGGGCCACCCAGCCGTCTTGCTCGGCCCATACACCCAGCTGGATGAACGGTGCGTAGGCAGCGGCCACTTCTTCCGCCTGGCGCGCCAGCACGCCGGACAGGATCAGCGCGCCGCCGTCGGCGACACGGCCCGAGAGCATCGGCGCCATCAACTTCAATGGACTCGACAGGATATTGGCGACGACGATGTCAAACTTGGCCGTGGCGTGTGCCGACGTGGCAAACGTGTCTGGCAAGAAATATTCGATCTCGCACTGGTTGCGCTCGGCATTGTCGCGCGCCGATTCGATCGCTTGCGGGTCGATATCGACGCCGGCCACCGTTTGCGCACCGAGTTTCTTGGCCACCATGGCCAGGATGCCGGAACCGCAACCGTAGTCGAGCACGGTCTTGCCTGGGGCAGGATGGGCTTCCAGCCATTCCATGCACAAACGCGTGGTCGGGTGGCTGCCCGTGCCGAAGGCCAGGCCCGGATCCAGTTCCAGGATCAGGCCGCTTGGGTCCGGTGCCTCGTGCCAGCTGGGCACGACCCAGATATTCTTGCCGATGTGAATCGGGGCGAATTGCGACTGGGTCAAACGCACCCAGTCCTGCTCTTCCACGGGGCGCATGCTAAAGGCGGGCACTTCCGTCATGCCGACCGCTTGCGCAGCGGCGGCCACGATGGCGGCCTGGTCTGCGTCGACGTCCGTCAGCGCCACCACGCGGCTGCGTTCCCACGCCGCTTCCTTCGGTTCCATGCCGGGCTCGCCAAACAGCGGCTGCTCGGCATCCGTGCCTTCATCGGCGTCTTCCACCGATACCGACAGGGCACCCGCTTCCATCAACGCGTCGGACATGGCCTCGGCGTTGTCACGGGCGATTTCGATGACGATTTCCGTCCAGCTCATGCGCCCGCCTTGATTTCGGACTTCTTGGCGATGCTGGGGCTGCCGCCATTCAGGTTCTTGCCCAGGTCCGGCATGTCGGCCAGTTTCTGTTCCAGATAGTGAATGTTGGTGCCGCCTTCGATGAAGCGCGCGTCGATCATCAGTTCGCGGTGCAGGGCGATATTCGTGTTGATGCCTTCGACCACCATTTCGGACAGGGCGATCTGCATGCGGCGGATCGCTTGTTCGCGCGTGGCGCCGTAAGCGATCACTTTGCCGATCATCGAGTCGTAATGCGGCGGCACATAGTAGCCGGCGTAGGCGTGCGAGTCGACGCGGATGCCAGGGCCGCCCGGCGCATGCCAGGACACGATCTTGCCTGGCGATGGCGTGAACTTGAACGGGTCTTCCGCATTGATGCGGCACTCGATGGCGTGACCCGACAGCAAGACGTCGCGCTGGCGGAAACGCAGTTTTTCGCCGGCGGCGATGCGGATCTGTTCCTGCACGATGTCGATGCCGGTGATCATCTCGGTGACGGGATGCTCCACTTGCACGCGGGTATTCATTTCAATGAAATAGAACTCGCCGTTTTCGTACAGGAATTCAAACGTGCCGGCGCCGCGGTAGCCGATCTTGCGGCATGCTTCGGCGCAACGGTCGCCAATTTTCTCGATCAGTTTGCGCGGGATGCCCGGCGCCGGTGCTTCTTCGATCACTTTCTGGTGGCGGCGCTGCATGGAGCAGTCGCGCTCGCCCAGCCAGACGGCGTTCTTGTGTTCGTCGGCGAGGATCTGGATTTCCACGTGGCGCGGATTTTCCAGGTACTTCTCCATATACACTTCAGGGTTGCCGAAAGCGGTGCCCGCTTCCGTCTTGGTCATCGCCACGGCGTTGATCAGGGCAGCTTCCGTGTGCACCACGCGCATGCCGCGTCCGCCACCGCCGCCGGCGGCCTTGATGATGACCGGGTAGCCGATCTTGCGGGCAATTTGAACGATCGCTTTCGGATCGTCCGGCAACGCGCCTTCGGAGCCGGGTACGCACGGTACGCCAGCCTTGATCATGGTTTGCTTGGCCGATACTTTATCGCCCATCAGGCGGATCGATTCGGAGCGGGGACCGATGAAGACGAAGCCCGATTTCTCGACGCGTTCGGCAAAGTCGGCATTTTCCGACAGGAAGCCATAGCCTGGGTGAATCGCTTGCGCATCCGTCACTTCAGCGGCGCTGATGATGGCGGGCATGTTCAGGTAGCTCAGGGTCGACTGTGCCGGGCCGATACAAACGGATTCGTCGGCCAGCTTGACGTATTTCGCGTCCTTGTCGGCTTCGGAGTGGACTACAACCGTTTTAATGCCCATTTCGCGGCAGGCGCGCTGAATACGGAGGGCAATTTCACCACGGTTGGCAATCAGGATTTTTTCAAACATGGTAGGTTCGCGTATGTCTGTGAGAGCCGGCGAGCCGGCGAAACAACAAGTGTGAGGGGCTAAAACTGCAAACGGCCGTTGCCGGCCGTGTGGACTGGGTTTTAGCCGATCACAAACAAGGGTTGACCGAATTCGACCGGTTGGCCGTTTTCGACCAGGATCTGGGTCACGACGCCGGCTTTATCGGAGTCGATTTCATTCAGGAGCTTCATCGCTTCGATGATGCACAGGGTATCACCTTCCTTGACGGTCGAGCCCACTTCAACATAGGCGGCGCTGCCAGGAGCGGAGGAACGGTAGAAGGTGCCGACCATCGGCGACTTGACCACATAGCCCGTTGGCTCTGCGGCGACCACGACGGCAGGTGCCGCAGCGGGAGCGGCGGCTGGCGCGGCTGGCTGGTATTGCGCTTGCATGCCTTGCGGCTGCATCATGACCATCTGGTTTTGCGGCATGGCCGACGATTTGACGATGCGAACCTTGCTTTCGCCTTCGGTAACTTCCAGCTCTGCGATATCCGATTCGGCGACCAGGTCGATCAAGGTCTTGAGTTTTCGTAGATCCATGTAAAACCCCTAGGAATGTAGTTTGTTTTATGAGTGATGCGGTGATGTCCAAGAACCTATCGCCGCGCTAAATGCGTGCAGATCGCGTAGATTAACGTTTTTTAAGCGCAAAGTCGATGGCAAACCGATATCCATCGATACCTAGCCCGCAGATCGTCCCCTGCGCGATCGCGCTGAGAAATGAGTGATGTCGAAACGTTTCGCGTTGATAAATATTCGAGATATGGACTTCCACGAACGGGATGGCGACCCCGGCCAGCGCATCGCGCAAGGCAACACTGGTATGGGTCAGGCCGCCCGGATTGATGACGATGGCATCGATCCCTTCCGCTCGCGCGGCATGGATGCGGTCGATCAGCGCGCCTTCGTGGTTGCTTTGAAAGCAGGCCAGGTCGGCACCGGCCGCCATGGCTTGCGCCATTGCTGCCTGTTCGATATCGGCCAAGGTGCTGGCGCCGTAGACCTCAGGCTCGCGCGTTCCCAGCAAATTCAGGTTGGGACCGTTGAGCAGAAGGAGGTTTTTTGCCATGTATGGAAGACCGTTTTAGCGAAAGTTCCGCATTTTGCCGCCAAAGATACGCATTGGCAAGAGAAAAAAGCACGCTCCGAATTTACAATTTATCCAGATCGGCGCGTAACTGATCAAATTTCAAGCGGCCCAGATAGGTCTTTTTGACTTCGCCATCGGCGCCGATCAGCACCGTAAAGGGCAAACCGCCCGTGGCATTGCCAAAATGGCGCGACAGGTCGGTGCCGCTCATGCCGGAGACATACACGGGATAGGCAATCTTGAACTTGCTGGCAAAAGTAGCAATATTGCTGGCCGAATCGATGCCGATGCCGATCACCTGCAGGTTTTTTGCCGCATAGTGGTCTTGCACTTCGGATAACTCCGGCATTTCTTCCACACAAGGCGGGCACCACGGCGCCCAGAAATTGACCAGCAAATTCTTGCCTTTCCATTGCGACAAGGCTTGCGTGGCGCCCGCCGCGTCCGGCAAGGACAGCGCATACAGCTCATTGACGGGGCCCGTCGCGCCTGGCGCGATCGTGGTCGTCAGCGGCCCCGCTGCTTTCGCTTTTTCCTTGCTTAAACCGACGTAGGCGCCCATGCCGCCAAACATCAGCGCGACGATGGCGCAGGCGATCCAATTCTTTTTTGTCATAACTTTATCTATATCAATGTTAGTCGGCAGCCGGCACGCCATCGGCGAGGCTGGCGGCCAGCAGGCTGCGCAGCCCGGCGATATCGGTGCGCAGCACCTTGCCGTCGGCCTTGGCTTTCAGCGCCCCGCGCATATCGTCGAGCTCATACATGGCCGCGTGCACGCCTTCATTTTTCCACAAGAAACTGGCTGTCTCGACCGCATCATAACGCGCTCCCTTGAAATGCGGGCTTTCCGACATGTCGAGCACGACATTTTTATTCAGCAGGAAGATGTGGATTTCCTTGGCGCTCTCGGCAAACAGCTGCAAATAGATCTCGTCATGGGGGCCGGCCGTGCCATTGAGCACGGGGCCGCTGAGCAGGGGATGAAATTGTTGCAACGCTTCCATGACCTGCAGCGCAATCGTGCGCAGCTGGAACAGGCGCGCCGGCTGGCTGTCGGCCAGGAACAGGGCATTGTATTGCCGCACCTGTTCTTCGATCATGTCGTTGTCAGGCAGTACATTGGTCAGGTTCGGCGCGTCACCGAGGACTTGCCGCGCCGCCTTGCGCTTGGCGCTGCCATAGTCGGCGCCATCCTGCGCCACGAGGCGCGCGGCAGCGGCGGCGATTTCCAGGCGCAACTGCGCGCTATCGTCAAATGCATCGTTCGTCATGAGCGAGATGATACTCCGAAGCGGAAAAAGTCATGGCGTCAGGTAAAATCCTGCACTTGCTGTTTTTTATCTCACCGTCTTACTTACTTAAGCGTGCACCTTTCGCACTGATCACATGCATATTCATATTCTCGGTATTTGCGGTACCTTCATGGGCGGCCTGGCCGTCCTGGCCAAGGAAGCCGGCCATAAAGTCACCGGTTGCGATGCCAACGTCTATCCGCCGATGAGCACTCAGCTGGAATCGCAGGGAATCGAACTGATCCAGGGGTTCGATCCGGAACAGACCAAGCTGAACCCGGATTTGTATGTGATTGGCAATGTCGTCTCGCGCGGCAACCCGCTGGTGGAAGAAATCCTCAACCGCAGCCTGCCCTATGTATCTGGCCCGCAATGGATCGGCGAACACATCCTGCGCAATCGGTGGGTGCTGGCGGTGGCCGGCACGCATGGCAAGACGACAACATCAGCCATGCTGGCCTGGATACTCGAAGACGCGGGCTACGCGCCGGGCTTTTTGATCGGCGGCGTGCCGATGAACTTTGGCATTTCCGCCCGCCTCAGCGGCAAGATCGACGGCAAGAGCGCCGAGTCGGACTTCTTCGTCATCGAAGCCGACGAATACGATACGGCCTTCTTCGACAAGCGCAGCAAGTTCGTGCATTACCACGCGAAGACGGCCGTCATGAATAACCTGGAATACGATCACGCCGACATCTTCCCCGATCTGCACGCGATCGAGACGCAATTCCACCATCTGGTGCGCACCGTGCCCGGCATCGGCCGCCTCGTGTACAACGGCGACGAAGCGTCGCTGCAGCGCGTGCTGGCGCGCGGCTGCTGGAGCGAACAGGAAAGTTTTGGTCAAGATGCCCACTGGCAACTGCAAGAGCAGGCCGATGGTAGCTTCGACGTGTATTTCAATGGCCAGCAGGAAGGCCATGTGGCCTGGGTGCTCACGGGCAAGCACAACCGCAGCAATGCGCTGGCGGCCATCGCCGCCGCGCGCCACGTGGGCGTGCCCATTGCCCAGGCGTGCGCTTCGCTGGCCACGTTCGAGAGCGTCAAGCGCCGCATGGAGGTGCGCGGCGTTGTCAACGGCATTACCGTGTACGACGATTTCGCGCACCATCCGACGGCCATTGCCACCACCGTGGGCGGCTTGCGCCAAAAAATTGGCAGCAGCGGCCGCATCCTGGCCGTGCTGGAACCGCGCTCGAACACCATGAAGCTGGGCGCCATGAAAGATGCGTTGCCGGGCAGCCTCAAGGATGCCGATCTGGTCTTCGGTTTTGGCAGCCATGCCGCGCTGGGCTGGAGCCTGGGCGACGCACTGGCGCCGCTGGGCAAGATTGCCAGCGCCTATGAAGACATCGATACCCTCGTGGCCGCCGTGGCCGCCAGCGCCCGTCCCGGCGACCAGATCGTGGTCATGAGCAACGGCGGCTTTGGCGGCGTGCACCAGAAATTGCTGGAGGCGCTGGGCCGATGATTCTGTACCTGCATGGATTTCGCTCGTCGCCGCTGTCGATGAAGTCGCGCCTGCTGGCCGCGCAGATGCAGGCGCTGGGCCGCGAAGCACAGTGGCTGTGCCCGCAGTTGCCGGCCTCGCCCAAGCTGGCCATTGAATTGGCCTTGTCATTAGTGAAAGACGTGGCGCCGGCCGACCTGACGATTATCGGCTCCTCGCTGGGCGGCTATTACGCCACCTGGCTGGCCGAGCGGCTCGGTTGCCGCGCCGTGCTGCTCAATCCTGCCATCGTGCCCCTGATCGACCTGGAGCAGCATGTGGGCGTGACGACGGAGTTCCATTCGGACAAGCCATTCGAGTTCAAGCGCGAATACATCGCCGAACTTGGAACCTTTGCTGTAGAGAAAATTACTGAGCCGCAACGCTATTTCCTGATTGCCGCCACCGGCGATGAAGTGCTCGACTACCGCGACATGGTGGCGCATTATCAGGGTGCGCGGCAGTGCGTCATCGACGGCAGCGACCATGGCATCAGCGAATTTGCCGCATACGTGGCGCCCGTGCTGGCCTTTTGCGGCATCGACGCGGACTCTGCCCAGTGAGGCCGGGTTCGCTGCGGCAGGCGCAATGGCATGCGCACGTCAATGCCGTCAATGCGCCGCCGGCCCTGCGCCACTGGCTCACGGGCGGCGGTTCGCTGACGGCCAAGCTGAAAGCGCATAGCCAGGCGTTCCGCGTGCAATGTTTGCATCAGGAAACGGCACGCTGCTTGAGCGACGAGGCCGTCATCATTGGTTTGCACCGCGCGGGCCGGGTATGGGAGCGCGAAGTGCTGTTGCGTTGTGATAACAGACCGGCCGTGTTTGGCCATACCGTCGTGCCCATGCAGGCGACGGCCACGGACTGGCCCCTGTTTTCGGCGCTGGGCGAGCGTTCGCTGGGCACGACGCTGTTTGGCGACCGCATGGTACGCCGCGGTGCACTGGAATTTGCCCGCTTGCGTGCCGGGCACCCGCTGGTGCAGCGGGCGCAGGCGGCGCTGGCATTGGAAGGGCGGCGCGCCAACGACAAGTCGCTGTTTTTTGCCCGCCGCTGCCTGTATCAGCGTCACCAGGGATTGCTGCTGGTAACAGAAGTATTTTTGCCGGCGGTGCTCGAGTTGACGTCCATCACTCGCACCGCTGCAACCGACACACTAATAAACAAAGCATAACAATGAATCTATTTTTTGAAGAATCCGGCGATTTCAAGGTCGGCACGGTCCTGTCGCAAGCGGGTGAAGCGTATCAGGTCGAGATGGCCAGCGGCAAGCGCACCAAGGTCAAGGTCAAGGACGTGCTGCTGCAGTATGAAAAGCCGGCCCCGGCCGAGCTGCTCGAGCAAGCCAAGGCCGTTGCTGCCGAGATCGACCTCGATTTCCTGTGGGAAGTGGCGGGCGAAGACGAGTTCGGCTTTGCCGAGCTGGGCGCCGAGTATTTCGGCCATGCCCCCTTGCCGCCGGAAGCGGCGGGCCTGATCCTCGCCCTGCATTCGGCGCCCGTGTATTTCTACAAGAAGGGCCGTGGCCGCTACAAGGCGGCACCGGAAGCGTCCTTGAAGGCGGCATTGGCCGGCATCGAAAAGAAAAAGCAGCAGGCCCTGGTGCAGGCAGGCTATGTGGAAGAGCTGAAACAGAACCGCTTGCCCGCCTCGATGCAGCCCATGGTGCTGCAATTGCTGTTCAAGCCGGACAAGAACACGATTGAATACAAGGCGCTGGAAGCGGCGTGCACGGAATTGCACACGACGCCGCCGCGCCTGATGCTTGCTGTCGGTGGTATCGCTTCGCCGAAAGACTTGCACCTGTCGAAGTTCCTCTTCGAAAATTTCCCCAAGGGCGCCGGTTTCCCGAGCGTGCCCGTGCCGTCCGTGACAGCCAAGCTGCCGCTGGCCGACGTGGCCGCCTTCTCGATCGACGACGTGACCACGACCGAGATCGACGATGCTTTCTCCGTGCAGCCGTTGCCGGATGGTACCGTGAAAGTGGGTATTCACATCGCCGCGCCGGGCCTGGGCATCCGTCCGGAAGACGTGATCGACAAGATGGCGCGCCAGCGCATGTCGACCGTCTACATGCCGGGCGACAAGATCACCATGCTGCCGGACGAAATCGTCAATGCGTTTACCCTGGCGGAAGGCACGACGTGCCCGGCCCTGTCGCTGTATGCGACCCTGGACCCGAAAGCCGACTGGGCCGTGGTTAGCACGCAGACGCGCGCCGAGCTGGTGCCGATTGCCAGCAACTTGCGCCACAACCAGCTCGACGACCTGGTCAACGAGGAAACCCTGGCCAGCGGCGAGGGCGACTATCCGCACAAGGCCGATTTCGCTGTGCTGTGGCAATGGGCGCAGCAGCTGGAACAGGGCCGCATGAAGAAGCGCGAAGCGTTTGGCCTGAAGCCGGAACAGAATAACCGCGTCGATTTCAACTTCTACGTGGAAAACGACATCGTCACCGTGGCGCGCCGCAAGCGTGGCGCACCGCTGGACAAGATCGTCGCCGAATTGATGATCTTTGCCAACAGTACCTGGGGCAAGATGCTGCACGACCATGGCGTACCGGGCATCTACCGCAGCCAGGGCGGCGGCAGCGGCAATAGCTGGGCGGCAAAGATGCAGGTGCGCATGGTCACCCATGCGGCGCCGCATCAGGGCCTGGGCGTGGATCAATACGCGTGGAGCACCTCGCCCTTGCGCCGCTACACGGACCTGGTGAACCAGTGGCAAATCATCGCCTGCGCCGAGCATGGCGTGACGGCGCCGCTGGTGGCCCCGTTCAAGCCGCGCGATGCGAATCTGTTCGCCATCGTCTCGGCCTTCGACGCCGCGTATGCCGCGTATGGCGATTTCCAGTCGAATATGGAACGCTACTGGTGCTTGCGCTGGCTGCACCAGGAAAACGCGCGCCAGGTCGATGCCGTCGTGCTGAAAGACGAGATTTTGCGCCTGGTCGACATTCCGCTGGTCATCAAGCTGCCGGGCATGCCATCGGTGGCGCGCGGTGCGCAGGTCAAGCTGGATCTCTTGCGCTGGGATGAAGTCGACCTGAGCATCGAAGCGCGCTTGCTGGAAATCGCCGCCGTGCCCGATGCGGCGGCCGATGCCGAGCTCGACTACGAAGAGGAATCGGGCGACGAGGGCGCGGAAGAGGGCGACGTGGCGGCGGAAGCTTCGCCGGAAGCGGCGAACCAGGTCAGCGACGCGGACGCGGAAGTGGCGGAACTGGCCAGCGAAGACGTGGTCAGCGAGCCCGAGGTCAAGTAAGGCTGCGGGGCGGCGTGAAAAACGGGACTAAAACTGTTTCCCGCGTCGCCCTTTGACGTAGAATTCAGCCATCTTGTATGGTGTGCTTGTTGCTAACTGGGTTGCGCGTGAAGTCTTTCCGAGAGAATCGTTTCCTGATGATCGCCGTGGCGGTATCGCTGCTGGCGCACGGCGCCTTGCTGGCGATGCATTTTGTCGCCCCGCCCCCGCAGCGGGCCGTCGCCACCGATCCCGGCCTGGAAGTAATACTTGTCAATGCGAAGCATGCGGACAAGCCGCTGAAGGCCGATGCCCTGGCACAAGCCAACCTCGACGGTGGTGGCCAGGCCGACAAGGGCCGCGCCAAGTCGCCCTTGCCCGATATGCGCAAGGTGGAAGAGGGCGACAGCGTCAAGGCCAGCGCGCGGCGCATCGCCGAGTTGGAGCAGAAGCAGCAGGAACTGCTGACGCAGGCGGCCAAGGCGACGCCCTACAGCGCCGCGCCCGTCACGGAAAAAGACAAGCCCAATCCCCTGGCCTCCGGTTCGGACTTGATGGAAAGCAGCAAGGCCATCGCCCGCATGGCAGCCGAGATCAGCCAGACCGTGGAAGACCAGAACAAGCGCCCGCGCAAGACCTTTATTACGCCCAGTACGCAGGAGGTCGGCTATGCCATGTATTACAAGACCTTGCAAAAGCGTATCGAGGAAATCGGCACCCTGAATTTCCCGCAAAACAATGGCCGCAAGATGTATGGCGAACTGGTCGTCTACATCCCCATCTTCCAGGATGGCACGATTTACCAGAAAGAGGGCGGCGTCCGCGTGGAAAAAAGCTCGGGTAATCCCGCGCTGGACGCGGCAGCCCTGGCCATCGTGCGCCGCGCGGCGCCGTTCGGCCGTTTCCCACCGAATATGTTGTCGAGTGATAAAGATGACCTGTGGGTCGTCATCACCCGTTTCAAATTTACCCGCGAAGAAAAAATGGAAGCTAACCTGACTGGCGGCAGCAATTGAACAAGCAAGAGATGAACCCCGATCAATATTGCGTCTTCGGCAATCCCATCGCCCACAGCAAGTCCCCCCTGATCCACGCCGCGTTTGCCCTGCAGACAGGACAAGCGTTGGTCTACGAGCGCCGCCTGGCTCCGCTCGACGGCTTCGCGCTGGCGGCCCGCACGTTTGCCGCCGAGGGCGGCAAGGGCGCGAACGTGACGGTGCCCTTCAAGCTCGACGCGTGCGCGCTGGCCACCGCGCTGACGCCGCGGGCCAGGGCCGCCGGCGCCGTCAATACCCTGCGTTTCGATGGCGACACCATTCTTGGCGACAATACCGATGGCGCGGGCCTGGTGGCCGACATCGTGCGCAACGCGGGCGTGAGCATTGCCGGCAAGCGCATCCTGCTGCTGGGCGCGGGCGGCGCGGCGCGCGGCGTCGTGCTGCCCTTGCTGGAACAGGGGCCGCAGGAAATGTTCATTGCCAACCGCACCGTGGCCACGGCCGAGGTTTTGGTGGCGCAGTTTGCCGACGCGCTGGCGCACCCCGGCCAGCTGCGCGCCGGTGCTTTCACGCAGCCCGAAGGCGTCTTCGATATCGTCATCAATGCCACCTCGGCCAGCCTGGCGGGCGACTTGCCGCCCGTGCCGCCCGGTATCTTCGGCAGCCGCACCCTGGCGCTGGACATGATGTACGGCGCCCGGCCCACCGTCTTCATGGATTTTGCCGCCCAGCATGGCGCGCAGGTGCGCGACGGCCTGGGCATGCTGGTGGAGCAGGCGGCCGAAGCGTTTTACGTGTGGCGCGGCGTGCGGCCGCAGACGCAGGACTTGCTGGCGCAATTGCGGGGCAGCCTGTGAGCGCCGGCAAGAAGGGCGCGCGCAAGAGCGGCCGTGGCTACGGCTGGATCAAGTGGCTGTTCATCGTGCCCGTGCTGGCCTTTATCGTCGTGCAACTGTATTTCTTCCTGCAAATCTGGTGGTGGGTCGACCATAACCCGTCCAGCACGGCTTTCATGCGCGAACAGTTGTCTGTCTTGCAGGACAAGAATCCGAATGCCACGATCCAGCAGACGTGGGTGCCGTACAACCGCATTTCGAACAATCTGAAACGGGCCATCATCGCCTCGGAAGACGCGAATTTTTCCGAGCACGAAGGCGTGGACTGGGAAGCCTTGCAAAAAGCATATGAAAAGAACAGCAAGAAGCAGAAAGTCGTGGCGGGCGGCTCCACCATCACGCAGCAGCTGGCGAAGAATCTGTTCCTGTCCGGTTCGCGCAGCTATGTGCGCAAGGGCCAGGAACTGATCATCACGTATATGCTGGAAAACCTGATGGAAAAGCAGCGCATTTTCGAGATTTATCTGAACGTGGTGGAATTTGGCACGGGCACCTTCGGCGCCGAGGCGGCCGCGCGCCACTATTACAAGGTCAGCGCGGCGGGCCTGAGCGCGGGACAGGCGGCGAAACTGGCCGTGATGCTGCCGAACCCCCGCTTTTACGACCGCCACCGCGATACCGGTTATCTGAACCGGCGCACGGGCGTGATTCTGCGCCGCATGGGGGCGGCGGAATTGCCTTGATGGCGGGGCGATTCCTTTGCATAAAGTTAAAGCTGCCTGATTGGCACTATTGCGGCGCAGCATCTTAATCGCCTCCCTTGGTGCAACGCCGCACTTTTTCCGTGAAAAAGCCGTGCCGGGGGTGGTCGTGAAAAGGCCTTTGCGGGTACACTTGCGCTGTTTTCATTTTTGGCGCCAGCGCCAGCACATCACGATAACCCCACATCCGGCTGAGAGCGCGCATGATCAATGTCTTTGTATTACAGAATGGCCGGCTCAACCAGGTGCCGATCGACAGCCGCGCAGACCTCGAAAATGCCGAACCGGTGTGGGTCGACCTGACCGACCCTACCGATGATGAACGGGCCTGGGTCAAGGCCATCTATAACGTCACCCTGCCGGGCGAAGACGAAGTCAAGGATATTGAGGCGTCGGCCCGCTATTACGAAGCGGAAAATGGCGACTTGCACCTGCGCACGGATTTCTTGCGCGAAGAGGACGACGGCCCGTCGCGCGTCATCACGGTGGCCTTCATCCTGGCCCGCAAGATCCTGTTTTCCATGCATACGGACGACTTGCCCGTGTTCCGCCTGGTGCGCATGCGCGCCCGTTCGCGGCCCGGCTCGATTGCCGACTACATGGACGTGCTGCTCGACCTGTACGCCACCGATGCCGAATATTCGGCCGACGTGCTCGAAGGCATCTACCAGAATCTGGAAGAAGTGAGCACGCGCGTGCTGCAAAAGGAATTTACCGATGCGCACGCGGCCGAAGCGCTGAATGCCATTGCCCACGAGGAAGATTTGAATGGCCGTATCCGCCGCAACATGATGGATACGCGCCGCGCCGTGAGCTTCCTGATGCGCGGCCGCTTGCTCAATTCCGAGCAGTTCGAGGAAGCGCGGCAGATTTTGCGCGACATCGAATCGCTCGATGGCCACACCTCGTTCCTGTTCGACAAGATCAACTTCCTGATGGACGCCACCGTCGGCTTCATCAACATCAACCAGAACAAGATCATCAAGATCTTCTCGGTGGCCAGCGTGGCCTTCCTGCCGCCTACCCTGATCGCCAGCGTGTACGGCATGAACTTCAAGCTGATGCCGGAGCTGGAATGGTCGTTCGGCTATCCATGGGCCTGGGGCTTGATGATCACCAGCGCCATCGCGCCCTTCCTGTACTTCCGCCACCGCGGCTGGCTGAAATAAGCCCTCTTGCCGGGACGCTCCCGCGTCCCGGTTTCAAGGCGAGCGCAGCAAATTCAAAAATCAGCGATAATCACTGGTATTACGTGGTATTGAATTGGTATCTACGTTGCCTGTGTTGAGCCAGTCTTTTCCCCGTAGTCTGCCTTTTGCAGAAAAGTATCGTCATTGAGCCGTTTTCTGCGTGGCAGCGTCCGCCTGTTCCACCTATGATCGTTGCGATGCCAGCCTTGGCCGGTTGGCCGCCGCATTTCCCGTCACCGTTGTCTTCTGGAGAGTCCATGCCTGATACCGCCATCACCCCACCGCGCTTTACCCATCTGATCAGCGACTGCGATGGCGTGCTGATCGACAGCGAAGCCGTGGCCCTGCAAGCGCTGCTGGAGTTGCTGGGGCCGCGTCTGCAGAACCTGCCCGAGGGCGTCACCCTGCAAGGCTTGATCGAGCCGCGCCTGGGCCAGCGCCTGGTGCCGCTGATGCAGGATATCTACAAGGAACTGGGCTTGCCGCAATTGTCGGCCGACGAGATCATGGCCATCGGCAACGCCGTCGATGCCGCTTGCGACGCGCAATTGCGCGCCGTGCCCGGCGTGGCGCAGGCGCTGGCCGCCATTGCGCTACCCAAGGCCGTGGCCTCGAACAGTGTCAGCGCGCGCGTGTTGTCGGCGCTGGAGCGGACCAGCATGGCGCCGTTGTTCGACAAGCGCGTGTTTACGCCGGACCTGGTGGGCCATGCCAAGCCGCATCCGGGCGTCTACCTGGCGGCTGCCGCCGCGTTTGGCGTGCCGCCAAGCCAGTGCCTGGTGCTGGAAGACAGCGTCACGGGCGTGACGGCCGCAGTGGCGGCGGGCATGACGGTATTGGGATTCATCGGCGGCGGGCATATCGCCGCCGGCCAGGAAGATAGGTTGAAAGCGGCTGGCGCGCATGTCGTGTTCAACGACATGGCCAGGCTGCCGGCGCTGGTGGCCGCGGTGATGGACACCGCGACCGTATAACCTTACGCCAGCTTGGCAAACACCTTGCGTGCGGCAGCGATGGTGGCGTCGATGACGGCGTCATCGTGCTGCGCCGAGACGAAGCCTGCCTCGAAGGCGGCGGGCGCGAAGTACACGCCTTCGTCCAGCATGGCGTGGAAGAAGGCGTTGAACTTGCTGCGGTCGCCCGCCATCATTTCCGCGTAGCTGGTCGGCGGCGTTTCGCTAAAATAAATGCCGAACATGCCGCCGATGTAGTCGGCGCAGAACACCACGCCTGCCTCCTTGGCGGCGGCGGTCAGGCCTTCGGCCAGGCGCTTGGCCGTGGCGCCCAGCTGCTCGTAGAAGCCCGGTTGCTGGATCAGTTTCAGGGTGGCCATGCCGGCCGCCACGGCGACCGGGTTGCCGGACAAGGTACCGGCCTGGTAGACGGCGCCCAGCGGCGCCATGTTGTGCATCAGTGCCGCGCTGCCGCCGAAGGCCGCCACCGGCATGCCGCCGCCGATCACCTTGCCCAGCGCGGTGAGGTCGGGCTGGATGCCGTACAGCGCCTGCGCGCCGCCCAAGGCCACGCGCAAGCCGCACATGACTTCATCGAAAATGAGCAGGGCGCCGTGCTGCGTGCACAGCTCGCGCATCGCCTGCAGGAATGCCGGCGTGGCTTTCACCAGGTTCATGTTGCCGGCCACCGGTTCGACGATGACGCAGGCGATCTCCGCGCCGAAGCTGTCGAAGGCGTCCTTCAGCTGTTCCACGTTGTTATAGTCGAGCACCAGGGTGTGCTTCACAAAATCTTCCGGCACGCCGGCCGATGTCGGGTTGCCGAAGGTGAGCAGGCCGCTGCCCGCCTTGACCAGCAGCGAATCGGCGTGGCCGTGGTAGCAGCCTTCGAACTTGACGATCTTGTCGCGTCCCGTGGCGCCGCGCGCCAGGCGCAGGGCGCTCATGGTCGCTTCCGTGCCCGACGACACCAGGCGCACCTGCTCGATCGACGGCACCAGACGCGTGATTTCCTCGGCCATCAGCACTTCGCCTTCGGTCGGCGCGCCGAACGACAGGCCCAGCGCAGCCGCATCCTGCACCGCCTTTACCACTTCCGGATGGGCGTGGCCGACGATGGCCGGGCCCCAGGAGCCGATGTAGTCGATATAGCGCTTGCCGTCCGCGTCCCAGAAGTACGGGCCTTCAGCGCGCGTGATGAAGCGCGGCGTGCCGCCCACGGAGCGGAAGGCGCGCACGGGCGAGTTGACGCCGCCTGGCGTGGTTTTTTGTGCGCGGGCAAACAGGATGTCGTTCTGTGAAGTCGTCGTCATGATAATCGTGCCTTGAGAGTGGATCGTTGTCTGTGTCGTCTGTGTTTGTCTGGACGGGATTATTGGGCGCCGCGCTGGCGCTGCTGCCGGAACAGCCGGTTTGGCACCAGCTTGCCCATGCCGTGGCGCTGCGCGTGGGCCAGCGCGCCGGCCGTGAATTCCTGCGCCGCCACGACCACCTGCGGCACATCGTCTTCGTTTTCGGCCAGGGCCAGCAGGGCGGTGGCCGCCGCCGACAGGGTGCTGCCGGCGCCGTTGAAGATGCCTGGCAAGTGCTGCCATTCGTCGTGGCGCACCACGCCGTCCTCGCCGAACAGGGTATTGGCGCGCAACTTGCCTTCGCCCGTGCCGGACTTGCTGGCGTCGGCCGGCATGCCGGTGACGAGCACGTACTCGCAGCCCAGCGCCACCAGGTAATCGACGTCGTTTTGCAGGGTGTCGTCCGGATCGGCGTCGCGCCAGGTCTCGGCCAGGCGCTCCAGTTCCACCGGCGAGAGCACCAGCAGGGTCGTTTGCGGGATCAGCAACTGGCGCACGGCGGTGAGGATGTCCTCGTCGTCCATGCCCTGTTCCGGCAGCGCCGAAATGAAGGGATCGAGGATCAGCGGCACGTTCGGATAGTCGGAGACGATTTCGGCGACGGCCGTGACGTTTTCCACGCTGCCCAGCGCGCCGATCTTGATGGCGGCCACGGACATGTCTTCCAGCAGCACGCGCGCCTGGTCGGAAACCCAGTCCGGGTCGACCGCCTGCACGTCTTCCACGCGCGCCGTATCGCTGATCAGCAGGCCCGTGGTGACCGACAGGCCATGGCAGCCGAAGGCTGAAAACGTGGCCAGATCGGCCTGGATACCGATCGCACCGACCGGATCGGACACGCCGAAGCTTAATATGAGGGGAGAAGTTTGGTTTTGCACGGCGGGTAGATTAAGATACCTAATTCAGCATTTTACTTGATTGAAGGGTGGCAGAACGTGAGTAGCAACGAAACAACGCAGCAATTCCAAACGTGGATGTGTCTTATTTGCGGCTGGGTTTATGATGAAGCGGCCGGCTTGCCCGACGAAGACATCGCTCCGGGCACGCGTTGGGCCGATGTTCCGATGAACTGGACCTGTCCTGAATGCGGTGCGCGCAAGGATGATTTCGAGATGGTAGCGCTGTAATCAATCAGGTCCACGGGATGCCGCTGCCGCACGCAGGTGTCGCGGCTGCCTGTGCTATGGTATGAAAAATTGTCGAATAATCACATGACGCGATCTTCCTTGCCAGAGGCGCCGTCCGATGCCGTGTGTGCCGGCGTCACGGTACTTGTCATCGACGACAGCGCGACGATACGCAGCGCTGCCGCGAAGATACTGGGCGAGGCCGGTTACCGCGTGGTGGTGGCGGAAAACGGCTTTGCGGCCCTGGCCAAGATCGCCGACTGCCAGCCAGCGCTGATCGTGTGCGACATTGTGATGCCGCGCTTGGACGGCTACCGCACCTGTGCGCTGATCAAGGCCAGCGCGGCGTATCACGCCACGCCGGTGCTGATGCTGTCGTCGAAGGAAGGCTTGTTCGACCGCGCGCGCGGCGCCATGGCGGGCGCCAGCGCCTGCCTGGCCAAGCCGCTGGCGCGCGAGGCGCTGCTGGAGGCCGTGCGGCTGCACCTGGCCGGGCATTTTGAGTAAGTGTTTTTATTGATTGACAACGCAGCAAGGAAGCAGATGGCCATACACACAATTCTGATCGTCGATGACTCGCCGACAGAACGCTACTACCTGAGCGAGATGCTGGTGCGTGCCGGTTATGCCGTCCTCACGGCGCAGGACGGCGCCGACGCGCTGGCGCAACTCAAAGAGGCCAGGCCCGACCTGATCCTGATGGACGTGGTGATGCCCGGTGCGAATGGCTTCCAGATCACGCGCGCCATCGCGCGCGATCCCGAACTGCAGGACGTGCCGGTGATTATCTGTTCCAGCAAGAGCCAGGAAACGGACCGCATCTGGGGCTTGCGCCAGGGCGCGCGCGATTACCTGGTCAAACCGGTGGTGGAAGCCGAGCTGCTGGCCAAGATCGCCGCGCTTTCCTGAGCATGCACACGATGCCAGGTCTCGGCGTGTCCACAACGGCCTTTCCGCCTGCCGCTGCCGCCGTGCCATCCTTCGAGGCGGGCGCGCGGCAGGGGCGCTTGCGCCAGTATCAGCTGCAATTGATCGAGCGGATACAGGCAGCGCGCAGCGGCGCGCTGGCAGCGCGCAAGGAACTGGGCGTGATGCTCGGTGGCCGGCACTGCCTGCTCGACCTGACGCAGCTTGGTGAGATCGTCATTGCCGCCGGCGTGCAGATCCAGAGCGTGCCGTTGGCGCAGGACTGGTACCTGGGCCTGGCGGCCATGCGCGGACGCCTGACGGGCGTCGTCGACCTGGCCCGCTATATGGGCGAACCGGCTTGCGCGCCCGGCAATCACTGCCGCATCATCACCTTTTCTCCGCGCCTGGGCCTCAATTGCGCACTGCTGGTCGAGCGCGTACTGGGCTTGCGCCAGCTGCGCACGATGCAGCCCGTCTCCTTGCCGGATGCACCTCCGTCGTGGGCGGCGCAGGCGCTGCGCGACAGCGAAGGGCAGCAGTGGCTGCGCCTAGACCTGGCGCAGCTGGCGCAGGCGGAACGCTTCCTCGATGCCGGCTTTGGCGGCCTCGCCGACTACAAGGATATTTGCTGATGGGCGCCCATTCCCCCATCCTGGCGGCCGCCATGCCCGAAGCGGAGCACGCGCCCGGCGAGCCGGGATCGGCGGGCGACCTGCCGCTGCGCCTGCGCGACGCGCTGGGACGGCGCAAGTCGCTGGCCAGCGCGCCGGTGCGCGACTTGAAACTGCCGCTGATCGGCCATTTCCCGCTGCAAAAGCAGCTGAGCATCCTGTCGACGGTGATGGCCCTGAGCCTGGCCGCCAGCCTGCTGTTCGTGGGACTGAACACGCGCAGCGGCAATATCGCCTCGGCGCAGACGCAGCTGGCCAGCGATGCGCTGATGCATTCGCAGCGCATCGGCAAGGCCGCGCCGAACGCCGTGCAAGGCAATCCGGAAGCGTTCCGCCAGCTCGAGGAAAGCCGCAATGAACTGAACCAGGATTTCCGCCTGATGCTGCGCGGCGGGACGTATCACGGCCGCGATATCGGCGAGTCGCGTTCCGCCCTGCTGGCGGCCGTGGCCGACGCGCGCAAGAAGTGGGCCAGCAGCGACCGCGCGGCCAGCACCATCCTGCGCCTGAAACCTGAGCTGGGCGAATTCGACAAGACCTTGCAGCAATTGAACGCACTGTCGCCGGCGTTGCTGGCGCAGACCGAGGAAGTCGCGGCCCTGAAGGTGCAGCGCGGCGGCAATGCGCGCGACTTGGCCGTCATCGGCCGCCTGATGATGCTGAGCCAGCGCATGAGCCGTAGCGCCAGCGAGTTCCTGTCGTCGGGCAGCATCAGCTCGGAAACGGCGTTTTCGCTGGGGCGCGACACGACGTATTTCCGCACCGCCGTCGAAGGGCTGTTGAATGGCAGCGTGCCGCTGCAACTGGCGCCCACGCGCGACGCCGAACTGCGCGACCGGCTGGTGGCGCTGAAAGCCAGTTTCGACACTTACCAGAAGCTGGTGTCGTCGATACTCGACCGGCTCGATAAATTCAGTTCGGCGAAAAGCGCCGAACAGCTGATCTTCAACGAGAACGAAGACCTGCGCCAGCGTTTGACCCTGCTGCAGCAGATGTACCACGTGAACCAGGAAACCCTGGGCATGGCCTTCTGGATGATGGTCGGCGGCGTGTTGCTGACCCTGATCGCGGCGGCCGGCATCGGCAGAGTGCTGCTGCAGGACTCCGTCAACCGCACGCGCGACGCCGAGCGGCGGCGCCAGGAGGCGGAAATCCTGCGGCTCCAGTCGCAGGGAAAAGAGGAAGCGGCGAAGGCCAGGAATGACCAGAACCAGGCGGCCATCCTGCGCCTGATGAACGAATTGCAGAAGGTCGCCGATGGTGATCTGACGGTGCAGGCCACCGTGTCGGAAGACATCACGGGCGCCATCGCCGATTCCGTCAACTACACGGTCGAGGAATTGCGCGGTCTGGTGGGACGGGTGACGGCGACGGCCGAACAGGTCAACCGCGCCTCGACGCAGGCGCAAAGCATCTCCAGCAAGCTGCTGATCGCGTCGCAGCAGCAGTCGCGCGAAATCCAGGGCGTCAGCGCCACCGTGGTCAAGATGGCCAATGCGATTACCGACGTGTCGAAGTCGGCCAGCGTCTCGGCCGACGTGGCGCGCCAGTCGGTGGCGGCGGCGCAGCAGGGGGCGACGGCGGTGGAAAACGCCATCAAGGGCATGCATGAAATCCGCGAGCAGATCCAGGATACGTCCAAGCGCATCAAGCGCCTGGGCGAATCGTCGCAGGAAATCGGCGAAATCACCGAGCTCATTTCCGACATCACCGAGCAGACCAATGTGCTGGCGCTGAACGCCGCCATCCAGGCCGCATCGGCCGGCGAGGCGGGGCGCGGCTTTTCCGTCGTCGCCGAGGAAGTGCAGCGCCTGGCCGAACGCTCGGCTGCGGCCGCCAAGCAGATCGGCGCGCTGGTGCGCACCATCCAGGCCGATACCCAGGATGCGACGCGGGCGATGGAAACGTCCACGCAGGGCGTGGTCGAGGGCGCGCGCCTGTCCGACGCGGCCGGCGCGGCCTTGAACGACATCAGCCAGGTGTCGAAACACCTGGCCGAACTGATACAGGGCATCTCGTTCGCCACTGGTACGCAGGCCGGTTCGGCCAGCGGCGTGGCCTTGAATATCCAGCATATCCTGAGCGTGACGGAGCAGACGCAGGACGGCACGCAGCAAACGGCGCAATCGATCCATAAACTGTCGATGCTGGCGCAGGAACTGAAAAACTCGGTGTCGCGCTTCCGCGTCGCCGCCTGAACGTCGCGCCAAGCCAGGGCGATTTCTTTACCGAGGCATGCATGAGCACACCAGATAGTCCACAGCAGTCCAAGCCGTTCGACAGCGAACCTTTGTCCTGGGTGATGGTGGAAATCCGCGAAGCGTTGGGCCGCTCGAAAACGGCCCTGTTCGAGGCGGGCGGCCGCGAGCGTGAGGAACGCGCCACGGCCCTGCAGCATGCGCGCTCGCACCTGCACCAGGCGCATGGCGCGCTGGTGATGGTGGACGTGGCCGGCGCCAGCCTGCTGACGGACGGCGCGGAACAGGCGCTGGCGCGCTTTCGCGACGGCAGCCTCGAATACACGCTGGACCATGCGCAGATCATCGCCGCACTGTATCAGGCCCTGACCGAATATCTGGAGGACCTGGTGGCCGGCGCGCCGCCGCAGCCGGCGCGTTTGTTCCCCTACTACCGAGACCTGCAAACCCTGCTGGGCACCGAGCGCATCCACCCGGCCGACCTGTTTTTTCCGCCGTCCGCCATGCTGGAAGGGCAGGCCATCGCGCTGGCCGACACGCCGCCCGTGGCGGACTATCCTGCCTGGCGCGGGCGCTTTGAAAAGTCCCTGCTGCCCTTCCTGAAGGCGCAGGATGATGGGGCGCGGCGCCAGCACGCGGGCGAGCTGCACGCCACCTTGACCCTGGTGGCCGACGCGCAGCAGGAAGCGCCGGCGCGCACCTTCTGGTTCGCCATGCAGGCGTTCGCGGGGCTGGCGGCCAGCGGCGAGGGCATGGGCACGCTCAACGTCAAGCAGCTGTTCGGCCTGATCAACCTGCAGTTGCGCCGTCTGGCGCAGGGCACGGCCAGCCTGCCCGAAGCGATGCTGCGCGACGCCCTGTTCTTCATCGCCGCGGCGCCCGAGCCGACGCCGGAGGCACGCCAGCTGCGCGCCGCTTTCGCCCTGGACGGCATGCTGCCCGCCGACGTGGAAACGCGGCGCTACGGCCAGGTCGACCAGGATGCCTTGCAAGGCGCGCGTACGTCACTGGCGCAGGCGCGCGCCAGCTGGAGCCGCCTGGCGCAAGCCGACCTCGATCCTGCCTTGGGCCCGGATTTTGAAGCGTCGCTGCAACAGGTGGCGGCACATGTGGAGACCTTGAAGCAGCCCGCCCTGGCCAGCCTGCTGCGCGAATGCGCGGCCGTGGCGCGGCAAGCCGTGGCCAGCGGGCGCAGCGCGGCCCTGGAGAATGAAATCGGCATGGCGCTGCTGTTTGCCGACACGGGACTGGAGCAGCTGCGCCGCCTGCCCGACGATTTCGCCGGCAATGCGGAAACCATCGCCGCGCGCCTGCAGGCGCTGCTGGCTGGCGAAGCGCCGCCGCCCGTCACGGCGGGCGAGCTGTCGCGCCAGATCGAGCAGGGCCAGACCGTGGCCGCGCTGGCCGAAGACATGAAGACGGGGCTGCGCCAGGTGGAAAAGGTGCTCAACGCCTACTACGCGGATGCAGCGGGTGCGGGGACGGCGGGGCCACTCGATGGCGTCGCGCCCGTGCTGGAGCAGTTGCAGCGGCAGCTGGCCGGGCTGGGACAGGACGACGCGCGCGTCGCCGTGCTGCAGGTCGATGCGGCCGTGCGGCAGCTGGCCGGTGGCGACGCCAAGGCTGCGACCAGGGCGGACGCGCACGCCGAGGCGCTCGACGAGATCGCGCAAAATGTCAGCGCGCTGGGTTTTTTTGTTGATATGCTGGGCCGCAACGCGCAGGCGGCCAGCGGGCGTTTCCATTTCGATGCCGCCGCCGGCACCTTCCGCGCGCTGCCATTTGAAAAAGTCGCCGCCGCCGGCGCCGTACCCGTGCCCTTGCTCGACCAGGCGCTGGCGCCCGCCGCGCCCGCGGGCATGCATGCCGCACCGGCCGTGACCGATGTCGACACGGAGATGCTCGACATTTTCATCGCCGAAGCGCGCGAAGTGCTGGCCTTCATCGACACCACCCTGGCCTTGCCGCGCGAGCTGGCCGCCAGCGGCGACCACCTGGCCATGCTGCGCCGCTCGTTCCATACCCTGAAAGGCAGCAGCCGCATGATCGGCCTGGCGCAGTTTGCCGAAGCGGCGGGCGCCATCGAGCGCGTCATGAATACCTGGCTGGCCGAAGCGCGTCCTGCCAGCGACGACTTGTTTACCTTGCTCAATTACGGCTGGTACCAGCTCAGCGAATGGGTGGCCGAACTGGAAGGCGGCGCGGGGCGCGAGCGCGAGGCCGGCATGCTGCTGGCGGCGGCCGAGCGCGTGCGCGAAGGGGGACCGTTCGAACTGCGCAAGCCGCGCCCGGCCGCGCCGTTGGCCGGCAATGGCAATGTGATCGGACTTCCTTTGGCCACGGCGCCCGCGCTCCACGAAGCGCCGGACGATCACCTCAAGCACGTGGGCGAACTGCGCATCAGCCTGCCTTTGTACAACATCTACCTGGCCGAGACGGATGAATTGCTGCGCGTGCTCACGCGCGATTTCGGCGAGTGGCGCCATGAACCGCGCGCCGTCAGCGCGGAGGCGCTGCAAGCCGTGCATACGCTGGCGGGGACGTCCGGCACGGTGGGCTTCCAGTCCCTGCGCGACCTGGCGCACGCGCTGGAAACGGTGATCGAAACGGTGGTGCCGCCACTGGCCGGCCTGCGCGCCGAACAGCACGACGTGCTGGAGCAGGCCACGCATCGCATCGGGCAAATGCTGCAGGCGTTCGCGCTGGGCGACCTGGCGCCAACGCAGCCGGACATGATCGAAGCACTCAACACTCTGTGGCGCGCCTTGACGGCGCCGCCTGGCGAAAGCAAGGAAGACCGCCTCGACGCCCTGTTTGCGGACGCTTACGCCAGCATCGTCGGTACGCCGGCGCAGCCTGCCGAGCCGCTGGCCGAAGTGCCGGCACCGGCGCCGGCGCAGGAGAGCGGCGCCAGCGACGACCTGTTCGACGCCGGTTTCGAACACGCACCGCCATTGGAGCATGCGGCGCCGGAAGCGCCGGCACCGGCCATCATGCCGACCGATGCGGCCGCGCTGCTGGCGGCAAGCGCCGGCATCAGCGATGAACTCGACCTCGATTTATTGTCCGTCTTCCTGGAAGAGGGCGCCGACCTGCTGCCGCAGATCGGCGAGGCGCTGCGCAGCTGGCAGCAGCAGCAGCACGACAGCGGCCAGGCGCAGATGCTGCTGCGCACCCTGCACACCGTCAAGGGCAGCGCGCGCATGGCCGGCGCCATGCGTCTGGGCCAGCATGCGCATGAAATCGAGACGCATATCGAAAACATGCTGCACGCGGGCACCGCCACGCCGCAAGCTTTCGACGAATTGCTGGCCCATTACGACCATGCGCTGCACCTGTTCGAGCAGCTGCAGCAACCGCTGCTGCCCTTGCCGGGCATGGAAGACACCCCGGTGGCCGAACCGAAGGCGGCGCTGGTGCGCGTGCGCGCCGATATCCTCGACCGCCTGGTGAACCAGGCCGGCGAAGTGTCGATCACGCGCTCAAAGATGGAAAATGAAGTGGGCGTGCTGGGCGCTTCGCTGTCCGAATTTTCCGACAACCTGGCGCGCCTGCGGCGCCAGTTGCGCGAAGTGGAAATGCAGGCCGAATCGCAGATCGCTTCGCGCATGGCCGTCGGCAGCGAGCGCGAATTCGACCCGCTCGAATTCGACCGCTTTACGCGCCTGCAGGAACTCACGCGCATGATGGCCGAAAGCGTCAACGACGTGGCTTCGTTCCATGAAAACCTCAGCCACAGCGTCGATGCGGTGACGGACGACCTGGTGCTGCAGGCGCGGCTGACGCGCGAGCTGCAGCGCGACCTGATGCAGATCCGCATGGTGCCGTTTGCCAGCATCGCCGAACGCCTGTTCCGCGTGGCGCGGCAAAGCGCCAAGGAAGTCGACAAGCGCGTCAACCTCGACATCCGCGGCGGCGGCGTGGAAATCGACCGCAGCGTGCTCGAACGCATGGCCGCGCCCTTCGAACACCTGCTGCGCAACGCCATCGTGCACGGCGTCGAGCCGCGCGATGCGCGCCTGCTTGCTGGCAAGAGCGAGACGGGCGAGCTGCTGGTGCAGGTCAGCCAGCAGGGCAATGAAGTGGCGATCGCTTTTTCCGACGACGGTGCGGGGCTGGATCTGGAACGCATCCGCGCCAAGGCGCACGGCGCCGGCCTGGTGCCGACGGATGCGCCTTTGAGCGACGCGCAGGCGGCCGAGCTGATTTTCACGCCTGGATTTTCCACCGCCGACAGCCTGACGGAACTGGCAGGACGCGGTTTTGGCATGGACATCGTGCGCTCCGAAGCGCTGGCCCTGGGCGGGCGCGTGGAAACGCAGACGCAGGCGGGCCTGGGCATGCGCTTCACCATCCACCTGCCGCTGACCCTGGCCGTCACCCAGGTGGTGCTGCTGGCGGCGAACGGCAAGACGTATGCCTTGCCGTCGGTGCTGGTCGAGCAGGTGCTGCACCTGAAAGGCGAACAGCTGGAGCAGGTGCGGGCGGCCGGGCGCATCGAGTCGCACGGGCAGTCGCTGGCGCTGCATCACCTGTCGGCCATGCTGGGCGAGACGCCGGCGGAGCAGGCCACGCAGCGCCATGCGCCGGTGCTGTTGCTCCGGAATGGCAATGACAGGCTGGCCTTGCAGGTCGATGACGTGGTGGGCAACCGCGAGGTCGTGGTCAAGCACGTGGGGCCGCAACTGGCGCGCATGCCGGGCATCGCCGGCGCCACGGTGCTGGGCACGGGAGACATCGTGCTGATCCTCAACCCGGTGGCGCTGGCGCAGCACCTCGAGCACCATCCGGAACTGCTGTCGCAATATGCGCTGGCCAGCCGCGAGCAGCACGCCGCTTCCAGCGTGCTGGCCGTGCCAGCCGTGCGCGTGATGGTGGTTGACGATTCGCTGACGGTGCGCCGCGTGATGCAGCGCCTGTTCGAGCGCGAAGGCTACCAGGTGCTGCTGGCCAAGGATGGCCTCGATGCGCTGGAGCAGTTGCATGCGCTGGAACCGGCCGCCATGCCGGCGCTGCTGCTGGTCGACGTGGAAATGCCGCGCATGGACGGTTTTGATTTGACGCGCAATGTGCGCAGCGACGACAAGACGCGCGCCATCCCCGTTATCATGATCACCTCGCGCAGCGCCGACAAGCACCGCGCGCATGCATTCGAACTGGGCGTGAATGCGTATTTCGGCAAGCCTTTTCAGGAAGAGGAATTGCTGGCCGAGGTGGGACGCTTGCTGGCCGACGGCGTGGCATAACCCGATGCCGTCACAAGCGCCAACGATGTTGTCGGATTACGCGGGGCCTTGCCCCGCTAATCCGACCTACGCTCTTGCACGATGGCGCACGTCGGGTAGGTCGGGTTAGCGCGCAGCGCGTAACCCGACATCACCGCAATGCCAATCAATTACCTGCTTACCCCACCACCTTCACTACGGCATAGCGCTCCAGGGTCTCCTTGCGCGCCTCGTCGTGCTGCACGATGGGTTCCGGATAGTCGCGTCCCAGCACGATGTTTTTTTGCTCGAGCAGCATGCGCGGCACCAGCCAGGGCGCGTGGATTTCCTTGTCGCCCAGCGCCTTCAGCTGCGGCAGGTAGCGGCGGATGAAGCGCCCGCCGGCGTCGAATTTTTCCGATTGCGTGATGGGGTTGAAGATGCGGAAGTAGGGCTGCGCATCGCAGCCGGACGACGACGCCCATTGCCAGCCGCCGTTGTTCGAGGCCAGGTCGAAATCGTTCAGATGCAGCGCGAAATACGCTTCGCCGCGGCGCCAGTCGATGCCCAGATCCTTGATCAGAAAGCAGGCCGTGACCATGCGCAGGCGGTTGTGCATATAGCCCGTCTGGTTCAGCTGCGCCATGGCCGCGTCGACCAGAGGATAGCCGGTGCGCCCCTCGCACCAGGCGGCAAAGGCGGCATCGGCCTCGGCTCCGGTTTCCCAGGCGATGGCGTCGTAGGCCGGTTTAAAGGCGCCGCCTTCGACGTGCGGGTTCTGGTACAAAATCATGGCGTAGAAATCGCGCCAGATCAGTTCGGCCAGCCACACGGGCGCCCCATCGCCGCCGCCGCCGCGGTCCATCAGGTCGACCACGGTGCGCACCAGATAGCGCAGCGACACGGTGCCGAAGCGCAGATGCATGGACAGGTAGGACGGTCCCTTCAGGGCGGGAAAATCGCGCGCCACGTCATAGCGGGCCACGCGCGGCAAAAAATCCTCGAACAGCGCGCTGGCGCCCGACATGCCGGTGGGGATGGCCAGTTCGGCCAGGTTGCTGGCCTCGAACCCCAATTCGCCCAAGCTGGGCAGGGGCGACGGCGTGCCGGCGCGGGGCGGCGCCAGGCTGGCCGCATGCGGCTCGATAGCGAATGGCGCCAGGCAGGCGGGTTCGGCGCGCATTTTCTTCAGCCAGGCATTTTTATACGGCGTGTAGACGGTGTAGGGTTTGGCCGAGAGCGTCAGCACCTCGTCCTTTTCAAAGATGACCTGGTCCTTGAAGCTGAACCACAGGCGCGCGTCGTGCGTGAGCGCGGCGGCCACCGTGGCGTCGCGGGCGATCGCCTGCGGTTCGTAGTCGTGGTTGGCAAAGACGGCGTCGGCGTTCAATTCGGCGGCCAGGCGCGGAATCGCCTCGGCCGCGGCCGCGTGCAGCACGATCAGGTCGCCGCCCAGCTGGCGCAGCTCGGCGGCCAGCTCGGCCACGCTGGCATGGATGAAGTCGATCCGCCGGTCGCGGCGCGGCAGGGCTGCCAGGATGGCGGTGTCGTATACGAAGACGCAATGCACGGCCTGGCTTTGACGCAGGGCGTGATGCAGTGCAGCATGGTCAAACGCGCGCAGATCGCGGCGGAACCACACCAGGGAAGTCTTAATTGTCATTATTTCGCGTGTTTAAGGTCAAAGATAGGCGATTTTTTGCCGTCAACAGGGCTTTATGGCCGCTCGCGTCGCGCCTTCGGCGTCGCTGCGGCGGCAATTCAGTGTAAACTAGCAGGTATGTTCGCGGCACTTTATGTGCGACAGCGATTTTGCAATCAATTTTACAATTGGCATTGAAATGCGCCTGCAGGCATAGCGAATTGATCATTAATTTATAACATAACAAGAATAACGCCTGGCACCACGGTGCGCGCCGCCCAAAATGTGCGGCCGCTTGCGCCGGGCGTACGATAGCGGGGTAAGCGAGACTTGCCAGCAAGCCCACAGAGAGAGCATCGCGTATGAAAAAGAGTAAAATCGACCAGACTCTACCAGGACATCGTCTGATGCAGGGTGTGGGAGAGCCGGCCGCGACCGGTTCCTCCACCCTGAATCTGGCGAACCATTTCCTGATTGCGATGCCGGCCATGCAAGATCCGATCTTCGGCGGCACGGTCGTGTACGTGTGTGAACACAATGAAAACGGCGTGCTGGGCGTCGTCATCAACAAACCCACCGACATGACCATGGAAGTGCTGTTCGACCGCATCGACCTGAAACTCGAGGCTGGCAGCGACACGCCCATCATCAACGAGCCGATCATGTTCGGCGGCCCCGTGCAGGATGACCGCGGCTTCGTGCTGCACACGCCGGGCGCGCGCTATTCCTCGTCGCTGACGGTGACCGATGAAGTGGCGTTTACCACCTCGATCGACGTGCTCGAAGCCGTCGCCAAGGGCGATGGCCCCGAGCGCATGCTCGTCTCGATCGGCTACTCGGGCTGGAGCCCGGGCCAGCTGGAAGACGAGATCGGCCGCAACGGCTGGCTGACGGTAGGCGCCTCGGCCGATATTCTGTTCGATTTCCCCATCGAACAGCGCTACGTGGCGGCCATCAAATTGCTCGGTATCGATCCCCTCATGCTGGCGAGCGAGGCTGGCCACGCATGAGCGGTAACGCCATCGACACCATCCTTGCCTTCGATTTCGGCTTGAAACGCATTGGCGTGGCCATCGGCAATAGCATGATTTGCCAGGCCAAGCCGCTCAGCGTGATCACGGCCACGGCGAACGAGCCGAAGTTCGCCGCCATCGATAGCCTGATCAGGGAGTGGGGCGCCAGCCGCATCGTGGTGGGCTTGCCCAGCCACCCCGATGGCACGGAACACGAGATGAGCGCGCGCTGCCGCCGTTTCGCCAACCAGGTGCATGGCCGCTTCAACCTGCCCGTGGAACTGGTCGACGAGCGCTATTCCTCGGCCGTGATCGCCGCCAAGCGCGGCGAAGTCATCGATGACCGCGCCGCCGCCATCATCCTGCAACAGTATTTCGACGCGAATTATTAATCTGACCCTAGACTCCCTCCCTGAATGATTAAGAACTCTATGCCGCATCCTGCGAATCCTTCCCAACTCGACGCCGAGGCCCTGTATGCAGATTTGCTGCAGCAGGTGCGAAGCGGCCTGGCGGGCATCCCCAACGTGGCCATCGTCGGCATCCATTCGGGCGGCGCCTGGCTGGCTGAACGCCTGGCGCGCGATCTGAATCTGCTCGACCGCCTGGGCGTGCTCGACGTGTCCTTCTACCGCGACGACTTTGCCCAGAAGGGCTTGCATGCGGACGTCAAGCCGACGCAAATCAGCTTCGACGTGGCCGGCGCCACCATCCTGCTGGTCGACGACGTGCTGTACACGGGCCGCACCACGCGCGCGGCCATCAACGAATTGTTCGACTATGGCCGCCCGGCCAAGATCATGCTGGCCGCCCTGGTCGACCGCGGCGAACGCCAGCTGCCGGTGGCCGCCGATTTCGTGGCCGCCTTCACTGCCGTGCCGCCGGGCCAGGCCCTGGTCCTGAAGCAAGCCGACGATGGAAAATTCACGCTCACCATAGATAACAACCATGCTTAATCCGCAACTGAATAAACACGGCGAACTGCAACATCTGCTGACGATCGAAGGCTTGCCGAAGTCTATCGTCAACCACATCCTCGACACCGCTTCCTCGTTCGTCGGCATTTCCGACCGCGACGTGAAAAAGGTGCCGCTGATGCGCGGCAAGAGCGTTTTCAACCTGTTCTTTGAAAACTCCACGCGTACCCGCACCACCTTCGAAATCGCCTCGAAGCGCCTGTCGGCCGACGTCATCAACCTGAACATCCAGGCCTCGTCGGCCAGCAAGGGCGAGTCGCTGCTCGACACCATCGACAACCTGTCGGCCATGCATGCCGACATGTTCGTCGTGCGCCACGCGCAGTCGGGCGCGCCCTACCTGATCGCCAAGCACCTGATCGACACCAAGCAGCCGCACGTCCATGTGGTCAACGCGGGCGACGGACGCCACGCGCACCCGACCCAGGGCTTGCTCGACATGTACACGATCCGCCATTACAAGAAGGATTTCACGAACCTGACGGTGGCCATCGTGGGCGACATTTTGCACAGCCGCGTGGCCCGTTCCGACATCCATGCGCTGACCACCCTGGGCGTGCCGGAAGTGCGCGCCATCGGCCCGCATACCCTGCTGCCGGGCGGCCTGGAACAGATGGGCGTGCGCACCTTCACCAACATGGATGAAGGCCTCAAGGGCGTGGACGTGATCATCATGCTGCGCCTGCAGAATGAGCGCATGAGCGGCGCGCTGCTGCCGTCGGCGCAGGAATACTTCAAGAGCTATGGCCTCACGCCCGAACGCCTGGCGCTGGCGAAGCCGGACGCCATCGTCATGCATCCGGGGCCGATGAACCGCGGCGTGGAAATCGATTCGGCCGTGGCCGACGGTCCGCAGGCAGTGATCCTGCCGCAGGTGACCTTCGGTATCGCCGTGCGCATGGCGGTAATGAGTATTTTGGCTGGTAATCAGGGCTGATAGCCCAAGGACGAGTAAGCGAGCATGACGACACTACATATCAAGAACGGCCACCTGATCGACCCTGCCAACGGCATCGATGGCTTGCAAGACCTGTTTATCGCCGACGGCAAAGTGCTGGCCGTGGGCAGCGCCCCGGCCGGCTTCAAGGCCGACACCACCTTTGACGCGGCCGGCCTGGTGGTTTCCCCCGGCCTGGTCGACCTGTCCGCGCGCCTGCGCGAGCCGGGCTACGAATACAAGGCGACCCTGGAATCGGAACTGCAGGCTGCCCTGCAGGGCGGCGTCACGAGCCTGGTCTGCCCGCCCGACACCGACCCCGTGCTCGATGAGCCGGGCCTGGTGGAAATGCTGAAATACCGCGCCAAGACGCAAAACAAGGCCCACGTGCACCCGCTGGGCGCGCTGACCATGGGCTTGAAGGGCAAGTCGCTGACGGAAATGGCGGAATTGACGGAAGCGGGCTGCATCGGCTTCGCGCAGGCGGAAGAGCCGATCGAGGACACCACCGTGCTGCTGCGCGCCATGCAGTATGCGAACACCTTTGGCTACACGGTCTGGCTGCGTCCGCAAGACCCGCACATCGGCCGTGGCGGCATCGCCCACAGCGGCCCGCTGGCGTCGCGCCTTGGCTTGTCCGGCGTGCCCGTGATGTCCGAAACCATCGCCCTGCACACGATTTTCGAATTGATGCGCGCCAGCCGCGCGCGCGTGCACCTGTGCCGCATCTCGTCGGCGGCGGGCCTGGAACTGATCCGCGCCGCCAAGGCCGAAGGCTTGCCCGTCACCTGCGACGTGGGCGTGCACCATGTGCACCTGACGGATGCCGACATCGGTTTCTTCGATCCGAACGCGCGCGTCACGCCGCCGTTCCGCAGCCAGCGCGACCGCGATGCGATCCGCGCCGGCCTGCTCGACGGCACGGTCGACGCCATGTGCTCGGACCACACGCCCGTCGATGACGATGAAAAACTGCTGCCGTTCGGCGAAGCGTCGCCCGGCGCCACGGGCCTGGAACTGCTGCTGTCGCTGGCCCTGAAATGGGCCGACGACTACGCGCTGGGCCAGCCGCAAGCGGGCGAGCGTCCGCTGGCGCGCGCCGTGGCCAAGGTCACGTCCGATGCGGCGCGTGTCGCCGGCATCCCGGCCGGCAGCCTGGCCGTGGGCGAAGCGGCCGACATCTGCGTCTTCGATCCCGCCGCGCGCTGGACCGTGTCGTCGGCGTCGCTGGCCAGCCAGGGCAAGCACACGCCTTTCCTCGGCTATGAGCTGAGCGGCATCGTCAAGGCGACCATCGTTGCCGGACGCGTGGCGTTTCAGCGCTAATTTTTTGTATCGGAGCCGTAGGTCGGATTAGCGGTACGCGTAATCCGACAAGTCCATGGCGGCTCCTGTCGGCTTACGCAGCGCCTCGCGGGCGCTGCCAAGCCGACCTACGCGGCTGCATGGCTTTGCTTCCAACCTTGGTGTCATTTGAAACTTCTGCTTACCTACCGCCTCGCGCGCATCGCCATTCACCTGAGCTGCGGCATGGCCAAGAGCGCCGTGCTTTTTCCCTGGCTGGACCTGGAAGGGCGCAACCGGCGTATCCGCCGCTGGTCGACGCAGCTGCTCGACATCTGCGGCGTGCATGTGGCGCAGCCGGCAGACAGCGTGCCGGCCCTTGACCATGCGATGGTGGTGGCGAACCACGTCTCGTGGCTCGACATCTTCGTCATCAATGCCGTCCACCCCTGCCGTTTCGTCGCCAAGGCGGAAATCCGTGCCTGGCCGATCCTGGGCTGGCTGGCGGGACGCGCCGGCACCATCTTCATTTCGCGCGGCAGCAAGCGCGACCTGCGCCTGATCTTCCAGGGCCTGGTGGACAAATTGACGGCGGGCGAGCGCATCGCGTTCTTCCCCGAAGGCACGACCGCCGCGCAAGGGCAGATCCTGCCGTTTCACGCCAACCTGTTCGAGGCGGCCATCGACGCGCAAGTGCCGGTGCAGCCGTTCGCGCTCGTGTATGTGGATGACAAGGGGGCGCTGCACCACGCCGTCGACTTCATCGGCGACATGAGCTTTGCGCAAAGCATGGTGGCGATCCTGAGCGGCCCGCCGATCACGGCGCGCCTGACCTGCCTGGCGCCAGTGGCGACGCAGGACGCGCATCGGCGCGACCTGGCGGCGGCAACGCAGGCGGCCGTGGCCGCTGCGCTGCCGCTGGAAAAGGCGGCCTAGTTTTTGACGTGCAGCCAGCGCGCATGCGCGGCGCGGGCCAGGTAGTCGAGGATGAAACCTAACATCCCGATCAGCACGATGGCGGCCATCAGCTCCGAATACGCGAGGCGGTCGCGCGTGTCGAGGATGAAGTAGCCGAGGCCGGCCGATACGCCCAGCATTTCCGCAGGCACCAGCACGATCCAGATGATGCCGATGGCCAGCCGCACGCCCGTCAGGATATCGGCCGTGATGCCCGGCAAAATCACCTTGAAGACGATCTCGCTGCGCGTGGCCGACAGGCTGCGCGCCAGCAGCAGCCAGTTCGGGTCGAGCCGCGCCACGCCGGCCGCCGTATTGAGCAAAATCGGCCAGACGGCCGCAAACGCCAGCAGGAAGTATACGGGCGCGTCGCCGACGCCGAGCACCATCACGGCGATCGGCATCCATGACAGCGGCGAAATCATGCGCAGCAGCTGGAACAGCGGCATGGCCGCGCCGGAAAAGCTCTTCGACATGGCCACCAGCACGCCCAGCGGCACGCCGATGACGATCGCCAGCCCCAGGCCCACGGCCACCCTTTGCAGACTCAATACCACGTGCAGCCAGATATCCGGACCACCGAGCATTTCCCTGAACGCCAGCGCTGTGGGCAAGGGCGCGAAGGCGGTGGCGATCGGCGTGGATTTCTCCAGCGCCGTCACGCCCACGGACCACAACAGCAAGGCACAGGCCAGCCCCACCAGGGGCAGGCCGAACTTCGTGAACAACTTGCTTGCCATCGTCAGACCGCCACGGTTTCGCTGCGCAGCAGGTTGGCCGGCAAGCCGAAGGCGGCCGGGCCGCCGACTGCCGTGATGGCCTTGCGCACGAAACGGTCATCGACCAGGTCGCGCGCGGCGAACTTCGGATCGAGGTTGGCCAGGAAGCGCGTATCGCCCTCGACCTTGGTGCGGCCGATGGCGCGCACCAGTTCTTCCGTGTACGAGGCGAATGGATACGGCTGGAAGTCGATGCGGCGCTGCTGCCAGTTCTTGTGCACGATCAGGCCCTGCTTTTCATAGGCGGCGTAATCGGTGGTGGCCAGCACCTTCGTCAGCACCTGCAGCGGATGGGGCGTGTAGCGGTGCTCGCCCACGTTCGACAGCAGCTTGGCCGTATCGACCTGGTTCGAACGCGTCCACAACTGCGCCTTGACGATGGCGTTGGTGACCTTTTGCGCCCATTCTGGGCGCGTGTTGATGTCGCGCTCGGACAGGAAGGTGACGCAGCACGCATGGTTTTTCCACACGTCGCCCGAGAAGCGCAGGATCTTGCCGATGCCGGCGTTTTCCGCCGCCGCGTTGAACGGCTCGGCCACGATGTAGCCGGCAATCGACTTGCTGGCCAGGGCCGAGACCATTTCGGCCGGCGCCAGCACGATCAGATTGACTTCATTCGGCTTGATGGCCGCGTTGCGCGCGCGCGTGACCGGCGTCAGGCCATTCGAGGACAGGATCTGCTGCAGCAGGATGTTGTGGATCGAGTACCAGAATGGGATGGCGACCGTGCGTCCGCCCAGGTCGGAGACCTTGTTGATCTCGTTGGCCACCGTCAGCGCGGAGCCGTTGACGTGGTTCCAGGCGACGACTTTCGCGGGGAACTTGGCGCCGTAGCGCACCCACAGGGTGGCCGGCGACAGCAGGTGGATGACGTTGACCTGGCCGGCGACGAACGCTTCGATGATCTGCGCCCAGCTGCGGAACAGGCGCGGCGTTTCCGCCTGCAAGCCTTCCGCTTCGAACAGCTTGCGGGCGTGGGCCACGAGCAGCGGGGTGGCGTCGGTGATCGGCAGGTAGCCGATTTTTACGGGCTGGTCATCGCCTTTCGGGCCTTGCTGGGCCATGGCGTCGCCTGCGAACAGCAGGGGCGAGGCGACGCTGGCCGTGGCCAGGGCCGACATGCGCAGGAAGTCGCGCCGCGTCAGGCCGCAGTCGCAATCGGAGGAGGCGCAGATATGCAGGGGTTTGTTATCGTGTGGGAGGGACATGAAGGTTCCAGTAAAGTGCATTAGTGGGCGGCGTGGGCCTGATCTTGCTGTTGCAGCGCCTGCAGGGCGTCGAGGATGTCCATCTTGAGGGCGATCACGTCGGCGCTGTGGCCGATGCGCGGCTGGTCGATGGCGACGGGCCATTCGCGCACGATGTTGCCCGGCTTGCCGCCCATGAGCAGGATGCGGTCGGCGACGAGGATGGCTTCGTCGATGTCGTGCGTGACCAGCAGCACGGCCGTGTGCCAGCGGTGCACCACGTCGACCAGCAGCGACTGCATCTCGGCGCGGGTGATGGCGTCGAGGGCGGAAAACGGTTCGTCGGCGAACAGCAGTTCCGGTTCGCGCGCCAGCGCGCGGGCCAGCGCCACGCGCTGCGCCATGCCGCCCGACAGCGCGGACGGATACAGTTTTTCGCGCCCCTTTAAACCGACGGCTTCGATGGCTTGCGCCACGCGCGCCTCGTGCGCTGCGCGCGTGAGCTGCGGCTGGTGCTTGAAGTCCAGGCCGAAGCCCGCGTTGCCCGTGACGTTCAGCCAGGGCAAAAGGCTCGCCTGCTGGAACACGAGGGCGCTGCGCGGGTCCGGTTCGCGCATGGGCGCATCGAGGAATTGAATGGCGCCCGTCGATGGCGGCTGCAGGCCGGCCAGCACGCGCAGCAGGCTCGATTTGCCGCAGCCGCTGCCGCCCAGCAGGCAGACGATCTCGCGCTTGCGCACACCCAGCGAGACGTGCTGGAACACGGGCGTGCTGCCCGCATAGGAAAAGCTCAGGTCCTGCGCCTGCAAGGCCCAATCAGCAACGCTCATGCCGGGGCTCCCGCTGCCGCCTGCTGGCTGTCGAACAGCTGCAAGGCCGATTGCAACTGCGTCAGGCTGGGGGTGACGATGGGGATGAACGACGATTCGCGCCAGCGGCGGGCAAAGCCCTGCTGTTCGGCGTTCAGGTAGGCGCGCCCGCCCATGGCTTGCAGCTCCAGCATCAGCGCCTGCTGCAGCACGTCGGCCAGCTGTATGCGCAGGCGGAACATGGCCGGCGCCTGCGTCTTGAAGCGGCCGTCGTGCACGCCGGCCAGCAAGGTGGCGACGGCGCTTTCCAGTGTCGCTTGCAGCGCTTCGATGCGTGGCGTGAGCTGGTTGCGCGAGCCGGCCGAGATTTGCGCCGCCTTTGCCAGGCTGGCGCGCGCCAGGCCGATCGACAGGCCGCACTGCATGCCGAGGAACGATGGGCGCACCTGCGGCAGCCAGGCCGGCGCGTTGTCGCTGATGATGTCCGCGGCGGGGATGTGCACCTGCGCCAGCTTGACGGAAGCCGTATTGCTGCCGCGCAGGGCAATCAGGTCCAGGTCATCGCTGCGCTTGACGCCCGCCGTGCCGCTGTCGAAGGCGACGATGACGGGCGGCGCGCCGTCGTCGGGCGCCACGGCGGCTGCCGCGACAAAGCCGGCCTTGCGCAAGTTGGTCACCCAGGCCAGGCCGCCGTTGACGAGCAAGCCGTCATCGTGGCGCGCGCCCGTGATTTGCAGCTGCTCGATGCCGGACAAGAATTTCATCGCGTTCGACAGACCGCTGGCGCCTGCCTGCGTGCCGGCCAGCAGGCCGGGCAAACGGCGCTCGGCCAGTGCGCGGTTCTCGCTTTGCAGCAGGAATTCGATAAAGCAGCGCTGGCCCCAGAAGACAAAGGCTGCCGTCACCGATTGCCCGGCCACCTTGGCGATGGCGTCGATGGCGTCGCGCACGTCGCCGCCCGCGCCGCCGTGTTCCTGCGGTACGCCGATGGCCAGCAGCTTGTCGCCGGCCAATGCCGGCAATACGGTTTCAGCCAGCTCCGGCGATTGGTCGAGCTGGTCGGCATGCATGTGCAGCCAGTGAGTGAGGTTCGCCATGTCAGACGGCGCCAGGCAGGTAGGGCGTCAATTGCGGATTGACGGGCGTGCCGGCCAGGCTGTTGGAGAAATTGCACAGGGTGGCCAGGCTGATGCCCAGCACGACTTCGAGCGCCTGCTGTTCGTTGTAGCCGGCGGCCAGGAAGGCTTGATATTCGGCGTCGCTGACGGCGCCGCGCGTGGCGATGACGGCCGTGGCGAAGGCGGCGACGGCGTCGAGCTTCGTATCGCCCGTCGGCTGGCCGTGCTGCAGGGCGCGCACCGTGTCCGGTGTCTGGCCCGCTTTTTTCAGCGAGATGGCGCTATGGCCGGCGATGCAGAAATCGCAGCCATGGATGCGCGCGGCCGTGATCTGCACCACTTCGCGCTCCATCAGGGTCAGGCTGGCGCGCGCATTGATGCCGGAGACGGTCAGATAGGTTTCCAGTGCCAGCGGGGCATTGGCCAGCACGCCGATCAGATTGGGCAGGAAGCCATTGTTGGCGATGGCCTTTTCCACGAAGGGGCGGCTGTCGGCCGGGGCGGTATCGAGAGTGTGCAGCGTCAGACGGGACATGGGGTACCTTGCTAAGTTAGTAAGTCACCCGGTCATTATATCGGCCATGCCGTGCACGCAACAGACGTCAGCGTCGTCCTTTTGTGCTCGTTCGTCTGCGATTGTGTGATCCTTGATTCCGGCAGGCTCTTAGCTGGCCAGCTGGCGCAATCGCTGGTCGCGCCGGTAGGCGCCCGGCTGCTCGCCCGTGACCCGCTTGAAGGCGCGCGTAAAGGCGGCGTGCGAGCGGTAGCCCACCAGTTCGGCGGCGCGTTCGACGGAGACGCCGTCGTGCAGACGCCGCGCGGCGATCTTCATGCGCAGCAGGAGCAGGAACTGGGCCGGCGAGTGGCCGCTGGCGCTGGCGAAATGCTTGCAGAAGCTGGCGCGCGACATGCACGCTGCCTTGGCCATGTTCTCGATCGACCAGTCGTCGGCAGGGGCGTCGAGCATGCGTTCGAGCAATGGCGAAAATGCGGGCTGGTGCAGCAGCGACAGCAGGCCGGCCGCCACCTGCTCGCCCTGCGCCACATGGCGGATCAGGTAAAAGAACAGCAGCTCGACCAGGCGCGCGATGAGCGGCGACGGTTGCTCCGGATCGCCGCCTGCTTCGGCGAGGATCAGGTCGAACAGCGCGGCGGCGGCGCTGAAGGCGGGCGCGTCGCCGCGTATCAGCAGATACGGCGGGAACGAGTCGACGATCAGCGCGGAGAGGGCGCCGCGAAATTGAAAGAAGCCGCAGGCCAGCGCCGTCGCCGGCTGCTGCGTGGGCGTTTGCAGCGGCAGCATCGCTTGCGCGCTCACCGCCTGCAGCGGATCGCTGTGGGGACTGAGGAAGTGCGGCAAGTCGCGCAGCAGGAAGACGCCGTCGCGCGGGCCGAGCGCAATGGGCGCCGCGCCGTCGAGGTGCAAGTAGCAATGGCCATCGAGCACCAGGTGAAAGCTGCCCAGTTCCCGCCCCGCCGTGGAAGCGCGCCAGCGGCCGCAGTACTGGCCCACATGCAGGACGGCGGTGTCGAGTTCCAGGCTGCCGAGCAGCCAGCGCGCCAGTCTGTCGGTATCAGGATGCATGGGATCGCAAAGGCAAAAGCGCCATCATACGGGCCAGACGCGGCAAGGCCAACGACCGATTTCGACTAAGCATATGCGCGCCAAGCTTGGTGATTACTGCTTGCCGCTATGCTGCTGGAACGCGGGGCAGTCGACTTGCAGCAGCGAGCGGTCCTCCAGGCACACGGCCGACAGTTTCCCGCCCCACACGCAGCCGCTATCGAGTCCGATCAGGTGCGGCCTTAGTAGCAGTCCCAGCGCCGACCAGTGGCCGAAGACGATGGTGTCGCCGGCGCTGCGCCGGCCCGGCACGTCGAACCAGGGCAGCAGGCCGGAGCCTGGCGGCGGGCTGCCGCTTTCCTTCATCTTGAAATCCATTACACCGTCCGGCGTGCAAAAGCGCAGCCGCGTCATGGCGTTGACGATGCAGCGCAGCCGGTCGGCGCCCTGCAGGTCGTCGCGCCAGGCGGCCGGCTCGTTGCCGTACATGGTGCGCAGGAACGCCACCCAATCGTCGCTGCGCAGCATGGCGGACACCTCCTCGCTCAGGGACAGGGCCTGGGCCGCGCTCCATTGCGGCAGCAAGCCTGCATGCACGAGCACATGGCCATCGTGTTCCAGTGCCAGTGGCCGCTGGCGCAGCCAGTCGATCAACTCCTCGCGGTCGGGTGCATCGAGGATGTCGGCGAGGGTGTCGGACGCATGCTCGGGCCGGATGCCGTTGGCCACGGCCAGCAAGTGCAAGTCATGGTTGCCCAGGACGCTGTCGGCCAGGCCTTGCTGCGCCAGGGCGTGCACGTGGCGCAGGGTGGCCAGCGAGGCCGGGCCGCGATTGATCAAGTCGCCCGCGAACAGCAGGCGGTACGGACCGCCCGCTGCCGCCTGGATCCGTTCGATCAATTCGACGGTTTGTGCATGACAGCCTTGCAGATCGCCGATAAAGTAAGTTTTCATATGTGCCGGGGTGAAGTGAACTACGCGCCTGCATTATAAGCATGCCCGCCCTTTGGCGTTGGGGCATTTCTGGCAGGTGCGCGATTGCGCGCATGGCCGGCGGGAAGAAAAACGCGGGCGCCGATTATGCCGCATGGGAATTTGATTCAGCGGTATGTCACGCTGCCGTATCACGCTGCCGTATAGGAATAATAATCCGCTGGCATGCCGTTCAGGCACGCGGGAATGCCATTTAATTCATGGTTATTCATTTTTCATGCGGGCTTCCGGTATATTCTTCATTTAATCTTAATGTTGGCCCGCCAAATAAATCGAGGGCCGTGATTCAATTGATGATGGATTATGCGTTGGTGCACAGATATTTATGCAATGTAGTATATTCCACGTGATTTTATTATTTAAATGAATATAAAGGATGTACCAATGGATCTGTCTACGATGACGATGCTGGAATTGCGCAAACTGGAAGATAATGTCAAGCAGGAGTTGAACAGCCGCGAGCGCGAAGACTTGAACAAGGCGCGCGAACAGATCATGGCCATCGCGCAGCAAGCCGGCATTCCGCTGAAACAGCTGATACTCGATGGCTTGCACCCGCGCACGGGCAAAGTCGCGGTGCGTTACCGCCATCCTGAGAATGCGACCGAGCAATGGACAGGCCGTGGCCGTCAGCCGCTGTGGGTCAGGCAGTGGGTGGAATCGGGCAAGTCGATCGATCTGCTGCGCGTATAATTCGGTATACTCTTGGCGTAGTGGCAAGCCGCCAGCCGCGCGCTGCACCTTGCCAGGCACCTTATTGACCCTACTTATACCGGCCACACCATGCTCCCATTGTCCAGAACGATCTTCAAGGCCTACGATATTCGCGGCATCATCGCTAAAACCCTCGATGCCGGCGTGGCCCACAAGATCGGTCAGGCATTTGGCCAGGCCGCCCTGGCCAAGGGCGAGCAGCGGGTCGTGATCGGCCGCGATGGCCGTCTGTCGGGACCGGAATTGACGGCGGCGCTGGCGCAGGGCTTGCAAGCGGCGGGCGTCGACGTGATCGACCTGGGCGTGGTGGCCACGCCGATGGTCTACTTCGGCACGAATGTGCTCGACACGCGCTCCGGCATCATGGTCACGGGCAGCCACAATCCGCCCGACTACAACGGCTTCAAGATGGTGCTGGCCGGTGAAGCGATCCACGGCGAAGCGATCCAGGCGCTGTACCACAGCATCGTCGCGCACGACGGCAGCGCCAGTGCCAAGCCGGGCTCCTATGCCACGCACGATATCCGCACGGCCTACCTGGCGCGCATCCTGGGCGACGTCAAGCTGGCGCGCCCGATCAAGATCGCCGTCGACTGCGGCAATGGCGTGGCCGGCGCATTCGCGGGCGACCTGTTCCGCGGCATGGGCTGCGAAGTCATCGAACTATTCTGCGAAGTCGATGGCAACTTCCCGAACCACCATCCGGATCCGGCGCATCCGGAAAACCTGCAAGACCTGATCCGCTGCCTGGCCGAGACGGATGCCGAAATCGGCATCGCCTTCGACGGCGACGGCGACCGCCTGGGCGTGGTCACCAAGGATGGCCAGATCATCTACCCTGACCGCCAGATGATGCTGTTCGCCGCCGACGTGCTGACGCGCCATCCGGGCGCGCAGATCCTGTACGACGTGAAATGCACGCGCCACCTGGCGCCGTGGATCAGCAAGCATGGCGGCGTGCCGCTGATGTACAAGACGGGCCACTCGCTGGTGAAAGCCAAGCTGCGCGAGACGGGTGCGCCGCTGGGCGGCGAAATGAGCGGCCATATCTTCTTCAAGGACCGCTGGTACGGTTTCGACGACGGCCTGTATTCGGCCGCGCGCCTGCTGGAAATCCTCACGCGCGAAGCGGATCCGTCGGCTTTGCTGAATTCCCTGCCGCAGTCCGACAGCACGCCGGAACTGCACCTGGAACTGAAGGAGGGCGAGAACGTCGCGCTGATGGACGTGCTGCGCCGCGACGCCGTCTTCCCCGGCAATGAACAGATCATCACCATCGACGGCTTGCGCGTGGAATACGCGGACGGCTTCGGCCTGGCCCGCTCGTCGAACACCACGCCAGTGATCGTCATGCGCTTCGAAGCGGAAACGCCGGCAGCTCTGGCGCGCATCCAGGGACAGTTCAAGAGCGTGATCCTGGCCGCCAAGCCTGACGCCGTGCTGCCGTTCTGACAGCATGGCCGCTCAACCTGGCGCACAGGCGCCCTTGAAAATCCTGCTGGTGCGCGTGTCCTCGCTGGGCGACGTGCTGCATAACCTGCCGATGGTGGCAGACATCGCCCGCCATTTCCCGAATGCGACCATCGACTGGGTGGTTGAAGAGGGCTACACCAGCCTGGTGCGCCTGAACGCGCGTGTCAATACCATTTTCCCGTTCGCGCTGCGGCGCTGGCGCAAGAGCCTGGGCAAGAAAGAGACGCGTGCGGAAATCGCCGCCTTCTTTCGCAGCCTGCGCCAGACGCGCTACGATTATGTGTTCGATACCCAGGGCTTGCTCAAGACGGGCATCATCATGGGCGCCGCGCGCCTGGCGCCGGGCGGACAGAAGGTCGGCCTGGCCAACGGCAGCGAAGGCTCCGGCTACGAAGGCATCTCGCGCCTGTTCCACACCAAAAGCATTCCGCTCGACCCGCGCACGCATGCGGTAGCGCGCGGCCGCCTGGTCGCTGCCGCCGCACTCGGCTACACGGTCGACACGCCGGCCGATTTCGGCTTGCCGGAAGTCTCGCGCAACGAGCCGCGCCCGGACTGGATGGGCGAAGCTCCCTACTGCGTGTATTTCCACGGTACGGCGCGCGACGCCAAGAAATGGGCGCCGGAAAACTGGATCGCCCTGGGCCGTGCCTTGGCACCGATGCCGATTTTGCTGCCCTGGGGTTCGCCCAGGGAAAAGGCGGAAGCCGAACAACTGGCGGCCGGTCTGCCGAACGCGCGCGTGCTGCCCAAGCTGTCGATGGACGACGCCACCCTGCTGGCGCGCCACGCGGCGCTGGTGATCGGCGTCGACACGGGCCTGACTCATATCGCGGCCGCCTTCGTGCGCCCGACGGTGGAAATCTATGCTGATTCTCCGCTGTGGAAAACGGAAGGCAACTGGTCGCCGAACATCATCAACCTGGGCGACAAGGGTGCGCCGCCCGGCGTGCCGGAAGTGCTGGCCGCAGCACAACGCCTGCTGACCGAACATCCTCCCGCCTGACTTCAACCGCCTGACTTCAACATCAAACAACCATGCGACTTCTTTATACCCTTGCCTGGTGGCTGGCCTTGCCCCTGGTGCTGGCGCGGCTGTGGCTGCGCGGACGCCAGGAACCCGGCTACCGCCAGCACTGGGGCGAGCGCCTGGGCTTTTACGGCCGCCAGCCGACAACGGCTACAGACACCATCTGGCTGCACGCCGTCTCCGTCGGCGAGACGCGCGCTGCCGAGCCGCTGATCGATGCGCTGCTGGCCGCCTGGCCCAGGTGCCGCATCGTCCTCACGCACATGACGCCGACGGGGCGCGCGACGGGCAAGGCGCTGTTCGCCAAACACGGCGCGCGCCTCGTGCAAAGCTATCTGCCCTACGACACGGGCGCCATGCCGGCCCGTTTCATCCGCCATTTCGCCCCGCGCATCTGCATCCTGATGGAGACGGAAGTGTGGCCGAATCTGATCCACCAATGCACTCGCTACAAAGTGCCCGTGGTGCTGGCCAACGCGCGCTTGTCGCAGCGTTCGCTGGGCAAGGCGCAGCGTCTGGGCAAGCTGATTGCAGATGCGGCGCACGGCATCACCCTGGTGGCGGCGCAGACGCAGGACGACGCCGATCGCGTGCGCCAGCTGGGCGTGCAGGACGTGGTGGTCACGGGCAGCATCAAGTTCGACGTCGTCGTGCCCGGGGCGGCCCTGGCGACGGGGGCTTGGCTGCGCGGCGCCATCGGTGCGCGCCCCGTGCTGCTGTGCGCCAGCACGCGCGAAGGCGAAGAGCAGCTGATCCTCGATGCGTATATCCGCGCCAGCTTGCCGGCGCATGCGCTGCTGCTGATCGTGCCGCGTCATCCGCAGCGCTTCGACGAGGTGGAAAAATTGATCGCGGCGCACGGCCTGGCCGTGCAGCGCAGGTCCGGCCTGGCGCAGGACGATGTGGTGGGGGCGGGCACGCAGGTGCTGCTGGGCGACTCGATGGGCGAGATGTTTGCGTACTACGCGGCCTGCGATTGCGCATTCGTCGGCGGCAGCCTGCTGCCGCTGGGCGGACAAAACCTGATCGAGCCGGCGGCCCTGGGCAAGCCCGTGCTGATCGGCCCGCACACCTTCAATTTCGCGCTGGTCACCGAGCAGGCGATTGCCGCCGGCGGCGCCGCGCTGGTGGCGGATGCCGATGCGCTGATGGCGCAGGCATCTGCCTTGCTGCAGGATACCGCGCGTTTATCGTCGATGGGTCAAAAGGCGCTGGCCTTTGCCAACCAGCACCGGGGCGCCACGCCACGCACCATCGCGGCGATTCAACCGCTGCTGCGGTGACGGCGGCGCGGCCAAGAATGTTGTCGGATTACGCGCTAGCGCTAATCCGACCTACGCGACTGCTGCCATGATGAAGGTAGGTCGGATTAGCGCAGGGCGCGTAATCCGACAGTCGTGGCCAACAATATCGTTTACGCGAACAGCACCGGCAACTCCTGCGAGCGTTTTCTGAGCGCCTGCTTGGCCCCATCGTAATCGGGATAGATCGATTCCACGGTGGCCCAGAAGCGGGGGCTGTGGTTCATTTCCAGCAGGTGCGACAGTTCGTGCGCCACGACGTAATCGATCAGCGGCAGGGCGAAGTGGATCAGGCGCCAGTTCAGGCGGATCTTGCGCTCGATGGTGCAGCTGCCCCAGCGCGTGCCGGCCGACGACAGCGACAGCGAATCGTAGCGCACGCCCAGCTTGTCCGCATATAGGTCCAGCCGTACTTCGAACAGCTGGCGCGCCTCGTGCTGGAACCAGCCTTTCACTTTTTCCTTCAATTGCTGCTCGCTGCCCGTGGGCGTGACCCACACGTGCAGCTCATTGGTGTCGCGCTGAAAGCTGGCGCGGTGGCGCGGCGCCTGGTGCAATCGCAAGGTGATCTCGCCACCGAGGTAGGGCAGCACGGCGCCATCGACCCATGCCACGGGCGGGCGCTGCTGGCGCTGCACCTTGCGCTCTCCCCGTTCCAGCAGCTTCGAGACGATCCAGCCTTGCTTGGCGCGGATGGCGTTGTCGATTTCGGCCAAGGTGACGCGCTTGGGTGCCGTGACGCGCAAGCCGTTATCGTCGATCATGAAGCCGATGGAACGGCGCGTGGAGCGGCGCAGGGCGAACGATGGGCGGCGCTGGCGCCACTACCGGTGGGGCCACGGGCGGCGCTGGCGGTGCCGTGGGGCGCACCGCCGGGGGCGTGCTGGTCGAGACGTCATGCGCGAACAAATCCAGTTGCTGGTCGCCGACCTTGATGGTCTTCATCTGCTGGCGCAGTGTCGGCTCCTGGATGACCGCGCTGATGCCGTCTAGCCAGCGTTGTAGGCGTGAGGCGAAATGACGCGCATTTCTGATTCTATCCAATTTTCCACCTGTTGCATCATGCTGTCCGGGGTTTGCCCTTCCGGCGAAATCGGTTTGCCTATCGAGACGGTGATCAGCCCCGGGCGTTTGAGGAATGACTGCTTGGGCCAGCACTCGCCTGAATTGTGCGCAATCGGCACCACCACGGCGCCCGTGGCGATGGCCAGACGCGTGCCGCCGCTCTTGTACTTGCCCGCCTGGCCCACGGGAATGCGGGTACCTTCAGGGAACATGATAATCCATTGGCCATCGGCCAGCCGGCGCTTGCCATGTGCGACCACGCTCTTGAACGCATGCTTGCCCTGCTTGCGGTCGATGGGGATCATGCGCAGCAGCGCCATGGCCCAGCCGAAGAAGGGGATGTACAGGATCTCCTTCTTGAACACATACACGAGCGGACGGGGCAGGCTTGGCAGCAAGAAGATGGTTTCCCATGCCGACTGGTGCTTCGACAGCACGATGGCCGGCGCGTCCGGGAAGTTCTCGGCGCCCTTGACTTCATAGCGGATGCCGCAAATGACCTTGGCGCACCACAGGATAAACACATTCCAGCGCGAGGTGACCCAATAGCGCTTGTTGTAGCTCAATGGCGCGGCAAAAAAGCACACGCAGGCCCAGACGATGGTGGCCACGATCATGATGATCATGAACAGCAGTGATCGCAGGAACAGGGAAATATTACGCAATGCGGTTCTCCGAAGATTAGATACTGAATGCCACGGTGGGCGCCGGTGCGGCGGGCGCCTTGAGCAGGTGGTTCACGACGGCGGCCAGGTCGGGGAAGACCTGGGTGCCGGGCGGCAGGCCACCCGTCTCGTTGGTTTTTTCGCCCTTGCCCGTCAAGACCAGGTAGGGCACGCAGCCGCTGATGAAGCCGGCCTGCAGGTCGCGCAGCGAATCGCCGACGGTGGGCACGCCTCGCAGGCTGGTGTTGTAGCGCTGCGAGATTTCATGGAACATGCCCGGTTTCGGCTTGCGGCAGTCGCAATTGTCCGCGCCCGCATGCGGGCAAAAGAAGATGGCGTCGATATCGGCGCCCACCTGCTGCGCCAGGGTGTGCATCTTCTGGTGGATCGCGTTGAGCACCGTCATGTCGAAGTATTCGCGCGCGATGCCGGACTGGTTCGAGGCGACGACGACGCGATAGCCGGCCTGGTTCAGGCGGGCTATCGCTTCGAGCGAACCGGGGATGGGCAGCCATTCGGCCGGCGACTTGATGAAGTCCGGCGAGTCATGATTAATGACGCCGTCGCGGTCGAGAATAATCAGTTTCAGCGCCGGAGTGCCCATTATGCCGCCAGCTTGGAAATGTCGGCCACGCGGTTCATCATGCCGTGCAAGGACGACAGCAAGGCCAGGCGGTTGTTGCGCAGGGCGACATCCTCGGCCATCACCATCACGTCGTTGAAGAAGCCATCGACGTCATCGCGCAGCTGCGCCAGGGTTTGCAGGGTGCTGGTGAAGTCGCCCTTGGCAAAGGCCGCGTCGACTTCCGGCTGCACGCGCGAGACGGCGGCGGCCAGTTTTTTCTCCGCCTCGTCCTGCAGCAGCGCCACGTTGACGCCGCCGGCGGCGACCTGGCTCACGGCTTCCTCGTTCTTTTTCAGGATGTTCGTGATGCGCTTGTTGGCCGCTGCCAGCGAGGCGCTTTCCGGCAGCGCGGCAAACGCCTGCACGGCTTCCAGGCGCTGCACGATATCGTCCAGGCGGTCCGGGTTCTGCGCCACGACGGCTTCGATTTCATTCGGCGAGAAACCGCGCTCGCGCAGGATACCGCGCAGGCGGTCCAGCATGAAGGTGGTCACATCCGCTACCGGGTCTTTGAAGCCGGGAACCGATGCGAACTGCGCGGCGGCGTCAAACAGCAAGCCCTGGATCGACAGCGGCAAGCGTTTTTCCAGCAGCATGCGCAGCACGCCCAGGGCGTGGCGGCGCAGCGCGAACGGGTCCTTGTCGCCCGTGGGCGCCAGGCCGATGGCCCAGATGCCGACCAGGGTTTCGAGCTTGTCGGCCAGGGCCACGGCGGTGCCGGTGGCGGTCGATGGCAGGCTGTCGCCGGCAAAGCGCGGCTGGTAGTGTTCGGAGGCGGCCAGCGCCACTTCTTCCGGTTCGCCGTCATGGCGCGCGTAGTACGTGCCCATGATGCCTTGCAGTTCCGGGAATTCGCCCACCATGTCGGTCAGCAGATCGGCCTTGGCCAGCAGGGCGCCCCGTTCGGCCAGCGCCACGTCGTAGCCCAGCTTGGCGGCGATGGCGCCGGCCAGCGACTTGACGCGCTCTGTGCGGGCCGCTTGCGTGCCCAGCTTGTTGTGGTAGACGACGTTGGCCAGCAGCGGCAGGCGCGATGCCAGGGTCTTCTTCTTGTCCTGTTCGAAGAAGAACTTGGCGTCGGACAGGCGCGGGCGCACGACGCGCTCGTTGCCGCCGATGATGTGCTCGGGCGTGTCCGTCTCGATGTTCGAGACGATCAAAAAGCGCGAGCGCAGCTTGCCTTCGCTGTCGGTCAGCGCAAAATATTTCTGGTTCGTCTGCATGGTGAGGATCAGGCATTCCTGCGGCACGGCCAGGAATTCTTCCTCGAAGTGGCACTCATACACGACCGGCCATTCGACCAGGGCCGTGACTTCATCGAGCAGCGCTTCGGGCATCAGCACCTGGTCGGCGCCGGCCTTGTCCAGCAGCTGGGCGCGGATGCGCTCCTTGCGTTCCTCGTTGCTGGCGATGACGCTGGCGTTGAGAATCAGCGACGGCGCATAGTTTTCCGCGTGCGCGATGGTGATCGGTTCGCCGTCGGTGAGGAAGCGGTGGCCCAGGGTGGTGCGGCCGGCGCTCAAACCCAGCAGGGTCAATGGCAGGATATTGATGCCATGCAGAGCGATCAGGCTGTGGGCCGGGCGCACGAACTGCACGGTGGTGCCGTCCGGACGCTGATAGCTCATCAGTTTTGGAATCGGCAGCTTGGCGGCCGATTCCGTCAATGCGGCCTGCGCGCCGGTGGCGAGCTGGCTGCCCGGCGCCGTGTAGGTGTAGAAGAAGCTTTCCGCCTTGCCGTCGGCGGCGCGTTCCAGCTCGGCCACCGTCAGATCGGGGAAGCCCAGCGCGGCCAGTTTCTTGGCCAGCGGCGGCGTGCCATTGCCGTTCGCGTCCAGCGCCACGGAGACGGGCAGGACTTTTTCGCGGATCGATTTATCGGGCGAGACTTCGCGCACGTTGGTGATGGAGACGGCCAGACGGCGCGGCGAGGCGTAGCTGGTGGCGACGCTGTCGGCTTCCAGGAAGTCGCGCGTTTTCAGGCCGTTGACGATGCCGGCAGTGAAGGCGGCGCCCAGTTTGGCCAGCGCTTTCGGCGGCAGTTCTTCGGTCAGCAGTTCGATGAGCAGTGTTTGGTTCATGGTGTTCTTGTCAGGTACGGCGGTGTAGAGGCTCGAATTAGGCGGCGGCTTGGTCTGCGGCGGGCAGCATCGGGAAACCGAGGCGCTCGCGCGAGTCGTAGTACGCTTGGGCCACCAGGCGCGACAGTGTGCGCACGCGGCCGATGTAGGCGGCGCGTTCCGTCACCGAGATGGCGCCGCGCGCGTCGAGCATATTGAAGCTGTGCGAGGCCTTCATGATCTTCTCGTAGGCGGGCAGGGTCAGTTGCAGTTCGATCAGGCGCTTCGCTTCCGCTTCGTAGTTGCCGAACTGTTCGAACAGCAGGTCCGTATTCGCGTGCTCGAAGTTGTAGGTCGATTGCTCCACCTCGTTCTGGTGGAAGACGTCGCCGTAGGTCAGTTTTTTCGTAATACCGTTTTCTTCCCACTCGGTCCACACCAGGTCGTACACGTTTTCCACGCCCTGCAGATACATGGCAAGGCGTTCGATGCCGTAGGTGATCTCGCCCAGCACTGGCTTGCAATCGAGGCCGCCCACTTGCTGGAAGTAGGTAAATTGGGTCACTTCCATGCCGTTCAGCCAGACTTCCCAGCCCAGGCCCCAGGCGCCCAGGGTCGGGCTTTCCCAGTCGTCTTCGACGAAGCGCACGTCATTCTGCTTCAAGTCCAGGCCCAGCGCGGCCAGCGAACCCAGATACAGGTCGAGGATGTTTTCCGGCGCCGGCTTCAACACGACCTGGTACTGGTAGTAGTGCTGCATGCGGTTCGGGTTTTCGCCATAGCGGCCATCTTTCGGGCGGCGCGACGGCTGCACATACGCGGCGCGCCACGGTTCCGGGCCGATCGCGCGCAGGAAGGTGCCGGTGTGGAAGGTGCCGGCGCCGACTTCCATGTCGTAAGGCTGGAGCAGGGCGCAACCTTGCTTGTCCCAATAGGTTTGCAAGGTCAGGATAATTTGTTGAAATGTGAGCATCGTATGAGTTCGCCGCGCGGGAGGCTGCGCTTTGTTAAGGTTTGCTTGAAGCCCGCACGCTGCTAACAAGCGCGTCCGGGCCGGGGTTTTGCTAATTTTAGCGGTTTTTACGGGCCCACTGTGACTCTTCGGGCAATATCGGCCGCTTATTGCTGCGCGACGCGGGCACGGCGCGCGGCGCGCGACAGCAGGAAGGCCGTCAGCAGGGCCAGCGCGGCCAGGGCCAGCACCAGTTTGTTTCCATACAGAATGTATGGCGTCATGCCGCCCATGCCCTGCACCTTGGCCGCCAGCGTGGCTTGCTGTTCCGGCGGCAGCAGGCTTTGCACGACGCCCTTGCCGTCGATGACGGCGGTGGCGCCCGTGTTCGTCGAGCGCAGCATGGGGCGGCCCGTTTCCAGGCTGCGCATCTGCGAAATCTGCAGATGCTGGGGGATGGCGATCGAGTCGCCAAACCAGGCCAGGTTAGAGATATTGAGCAGCACGGACGCCGATTGCTTGCCGTGGCGGTGGGCGCTGGCCAGCTGGCCGGCGATTTCCTCGCCAAACAAGTCTTCGTAGCAGATATTCGGCAGCACCAGCTGGTCGCGCACCTGCAGCGGCGCCTGCACCCCGGCGCCGCGGCCCATGTCGCCCAGCGGGATGGCCATCATGGCGACGAACCAGTGCAGGCCGGGCGGCACGAATTCGCCGAACGGCACCAGATGGTGCTTGCGGTACTGGTAGTAGGGACCGCCCGTGCCGTTGGGGGAAATCCCCAGGGCCGCATTGTAGAAGCGCTGCTGCTCGTCGAGCACGGGCATGCCGACCAAAATCGTGCTGCCCGTCTGCTGCGCATACGTCGCCAGGCTATCGAGATAGCCGGGCGGCAGCTGGTGCGGCAGCACGGTGACGGCCGTTTCCGGCGTGGCGATCAGGTCGGCTGGCGCGCTGGTGATGGCGCTCTGGTACATCTGCAGGGCGCCCAGCACGAAGCCGGGGTCGAATTTCTGCTGCTGCGGCACATTGCCCTGCAACAGGCGCACGGTGATGGGGCGCCCGACCGGGTGGGTCCAGTTCACGTATTGCAAGCCAACGCCGACCGCGTACAGAGCGATGACGCCGCCCAGCGCGCTCCAGCGCGTGCGGTGCAGGGGGTGGACTAGCAGCAGCAGGGCGCCGGCGGACAGCGCCGCCAGCCAGCCCAGGCCGTACGATCCGACGATGGGGGCAAAGCCGCCCAGCGGGCTGGCATTGTGGGCGTAGCCGGTGGCCAGCCACGGAAAACCCGTAAACAGCCAGCCGCGCGTCCATTCGAATAAGGTCCACGTGGCGGGCAGCACCAGCAAGGTCATGGCGGGCAGGGACAGCACCCAGCGCTGGCGCAGCCAGGCGGCCGCGCCCATGGCCAAGGCCACGTAGATGGCCATCAAGAGTGCCAGCAAGGCCACGGCGATGGCGGCGATCGGCGCGGCCATGTCGCCATAGCGGTGCATCGAGATATACAGCCAGTGCGTGCCGGCCGCGCACCAGCCGAAGCCGTAGGCCCAGCCGATCAGCGCGCCGGCCTTGACGTTCGCCGCGCGCAGCACCTGGTAGAACAGCACGCCCAGGCTGAGGATTTGCAGCGGCCAGTAGCCGAAAGGGGCGAACGCCAGCACGGCGACGGCGCCGGCGACGGCGGCAGTCAGCATGCGCGCCCAGGTGCTGCGGGGCGGTTTGGCGGGGGCGTTGGGGGCGGCGCGTCTGAAACGCATTTACAGCACGCGCATGTCAGAGTTCCAGTTCCGGCACATTGGGCAGGCGCTCGACGAGCAGCACGTGCACCTGGCGCGCATCGGCGCGCAGCACCTCGAAGCGCAAATTGCCCAGGTCGAAGATGTCGCCCTTGTGCGCCATGCGGCCCAGGTACTTCGACACGAGGCCGCCGATGGTGTCGACGTCGTCGTCCACCAGGTGGCTGCCCACTTCTTCGTTGAACTGTTCGATCTCGGTCAGCGCCTTGACGCGCCAGCGGGGGCCGAACTGGCCTTCCTTGAGCGAGAGGATATTGTCTTCGGCTTCGTCGAAGTCGTATTCGTCCTCGATATCGCCGACGATCTGTTCCAGCACGTCTTCGATGGTGATCAGGCCGGCGACGCCGCTGTATTCATCGACGACGATGGCCATGTGATTGTGGTTGGCGCGGAAATCGCGCAGCAGCACATTCAGGCGTTTCGATTCGGGGATGAAGATGGCGGGGCGCAGCATGTCGCGCACGTCGAAAGTTTCTTCTGCGTAATAGCGCAGCAAGTCTTTCGCCAGCAGGATGCCGATGACCTTGTCGCGCTCGCCTTCGATCGCGGGGAAGCGCGAGTGGGCGGTGGACAGGACTTCCGGCATCCATTCCTCGATCGGCTTGCTGATGTCGATGACATCCATTTGCGAACGGGGAATCATGATGTCGCGCGCACAGAGATCCGACACCTGGAACACGCCTTCGATCATCGACAGGGCGTCGGCGTCGATCAGCTTGCGTTCATGCGCATCGTGTAGAACTTCGAGCAATTCTGCACGGTTCTCTGGCTCGGGGGAAATGAGTGCGGTCAGGCGTTCAAACAGTGACCGGTGGGGCTTGACGTCAGTTCTGACGCCACTAGGGTGCTCGGGCATAGGAGGCGTGAGCCGTTGTTGCGAAGGGATATAGGATACACCAAAAGTGGGGGAATACCGGATTTCCCCGCTTTTGATGCAAATTTAATACGTTGAAGTGCGCCGTTGCGCGATCTTTTACGCCGCTTCCGGGCCCAGCACGCGCATGCGCAAGTGCGCCACGTCGGCCTGCCAGTCGGCGAAATGCTCGCTGTCCTGCCACAGCTGGCGCAGTTCCGAGGTCTCGGCGGCGATCTTGTCGAAGGCCAGGCGCGCCTTTTCCAGCAGCGGCGGCGTGACTTTCTTCCTGCAGGCGGCCACCCATTCGTCAACCTCGGCCGTGGCCGGGTCGTCCTCGCCCGGCTTGCCGAGCAGGCGCGCGATGACTTCCAGCGCGGCCAGCGCCTCGGCGGCGAACGGCGCTTCCAGTTCCGCTTCCTGGCTGTCGATGACGTTGTCGAGCGTTGTCTCGACCAGTTCCAGGGTTTTATATTCGTGCAAATCCTGCGCCCAATCCATGGCGTAGTCGTTGCCGAAGGCGTCAGTGGCCCAAGTGCCCATCATGTGTCCTTGTGTGTGCGTTGGCGCTATTTGTACGCAGGTCAGACGTAGGTCAGATTAGCGCAGCGTAATCTGACACTGTGGTGCTCCGGTTACGTTGACGGATGTTGTCGGCTTACGCCCTGCGGGCTAACCCGACCTACCTGACCTACCGACCGCCCCAATCTGCGCGGTCTATTTTGGGTCCGCGTACGGATCGGCAATGCCGAGTTTGGCCAGGATCTCCGTCTCCAGCCCTTCCATCTCGGCCGCTTCCTCGTCATCCATGTGGTCGTAGCCCTGCGCATGCAGCACGCCGTGCACGATCAGATGGGCCGTGTGTTCTTCCACGCTCTTCTTTTGCTCGGCCGCTTCCTTTTCCAGCACGTCCGTGCACAGGATGATGTCGGCGCGCGTCGGCTCGTCGTCATTCAACTCTTCGCCTTCGTTGTAGGCGAATGTCAGCACGTTGGTGGCGTAGTCCTTTTCGCGGTAGTCGCGGTTCAGGCTGCGGCCTTCCTCGGCGTCGACGAAGCGGATGGTGAATTCGGCCGGGGCGAACAGGGCCGCCTTGACCCAGCGGCGCACTTTCGGGCGCGTGATCAGGGTTTCCAGACGGGCATCCGGGTATTGCACGGACAAGGACAGTTTATTTTTTTCGGACATTTTTGGCGGCAGCTGGTTTCAATAAGGAGGGCAGGTGGGCGGCGTCGGCATTGGCGGCCTGCGCCGTTTCATAGGCATCGACGATGCGCGCGACGAGCGGATGGCGCACCACGTCGGTGCTGTTAAATTGCGTGAAGCCGATGCCGCGCACATCCTTGAGCACGTGCACGGCGTCGATCAGGCCGCTCGCCTGGCTCTTGTGCAGGTCGACTTGCGTCACGTCGCCCGTCACCACGGCCTTGCTGCCAAAGCCGATGCGCGTCAAAAACATCTTCATCTGTTCGACGGTGGTGTTTTGCGCCTCGTCGAGGATGACAAACGCGTGGTTCAGGGTGCGCCCGCGCATGTAGGCCAGCGGGGCGATCTCGATCACCTGTTTTTCAAACAGCTTCTGCGTGCGGTCAAAGCCCAGCAAATCGTACAGCGCGTCGTACAGGGGGCGCAGGTAGGGATCGACCTTTTGCGCCAGGTCGCCCGGCAAAAAGCCCAGGCGTTCGCCCGCTTCGACGGCGGGGCGCGTCAGGATGATGCGCTTGACGGCGTCGCGCTCGAGCGCGTCGACGGCGCAGGCGACGGCCAGATAGGTCTTGCCCGTGCCGGCCGGACCCACGCCGAAACTGATGTCGTGTTCGAGGATGTCGCGCAGGTAGGCGATCTGGTGCGGCGTGCGTCCGCGCAGGTCGGAGCGCCGCGTTTTCAGCACGGGGCTGGCGATGTCCGGCTCGACGAAGGTGCTGATGGGCGCGTTGGCGTGGTGTTCCGAGGCGGCGGACAGGCCCGCGCGCTGTTCCACCAGGGCCAGCTGGACTTCTTCCAGCGGCACGACCTTGTTGGCGATGGCGTAGAACTGTTCGAGGATTTCCACGGCGCGCTCGGCGTTGCTGCCGCCGACGATGAATTTCTCGCCGCGGCGGAAAATCGTCACGTCGAGGGCGGCGGAAATCTGGCGCAGGTTTTCATCGAGCGGTCCGCACAGATGCGCCAGGCGCGTGTTGTCGAGCGGCTCGGGGATAAAGTAATGCGGCTGTATCGGGGCTTTGGTTTTCAACTGGCTCTTTTCAATGCGGGGGCGCTGGCGACGAGTTCGCCGCGCAGGGTGTAGGAATGGCTTTCGGTGATGCGCACGTCGACCAGCTGGCCGATCAATTGCAAACCGTCCGGGCCGGCGTCGAAATTGACCACGCGGTTGTTTTCCGTGCGGCCCTGCAGTTCGCTATCGTCTGTATCCTTTTTGGAGCGGCCTTCGACGAGGATGGTTTGCACCGTGCCCACCATGGCCAGGCTGTATTTGCGCGTATTGGCGTCGATGGCCGCCTGCAGCTGCTGCAGCCGGGCCAGTTTCACGTCGTGCGGCGTGTCGTCTTCCAGGCTGGCGGCCGGCGTGCCGGGGCGCTTGCTGAAGATGAAGCTGTAGCTGTTGTCGAAGCCCACGTCCGCGATCAGCTTCATCATGGCGTCGAAATCGGCCTGGGTCTCGCCAGGAAAGCCCACGATGAAGTCGGACGAAATGGCCATGTTCGGGCGCACGGCGCGGATGCGGCGGATGATGGACTTGTATTCGAGGCCCGTGTAGCCGCGCTTCATGGCGCCGAGGATCTTGTCGGAACCGTGCTGCGCCGGCAGGTACAGATGGTCGACCAGCTGCGGGATCTTCGCGTAGGCGTCGATCAGGCGCTGCGTGAATTCCTTCGGGTGGCTGGTGACGAAGCGCATGCGTTCGATGCCGGGAATGTCGGCCACGTATTCGAGCAGCAGGGCGAAGTCGGCGATCTCGCCGCCTTCCATCGCACCCCGGTAGGCATTCACATTTTGCCCCAGCAGGGTGATTTCCTTGACGCCCTGGGCGGCCAGGCCCGCCACCTCCGTCAGCACGTCCTCGAAGCGGCGCGACACTTCCTCGCCGCGCGTGTAGGGCACGACGCAGTAGCTGCAATATTTGCTGCAGCCTTCCATGATGGAGACGAACGCCGAAGCGCCTTCCACCTTGGCCGGCGGCATGTGGTCGAACTTTTCGATTTCCGGGAAGCTGATGTCCACTTGCGCATCGCCGCTGGCGCGGCGCAGTTCGATCATCTGCGGCAGGCGGTGCAGGGTTTGCGGGCCGAACACCATGTCGACATACGGCGCGCGCTTGACGATGGCGTCGCCTTCCTGCGAGGCCACGCAGCCGCCCACGCCGATCAGGAGGTGCGGCTTGGCCAGTTTCAGCTCGCGCAGACGGCCCAGGTCGGAAAACACTTTTTCCTGCGCCTTTTCGCGCACGGAGCAGGTGTTGAGCAGGATGACGTCGGCGTCTTCCGGCGTGTCGGTGCGCACCAGGCCATCGGAGGCACCCAGCACGTCGGCCATCTTGTCCGAGTCATACTCGTTCATCTGGCAGCCGAAGGTTTTAATGAATACTTTTTTCTGCATGGAGTCGGGCGCTTATCGGTAAATGTGGCGGCAAACAAGATGGGTGGGCAGGATGCTGCGGCGCAGGTGGCCGCTCAGGGTTGGGCGCGGTGGGTGACCGGCCGGGCGCCTCTGGCTGCCCGGTGGCAGGCTCGCTGCAAGTTCAGGCCATAGTTTAGCGTAAATCGCCGGCACGGGCCATGTCGTGCTGATCTTGCCGGCAAGGTTGCGGTGTGAACAAGGCGCCCGGAACGGCGATGCTGAAAAGCATTTATTGCTGTACAGCACCATTGATTTGTAACAAGTTGCTGCAAAGCCTTGTGTGCGCCCGCTGGCATCCTAATGTGTTGAAATAGCATCGTTGCCAAGCCAACCAGCAGCTTGATTGATATTTAACAATCAGGAAGTTTGCGCGAGGCGCAGATGCTGCGTGTTTGGACTAGTATATTGTCTTATATGCAATTCATTTTGGTGGGTTGCAGTGCTTTTACTCACGCGGCAAGTTGCGTACGTTGGCCGGGCGTGGCTGTGCGAGTCCTGTGCGGGCAGTGCGATAAGGAAAAAGGCGGGGGACGGCTGAATCAGTTGAAAAGACGTTTATTTAAACACTCTAAGCCAGCCTTAAGTTCGTATCGGCATTATTTTCTACATTCACCAGACGAGGAAAAATCATGGCACATCATGCATTAGCATCGCAAGAGAGTTACAACCCGAACCACCTGCTGGATATTCTGCTGAGCAAGATGCAGCTGAAGAACGATGCAGCCCTGTCGCGCCTGCTTGAAGTGGCGCCACCGGTCATCAGCAAGATCCGCCACCACCGCTTGCCGGTCGGCGCCTCGCTGCTGATCCGCATGCACGAAGTGACGGGCATGAGCATCCGCGACCTGCGCGACTTGATGGGCGACCGCCGCACCAAGTATCGTCTGTCCGACGCCCAGGGCCGTCCAAAAGCGGAAGACCGCGGCGATGCGCAAGAATCGAATTACGCGCACTGATGTGGCGGTTGCGCGCTGACTGTGCCGCTTGCGTAGCTGCTGGCGGCAACAGGCTGGCGTGGACCGGGCAGCATGGACCGGGTAACATGGAGGTATTGCAGTACCGATAACGGCTTTCGCTTCGCAGCGAGAGCCGTTTGCGTTTGCGGCCTTGTGAGGATCTTGATTAGCTCAGCAGTGCCGAGGTGATTTCGTCGTAGCGCAGTTCCGTTTCGCGGAACAGTTGCAGATACGCGTCTTCGCCCAGGCCCAGCGCATCCCAGGCCACCGGCGAGACGCGCGGCACCATGTCGTCGCCTGCCTGCGCCAGGTCGAGCGCGCAGACAATCGCATGGGCCACGTGGATCAGCGACGCGAGAAAGCCTGCCCCCGGCGCTTCCGGCTGCAGGTAGTTGCCCAGCGCCAGGCGCATGGTGTCGGAAAAATTCCAGTGTTCGGCCAGGGCCACGGCCGCCTGCACGTGGTCCACGCCCAGCACGGCCTGCTCCGCTTCGAGCAGGCTGCAATCGTGCGCGGCCTGGTGTGCGATGACTTGCGCGTAGTGCGCGGGAAAGCTGCTGACCAGCACCAGCCGTCCGATGTTGTGCAGCAAGCCGGCCGTGAATGCGTAATCCTGGTTGAAACGGATCTGCCGCGCCAGCACCTTGGCGCAGGCGGCCGTCGCTACCGAATGGCGCCAGAAGGCCTTGTCGTCGAAACCGGGGCAGCGGCCTTCCGGGAAGCAGCCCGTGATGGCGGCCGAGGTGATCAGGCTGCGCGTGGTCTGGAAGCCCAGGTAAGTGATCGCCTGCTGGATGGTGGTGGCCTTCACTTGCAGGCCATAGTGCGATGAGTTGGCCAGGCGCAGGGTTTTTGCCGTCAGCGCCTGGTCATACGACACTTTTTTGGCCAGCACGGAAATATCGACGTCCTCCTGGTCTATGCTGTTGAGCAGTTCCATGACGACGGCGGGCAGCGAAGGCAGGTCATCGAGGTGGGCGACGATATCGTCGAGCGTCAGCTGGGTGCTCATGCGGCCTCTCCCGTGCCCAGGCGGTAAGCCGTGACATAGTTGCGCAGCAAGGTGGTGGCCGCATCGAGGGGATCGTCCGGGTCATGCTTGCGGAACAGGTAGGCCAGCCGTTCGCTGTCGGCCGCCTGCTGCGCGGCGATTTCTTCCGGCGACGGGGGCGGCGCCTGGATCGGCAGCATGTCGATGTTGTGGCGGGGCATCAGAGCCAGCATGTTTTCCGTCAATACCGCGCCTTGCGGCAACAGCACTTGTCCATGCGCATCGAGCAAGACATCCGACAAGATCATGCCGGGACGAACTTGTTCCAGGGGTAGATGTTGATGCGTGACCGCCATGACGACTCCTTAGATGATTGCGGGATATTACCATTGCCATGACGCAATGTCTCGACCTGCATCAAAGTCTCTATCGAAACTGGGAATGCTGTAAATCTTGCCAATAAGCATGTCATACCGTACATTTGAATCAGGCCCTTGCATTGCTGACGTATCTGCGCCCGCGCCGCGGGCTGGCGGCTGGCCTGGCCCGGGGAGTGTTGATTGATGGTGAGTATCCAAGTCCGGCTGACCCTGCTTTTTGTCGTGATCGTCACCTTGGTGCTGGGCATTTCCGGCAGCTATACCCAATATACCTTGAGCAAGGAACTCGAATCAGGCAGCGCGCGCCTGCGCAGCGGCGTGCTCACGCGCTTGCAGACCAGCTTGCCGTCCGCCCTGTGGGACCTCGACAAATCCAAGGTCGACAGCATCGTGGCGGCCGAAATGCTGCCGCCGGAACTGGTCGGCATCCGCGTCTATGACGCCTCGGTCGGTTTGTTTGCCGGCGAGGTGCGCGACGCGGCCGGCACGCTGGTGCCGCTTGAGGCGGACGTGGCCATGGGCGGCACGCCCGTCGAGGCGCCGCTGGTGTTCCGCGACGCTGTGGCGGCGGCCTCGGGCGGCAAGCCGGTGATTGTCGGCAAGGTCATCGTCAATTTCAGCCGCGCGCAGATCGATGCGGCCTTGCGCAGCGAAGTGCGGCGCAAGGTACTGGAAGTGTTGCTGCTTGACATCATCCTCGTGGGCGCCCTGGCGCTGAGTCTGCGCATCGTCTTCGGGCCCCTGAAACAGTTGCGCGACGGCTTGTTCGACCTGGCCACGCGCGGCAGCGACGAGGTCGAAGAGCTGCCGGAAAACCGGCGCGACGAACTGGGCGATGTGATCCGCGGCTTCAATGCCGTGCAGCGCAAGCTCAAGTCCATCATCGAGGGCAGCCGGGAGGCGGAAGACATGGCGCGCCGTTCGCAGCAGGCAACGGCGCAGGCCATGGACGAGCTGCGCCGCGCGCAGGAATCGTTGCTGCAGTCGGAACGCCTGGCCTCGCTGGGCAGCCTGGTGGCCGGCGTGGCGCATGAAATCAACACCCCGGTCGGCATCGCCCTGACCAGCGCCTCGGTGCTGAAGGAAGCCACCGATGACATCAGCGCGGCGGTGGCTGGCGGAAGCGTGAAGAAGACCGATATCGTGCGCTACCTGGAAACGGCCGGCGAAAGCGCGCGGCTGATCATGAACAATGCCTACCGGGCCGCACACCTGATCCACAGCTTCAAGCAGATCGCCGTCGACCAGGTCAGCGAGGCGCGCCGTTTGTTCGAATTGCGCGACTATATCGGCGAGGTGATCTCGAGCCTGCAGCCGACCCTGAAAAAGACGCGCATCAGCATCGATATCGATTGCCCGCCTGACATCATGCTCGACAGCTATCCGGGTGCGCTGGCGCAGGTGCTGACCAACCTGGTCTTGAACTGTGTCGAGCACGCCTTCGATGCGGACACGGCGGGCAATATCCATATCGGCGTGCGCCGCGACGGCGACGCGATCGCCATGCAGGTGCGCGACAACGGCCGCGGCATCGCGCCCGACATGCTCGACCGCGTGTTCGATCCGTTTGTCACCACGCGGCGCGGGCAGGGCGGCACGGGGCTGGGCTTGAATATCGTGTTCAACTTGATTGCCAAGCAGTTTGGCGGCACCATCACGGTCAGCAGCACCTTGGGACAGGGCGCGACGTTCCTGCTGCGCCTGCCCACGGTGACGCCGTTGCCGGAAAGCACCAGCAGCCAGGCATAGTCAAGGAGATGACATGGCACAGATAGAAAACAGTCAGCAAGTGGCGCTTTTGCGCGGGATCAATGTGGGGCGCGCCAAGCGCGTGGCCATGGCCGACCTGCGCAAGCTGCTGGGCGACCTCGGTTTTGCGCAGGTGCGTACGGTACTCAACAGCGGCAACGTCGTGTATGACGGGGGGGCGGTGGCGCCGGCCGAGGCCGCTGCCCGCATCGAGGAAGCGCTGGTGCTGAAACTGGGCGTGGCGGCCAGGGTGACGGTGCTGTCGGCCAGCCAGTTTGCCGAACTGGTCGAACAAAACACCCTGGCGCCGGCGACCGATGCGGCACGCCTGCTGACCTTGGTGCTGAACAATCCGGCCGACGTGCAGCGCCTGACGCCGCTCCTGCAGCAGTCGTGGCAGCCCGAAGCGCTGGCGCTGGGCCGCTGGGCCGCGTATGCCTGGTGTCCCGATGGCGTGCTGGCCAGCAAGGTGGTGGCGGCGCTGGGCGTGCTGCTGGGCGACGGTGTCACCTCGCGCAACTGGGCCACCATGCAGAAATTGCATGCGCTGCTGAACGGAGCGGATGCGGCAGCCATATCCTCATTTACCAAGGAGCACTGATGCCTTCCATTTCAGGGACATTCGACGTCATCATCCGTCCGGAAGCCTTGTCTGACACGGCCACGCAGTCGGGGCTGGGACGCTTGTCGCTAGCCAAGCGCTACCACGGCGCCCTCGACGCCAGCGCGCAGGGCGAGATGCTCAGCGCGCGTGCCAGCGTGACCGGTTCGGCAGGCTATGTGGCGCTGGAACGGGTGGAAGGCACTTTGGACGGGCGCCACGGCAGTTTTTATTTGCAGCACAGCGGCAGCATGACGCGCGGCGCGCCCGCCTTGTCCGTGACGGTGGTGCCCGATACGGGCACGGGCCAGTTGCAAGGACTCACCGGCAGCCTGGCCATCCGCATCGAGGAGGGCAAGCATTATTATGATTTTACGTATGACATTGTTGAGACGCCATGAACTGGGATATCGTCAAGGGCGTCTTGATCGTGCTCGTCGCCGTCAGCGCGGTGGTGACGGCCTTCGTGCTCATGTCCGCCTCGGGCCCGGACAAGGCGGGCTGCATCGCGCGCGCCCTGAAGTCGGGCATTCCGGTGGGGAATATCGAACGGGTCTGCCGCCTGCTCGATAAATGAGGATGCCATCAAAAAACATTCCGCACCAGGCGGAATGTTTTGCAGCAGCGCACTTGCCAGCGCAGGCGCCGTCAGTTGTCGAATTTTTCCTGTTTTTCGCCGTGCAGGCTCAAGGCCACCAGGCCCAATCCCACCAGCAGCATCGAGTACATGCTCGCTTCCGGCACGGCGGCCGGTACGCTGGTTTGCTGTGCGGTCGCGGCCGTCGTGGGCCTGGGCGGCGCCAGGGCCGCATGGCGCGCGCCACTGCTGCTCCAGTGCGGTGTCGCCGTCGCGGTGCTGCTGGCCAGCAGGCGTGCATACGGCAAGTCCGGCGTTTCCCAGCCAGGATTGTTATTCAAGCTGATGCTTTCATCGATCGTCACGCGTTCGCCGGCTTCCTGCTTGCCGGCCGTCGTGTCGCTGACTGCCGCCATGCTCCCCGTGCTGGCCGACAGCGCCAGCAAGGCCACGCATAACGGCTGATAGATTCTCATCGTGCTCTCCCTGTTGTTCACCGCGCGGCGCAGCCGAAACCGGCTAGCGCATGGACGGACAATTCGCCTGTACGGGGGCGTATCATGATTTTTCTGCTGTTCTCCCATTACAGCATAGATCGTGACATTTTTGATACGCTTATTTCCTCTTTATTACGAATATTTGTCATTTTGATAGCGTAAGCATGATCGCTGCCGCACACTTTGCATAAGCACGCTATCGCCGAAAAACACTGTTGTTTTTTTGTGCGAATCGCCAGCAGGAAAACAATATATTGATTAGTATATTGTTTATCGCACGCTATTCAATATGACCGCCTGTGGGAGGGCACGATGGAGACAGTCGCAACACAACACGCCGAATACAACCTCGACGCCATGCGGGGTTCGGCCTACAAGGCCAGCTCGCTGCTCAAGGCCATGGGCAATGCCGACCGGTTGATGCTGCTGTGCCAGCTATCGCAGGGCGAGCATTGCGTCAGCGACCTCGAGCAAAAAGTGGGCATCGGCCAGCCGACCCTGTCGCAGCAGCTGGGCGTGCTGCGCGAAGAGATGCTGGTGGCCACGCGGCGCGACGGCAAGCAGATCTATTACCGCGTCGCCAGCGCGCCCGTGCTGGCCGTGCTGCAAGTGCTGTACGCGCAATTTTGCGCGCCGCGCGCCCCGTTCAACGACGAAGCCGACTGATCCTGCCATGACTATCGACTGGCCGCACTTCACGCCATGGGCCGCGCTGGCCGGCGGCATGCTGATCGGTCTGGCGGCGGCACTATTGATCTTGTTCAATGGCCGCATCGCCGGCATCAGCGGCATCGTCGGCGGCTTGCTGCGCCCGCGCAGTGGCGACCTGGGCTGGCGCATCGCCTTTCTCGCCGGCCTGATCGGCACGCCCCTGCTGTGGCAGTTGTGGCGAGCCTTGCCGCCCGTGCAGATCGACGGCGGTACGCCGGCCCTGATCGCGGCGGGCTTGCTGGTGGGCGTGGGCGTGCGCTACGGCGCCGGCTGCACCAGCGGCCACGGCGTGTGCGGCCTGTCGCGTCTGTCACCGCGTTCATTGGCGGCCACGTGTGCCTTCATGGCGGCCGGTTTCCTCACCGTGTATCTGTTGCGTCACCTATGAGCAAGCTCATCCTTTCCCTGTTGAGCGGCCTCGTCTTTGGACTGGGCCTGATCGTCTCCGGCATGGCCAACCCGGCCAAGGTGCTCGGTTTCCTCGACCTGGCCGGCGCCTGGGACCCATCGCTGGCGCTGGTGATGGGCGGCGCCATCGGCGTGGCCCTGCCCGCCTTCTGGCTGGCGCGGCGGCGCAGCACGGCGCTGCTGGGCGAGCCCATGCAATTGCCCGCGGCGCGCCGCATCGACCGGCGTTTGCTGCTGGGCAGCCTGGCCTTTGGCGCGGGCTGGGGCATCGCCGGTTTCTGTCCCGGTCCCGCCCTCGTGTCGCTGCTGGCGGGCCAGCCGAAGGCGTGGTTGTTTGTCGGCGCCATGCTGGCCGGCATGCTTCTCTTTGAAGTGCTGGAGCGCCGCAAGGCACCCGCGCCGGCCTGAGACGGTACAATCTGGCGCATCGCCACTCTGGATACTGCTTACATGAAGACCGTGATTTTCCGCGCCGGCGCGCGCGCCGCCCTGCTGTGCAGCGTGCTGGCGCTGGCCGCCTGCGGCGGCTTGCTGAAGAAGGAAGCGCCGCCCCCTCCCGCGCCCGTGGCCGACACCTTGCCCAATCCGCAAGTGCTGCTGCTCGGCGAAGTGCATGACAATGCGCAAGGCCATCGCCTGAGGGTCGCGGAATTGCAGCGCCGGCTGGCGGCCGGCTGGCGTCCCGTGATCGTCATGGAGCAGTTTGATCGCGAAAACCAGGCCTTGCTGACGCGCGCCGCGCGCGATTGCGCCGACCCCGATTGCATCATCCGCGTGATGGAACAGCCGCGCTGGGACTGGAGCTTGTACCGGCCCGTGCTGGACCTGGTCATCAGCTACCAGCTGACCCTGGTCGCCGGCAACCTGTCGCCGGCCGATGCCTCGCGCATCGTGCGCGACGGTATCCAGTGGTCCATGCCACCCGCCATGGTGGCCACCTACCTGGCCGCGCCCGTGCCGGCCGATATTCTGGAAGGGCAAAAGAAGGAAGCCCAGGCGGCCCGCTGCAATATGCTGCCCGACATGATGATCAACGGTGTCGTCAACGCCCAGGTGGCGCGCGATATCTGGATGGCCAAGCTGATCCGCGACCAGGCGCCGCGCGACGTGGTGCTGATCGCCGGCAATGCGCATGTGCGCAAGGATCTTGGCGTGCCCCGCTGGCTGAAGCTGGCCGACCCGCAACTGAACCTGCGCAGCATCGGCTACCTGGAACAGGGCGTCGCCGGCTACCAGGGCACGTTCGACTTGACGCAAACGATGCCGGCGCAGCCGCGCCCGGACTTGTGCGCCAAATTCAGGAAATAATCACTGCTGCACCCGCACCAGGGCGCTGACCCGGCTGGCCGTGTCGAGCAGTTTCGGCAGGCTGTGTTCCAGCAGATGCGCCACGGACGGCCCCGCCGTCTGGCCGCTGACGTTGATCGCCGCCACCACCTTGCCGGCCCGGTCGAACACGGGCGCGGCCAGGGCGATCAAGCCCTGTTCCAGCTCTTCCTGCACCAGGCACCAGCCCTGGCGCCGCACTTGCGCAATCTCTTCCATCAAGACCTCGATATCGACCTTGGTCGCCGGCGTGATCTTCAGCAGCGCCATTTTCGACAGCCGTTCGCGCAGCGCGTCGGGCGCCAGGCCCGACAGCAGCACCCTGCCCATCGAGGTGCAGTAGGCGGGCAGGCGGCTGCCGATGCCCAGGTTGATCGACATGGTGCGGTGCGCGGACAGGCGCACGACATACACGATGTCGTCGCCGTCGAGCACGGTGGCCGAGCACGACTGGCGCAAGGTCTGCATCAATTCTTCCAGCAGCGGCTGCGCCTGCGTCCACACGGGCAAGGATGACAGGTAGGCGTAACCGAGGTCGAGCACCTTGGGCGTCAAACGGAACAGCCGTCCATCCGCTTCCACGTAACCGAGGTGCAGCAAGGTGTGCAGGATGCGCCGCGCGCCCGCGCGCGTCAGCTGCGCCCGTTCCGCCACTTCGCTCAAGGTCTGCTGCGGCGCGTCCGCGCCAAAGCTGCGCAAGACGGCCAGGCCCCGCGCGAACGATTGCACATAGCTGTCGCCGGGACGCGGCGCGCCGTCGGCATCGGCGGTGTCGTCGGTGGAAAGAGAGGTACGGCTGCGTGCGGTCATGGCATTTCCAATGGGGCAAGGTGGCAATTATAGCCATGGCGCTGGCGAAAACGGCAAATTGACAAGCGCCCCGATCAGGCATATTCTCACGAATAAGTTCTAAATACGAATATTTGTTCGTTATGCGAACAAATGACTAATGAGTTTGATTGGGAGGAGACAGCAATGATCGACAAACTGCGTTCCAGCGTGCTTGATGCGCTGGCCGATATCCACGATGGCGCCACCGTCATGATTGGCGGCTTCGGCGGCGCGGGCCAGCCGGCCGAGCTGATCGACGGCCTGATCGCCCAAGGCGCGCGCGACCTCGTCATCGTCAACAACAATGCGGGCAATGGCGACACGGGTCTGGCCGCCCTGCTGAAAAACGGGCAGGTGCGCAAGATCATCTGCTCGTTCCCGCGTCAGGCCGATTCCCACGTCTTCGATGGGCTGTACCGCGCGGGCAAGCTGGAGCTGGAGCTGGTGCCGCAGGGCAACCTGGCCGAGCGCATTCGCGCCGCCGGCGCCGGCGTCGGCGGCTTTTTCACGCCCACGGGCTACGGCACGGACTTGGCCAAGGGCAAGGAAACGCGCGAGATCGACGGGCGCATGTATGTGTTCGAGTCGCCCATCCACGCCGACTTCGCGCTGATCAAGGCGGAGCAGGGCGACCGCTGGGGCAACCTCACCTACCGCAAGACGGCACGCAACTTCGGTCCCATCATGGCCATGGCCGCCAAGGTCAGCATTGCCTCCGTGCACGAGGTGCTTGACTTGGGCAGCATCGACCCCGAACACGTCATCACGCCGGGCCTGTTCGTGCAGCGCATCGTGCAAGTGCCGCGCACGGCCACCGGCCCCGCCGGCTTCAAAGCAGCCTGAGGAAAATCAACATGAACAAATGGAATCGAGACCAGATGGCGGCCCGCGTGGCGGCCGACATCCATGAAGGTGCCGTCGTGAACCTGGGCATCGGCTTGCCGACCCTGGTGGCGAATCACTTGCCGGCCGGCGCGGAGATCATCCTGCACAGCGAAAACGGCGTGATCGGCATGGGCCCCGCGCCCGCGCCGGGCGAGGAGGATTACGACCTGATCAACGCGGGCAAGCAGCCCGTCACCTTGCTGGCCGGCGGCAGCTATTTCCACCACGCCGACAGCTTCGCCATGATGCGCGGCGGCCACCTGGACATCTGCGTGCTGGGCGCTTTCCAGGTGTCCGCCACGGGCGACCTTGCCAACTGGCACACGGGCGCGCCCGACGCCATCCCCGCCGTGGGCGGGGCCATGGACCTGGCCATCGGCGCGAAAAAAACCTGGGTCATGATGGAATTGCTGACCAAGGGCGGTGAAAGCAAGCTGGTGCAGGCCTGCAGCTATCCGCTGACGGGCATCGGGTGCGTGAGCCGCATCTACAGCGACCTGGCCGTGTTCGACCTGGGACCCGCCGGCGCCACCGTCGTCGAACTGGCCGATGGCCTGCGTTTTGAGCAGCTGCAAGCGTTGACGCCGGTTTCACTGCTGGACGGACGTTAGCAAGCCAGCAATGTCGGCTTACGCGCTTGCGCACTAACCCGACCTACATTTCTTGGAGGAAAAAAATATGACTGCAGCGTTTATCTGCGATGCCCAGCGCACCCCATTCGGCCGCTACGGCGGCGGCCTGTCCGGCGTGCGCACCGACGACTTGGGCGCCGTGCCCATCCGCGCCTTGATGGCGCGCAACCCGAACGTGGACTGGACGGCCGTCACGGACGTGCTGTACGGCTGCGCCAACCAGGCGGGCGAGGACAATCGCAACGTGGCGCGTATGGCCGCCTTGCTGGCGGGATTGCCCGACAGCGTACCGGGCGCCACCCTGAACCGCCTGTGCGGCTCGGGCCTGGATGCCATCGGCAGCGCCGCCCGTTTCATCAAGAGCGGCGAAGCGGGCTTGCTGGTCGCCGGCGGCGTGGAAAGCATGAGCCGCGCGCCGTTCGTCATGGGCAAGGCGGACAGCGCCTTTTCGCGCGGCATGAAAATGGAAGACACGACCATCGGCTGGCGCTTCATCAACCCCTTGATGAAGGCGCAGTACGGCGTCGATTCGATGCCGGAGACGGCGGAAAACGTGGCGTCCGACTTCGGCATCAGCCGCGCTGACCAGGATGCGTTTGCCCTGGCCAGCCAGGTAAAAGCCCTGGCGGCGCAGCAGGCGGGCATGTTCGACAGCGAAATCTGTCCCGTCAGCATCGCGCAGAAGAAGGGCGAACCCGTCGTCGTCGCCCGCGACGAGCATCCGCGCGCCACCACCCTCGATACCTTGGCCAAGCTGAAACCCGTCGTGCGCGCGGACGGCACGATCACGGCCGGCAACGCGTCGGGCGTCAACGATGGCGCGGCGGCCCTGCTGCTGGCCGACGAGGCGAACGCGGCCCGCTTTGGCCTGACGCCGCGCGCCCGCGTGGTGGCCATGGCGACGGCCGGCGTGGCGCCCCGTATCATGGGCATCGGCCCCGCGCCCGCCACCCTGAAAGTGCTGGCCATGACGGGCTTGAGCCTGGCCGATTTCGACGTCATCGAATTGAACGAAGCATTTGCCGCCCAGGGCCTGGCCGTGCTGCGCCAGCTGGGTCTGCGCGACGACGATCCGCGCGTCAACCCGAACGGCGGCGCCATCGCCCTCGGTCACCCGCTGGGCGCGTCCGGTGCGCGCCTGGCCATGACGGCCGTCAACCAGCTGCACCGCACGGGCGGGCGCTATGCGCTCTGTACGATGTGCATCGGCGTGGGCCAGGGCATCGCGCTGGTGCTGGAACGGGTCTGATTCCATGCGGCCGCAGGCGAAAAATAGTTACCGGCGATACGTATTAACCCGTATGCCGGACGGCTTTTTGACCCTGATCAAGGGCGTATGATGCAAAACCAGCCCGGGCAACCCGGCTGGCGTTGGCTTTTTCACACGAACAAGAAGATTGATATGACATCCCACGATACTCCGCATGACGTTGCGCAGCTGACTTCCCAGCAGCGCATCAAGGCCATCATTGGCGCTTCTTCCGGTAACCTGGTCGAATGGTTCGACTTCTACATTTACTCGTTCTGCGCGCTGTATTTCTCGCACGCCTTCTTCCCTTCCGGTAACTCGACCACGCAGCTGCTGCAGACGGCCGGCATCTTTGCCGCCGGCTTCCTGATGCGCCCCGTGGGCGGCTGGCTGTTCGGCCGCATCGCCGACAAGTACGGCCGCCGCCAGTCGATGATGATTTCCGTGCTGATGATGTGCGGCGGCTCCTTGATGATCGCCGTCATGCCCACGTATGACACCATCGGCGCCTTCGCGCCGTTCCTGCTGCTCGTGGCGCGCCTGTTCCAGGGCCTGTCCGTGGGCGGCGAATACGGCACCAGCGCCACCTACATGAGCGAAGTGTCGGAATCGGGCAAGCGCGGCTTCTTCGCCTCGTTCCAGTACGTGACCCTGATCGGCGGCCAATTGCTGGCCTTGCTGGTGCTGGTGGTCTTGCAGCAACTCCTGACCCTGGAAGAATTGCGCGCCTGGGGCTGGCGCATCCCGTTCGTGTTTGGCGCCCTGGCGGCCCTCGTCTCGCTGAACCTGCGTAAATCCCTGACGGAAACGACCACCGCCAGCGAGCGCAAGGACAAGGACGCGGGCAGCCTGCGCGGTTTGCTCAAGCATAAGCGCGCCTTCATCACGGTACTCGGCTTTACGGCCGGCGGCTCGCTCGTGTTCTACACGTTTACCACCTACATGCAGAAATACCTGGTCAACACGGCCGGCATGGATACCAAGACGGCCAGCGCCGTCATGACCTGCGCGCTGTTGGTGTACATGATTCTGCAACCGGTGTTCGGCGCCTTGTCCGACCGCATCGGCCGCCGCACCTCGATGCTGTTCTTCGGCGGCCTGGCCACCCTGTGCGTGTTGCCGATCATGCATGCCTTGAAGGATATTTCCAGCCCGTACGCGGCGTTTGGCCTGATCATCATCGCGCTGGCCATCATCAGCTTCTACACGTCGATCAGCGGCCTGATCAAGGCGGAAATGTTCCCCGTCGAAGTGCGCGCGCTGGGCGTGGGCCTGTCGTATGCGGTCGCCAACGCGATGTTCGGCGGCTCGGCTGAATACGTGGCGCTGCAGTTCAAGGCCTGGCACGTGGAAGAGTATTTCTATTGGTACGTGACCGTCATGTGCCTGATTTCCTTCATCGTCGCCATCCGTATGCCGGACCCGAGCCGCTCGGGACTGCTGAAGTAACGTTGTCGTAAAATGGGGGACACTGCGGTGTCCCTTTTTCATTGCCGCCTTTTATCGTGCCGATCAGGAGTTTTCATGTCGTATGTCATTCCCGCACCGATCCAGCCCAGCGTTCCCGTCACGGGCAGCGTTGATACTTTCCCCGTCCACCGCATCTATTGCGTGGGCCGCAACTATGTCGAGCACGCCAAGGAAATGGGCCACACGGGCCGCGAGGCGCCGTTTTTCTTCATGAAGCCAAGCGACGCCGTGCTGCCTGTGCCTGCCGGCACGACGGGCGAGCTGCCGTATCCGGCGCAGACGCAGGATTTCCAGCACGAGATGGAACTGGTGGTGGCCATCGGCAAGGGCGGCAGCGATATCGGCGCGGCCGATGCGCTGAGCCACGTGTGGGGTTATGCGATCGGCCTCGACATGACGCGTCGCGACGTGCAGGGCGCAGCAAAAAAACTGGGCCGTCCGTGGGAGACGGGCAAGGCCTTCGAACACTCGGCGCCCATCAGCCCCATCACGCCGGCCGCGCAGGCGGGTGACGTCCAGCATGCCGCCATCACCCTGCACGTGAATGGCGAGCCGCGTCAAAGCAGCAGCATCGACATGCTGATCTGGAACGTGGCCGAAACCATCGCCGACCTGTCGACCTATTTCACCTTGCAACCGGGCGACCTGATCTACACGGGTACGCCGGCCGGCGTGGCGGCCGTGCAGCGCGGCGATGAGCTGGTGGGCGCCATCGATGGCCTGGGCGAACTGCGCGTGAAAGTGGTCTGAGCGGACAAGGAGGGCGGCATGATGAGCGACACATATTCCGTAGCACAACCGACGCGCGCCGAGATCGACGCGCTGGCGGGTCCGGCCCTGCTGGAATTCGGCACGGGCTGGTGCGGCCACTGCCGCGCCACCGAGGCGCCGCTGGCCGCCGCGTTGGCGCAGCGCCCCGGGGTAGCGCATATTCGCGTGGAAGACGGCCCCGGCCGCGCGCTGGGGCGCTCATTCCGCGTGAAACTGTGGCCGACCCTGATTTTCTTGAAAGATGGCCAGGAAGTGGCGCGCCTCGTGCGTCCGCTCGACAGCCGCGAGATCGAGCAGACTTTTGCATTGATCGATGCGTAGGTCAGCATAGGTGGGCGTAGGTCGGCGTAGGTCGGCTTAGCGCAGCGTAAGCCGACACCGCCGCAAGGCATGCTCCATCACAACTTCTTGCCGCACCGCAGCACTGCGCGTATGATAAGCCGCTTACAGCAAGATCAACCGCATCCTTCGTGATGCAGCGCGATCATCGCCGGCCCGCTCCACCCGGAGGGGCCGCAGGCAAGGATTCACCACAAATGACCGATGCCGCGATGCCGACGCGCGGGTCTGGTACGGAATGCCTGGCGATACGCCGGGCCTGATACACGTCGCCCATCCCCTGACGCCTTTCCTGCCGTGCCCCGGGTAACCGGATGGCGCACGACCGTTGTTTCTCTAAATCAGCACTGATCACGGCGCGTTAGCGCGCGTTGGTACACCGTTGTCTGCCGTTAACAACGGCGTGTTGCGGAGTGGAATCTGTTTGCGAATTTAATAGCAATTTCGCAGCAAATACGCCCGCGCACAGCTATGATATGTGAACCGCGCGCCTAGACAACGTGCTGTGCTGCTGCCTGAAAAAACATCCAGAGAATGGCCTTTAGACACCCTCCCCAAGGAGCGCAGTAAATGAGCACCCCCCCTAAGAAAAATTCCCCCGGCACGGTGCTGTTCGCCAGCCTGATCGGCACCACCATCGAGTTCTTTGACTTTTATATCTACGCCACCGCCGCCGTGCTGGTGTTCCCGAAACTGTTCTTCCCCGCCGGCGACCCGTCGGCCGCCGTGCTGCAATCGCTGGCCACGTTCGCCATCGCCTTCTTCGCCCGCCCCATCGGTTCGGCCGTGTTCGGCCACTTCGGCGACCGCATCGGCCGCAAGGCGACCCTCGTGGCGGCCTTGCTGACCATGGGTATCTCCACCGTCATCATCGGCTTGCTGCCGACGTATGCCGCCATCGGCACCCTGGCGCCGCTGCTGCTGGCGCTGTGCCGTTTCGGCCAGGGCCTGGGCCTGGGCGGCGAGTGGGGCGGCGCGGTGCTGCTGGCGACGGAAAACGCGCCACCGGGCAAACGCGCCTGGTACGGCATGTTCCCGCAGCTGGGCGCGCCGATCGGCTTCTTCCTGTCGGGCGGCATCTTCCTGCTGCTGAGCGAAACCATGACCGATGAACAGTTCTTCAGCTACGGCTGGCGCATCCCGTTCCTGGCCAGTGCGCTGCTGGTCATCGTCGGCCTGTACGTGCGCCTGAAGATCACGGAAACGCCGGACTTCCAGAAAGTCATCGACAAGAACGAAGTCGTCAAGCTGCCCGTGGCCACCGTGTTCCGCCAGCATGGCCGCATGCTGTTCCTGGGCACCATCATCGCCCTGGCCACCTTCGTGCTGTTCTACCTGATGACGGTGTTCGCGCTGAGCTGGGGCACGACCAAGCTGGGCTTCACGCGCAAGGAATTCCTCGTCGTGCAACTGTTTGCCGTGCTGTTCTTTGCCCTGACGATACCGTTTTCGGCCGTGCTGGCCGACCGCCGCGGCCGCCGCGCCACCCTGATCTGGGTTTCCGTCGCCATCGCCATCTTCGGCCTGGTGCTCGCGCCGATGTTCGGCTCGGGCGTGACGTGGGAAGTGACCGTCTTCATGGCCGTCGGCCTGGGCCTGATGGGCATGACCTACGGACCGCTGGGCACGATGTTGTCCGAGCTGTTCCCGCCCGAAGTGCGCTACACGGGCGCTTCGCTCACGTTCAACCTGGCCGGCATCCTCGGTGCCTCGCTGGCGCCGTACATCGCCACCTGGCTGGCCACCAACTATGGTCTGCAATACGTGGGTTATTACCTGTCGCTGGCGGCCGTGCTGACCCTGGGCGCGCTGCTGATGGTGGGCAAGCCGCGCGCGGGCAAGGAAGCCTGGCAGTAACACGCCTCTGATCCCGGAGCACCCGAAAGCCGCCAGCTGCAACCAGCTGGCGGCTTTTTTTGTCGGTAAAACGCCACGCCGCACGCCTGCCGAGATTCTTGTTGACAGTCAAAATCGGCTGGTGGTAAGGTGTGCACACGTGTGCAATACAGTGCAAGGCCTTAAAAAGCACATCCCGGGACAGTGACACCGCAAGATAGCGGTGCGGTCTGAAGTACCACAACGATAACGAACTTGGAGTGAGACGATGAAGATGCGCAATGTTGCGATTGCTATAAGCCTGGCCCTGCCGATGACGGCCATGGCCGCCGAGGAACGCCTGTCCGTGCTGTGCTCGGCCGACATGGAATGGTGCCAGCTGATGAAGAACCGCTTCGAGGCGGAAAGCAAGATCAAGGTATCGATGATCAGGAAGAGCGCCGGGGAAGCCTACGCGAAGATCCGCGCCGAAGCGTCGAACCCGAAATCGGACATCTGGTGGGGCGGCACGGGCGACCCGCACCTGCAGGCCGCCGCCGAAGGCTATACGGAAGAATACAAGTCGCCCACCCTGCCCAAGCTGCAGCCGTGGGCGCTCAAGCAGGCCGAGACGGCCAAGTACCGCACCGTCGGCATCTACATCGGCATCCTGGGCCTGGCCTACAACGAAAACGTGCTGAAGAAGAAAAACCTGCCGCCGCCCCAGTGCTGGAAAGACCTCGTCAAGCCCGCCTACAAGGGCGAGATCGAGATGGCCAACCCGAACTCCTCGGGCGCCGCCTACAACGCGCTGGCCACCGTGGTGCAGCTGTTCGGCGAAGAGGAAGCCTTCGATTTCCTGGCGAAAATGGGCCAGAACGTCAGCAAGTATCCGAACGCGGGCGTGGCGCCGGGCGAGGACGTGGGCCGCGGCGAAGCTGGCGTGGCCATCGGCTTCATGCATGACCTGATGAAACTGACCGTGGCCGGCTTCCCCGTGAAGGTCTTGCCGCCCTGCGAAGGCACGGGCTACGAGATCGGCTCGATGAGCATCGTCAAGGGCGCGAAAAACATGGAACAGGCAAAGAAATTCTATGAATTCGCCCTGCGTCCCGACGTGCAGAGCGAAGCCGTCAAGGCGCTGGCTTTCCAGATTCCGTCCAACGCGGCCGCCACCATTCCCGCCGCCTCGCCGCGCCTGGAAAACATCAAGACCATCAACTACGACTTCGCCAAGTATGGCGCGTCGGACACGCGCAAGCGCTTATTACAACGCTGGACTACACAGATTTATTCTGCCGGCAATTAACGCGCGCCAAAACTTACTGCGCGTCGCGATTTGCAGCCTGCGATGCTCACTGTGCTAGCGCACAGCTGCGCGTCTCGGCCGCAACTCACTGCCGCTCGCTACAGTTTTGGCAGGCGTTAAACCTATATCAATTGTTCAAAACGTCTGGAAACAGAGCGCACCGCGCAACAGAATTTCAGACGTTCATAGTTGGATGAAACTCATGAAAAAGATATTTTACGGCTGGCTGCTGGCCGCTTTGGCAGCGTTGTGCCTGTTGCCCTGGCAGCAGCAGGAAGCGGGACTGTTCGCCGGCGAATGGCTGCGCGACGGCCAGTTCTTCAGTGAACGTGGCGCACCGGCCGTGTTGCACGTGCTGTCGTTCGGCGCCTGGCCGCTGGGCGTGTTCTTTGCCCTGATCGCCGCCAGCGCCGCGCTGGTGGCTGGCAATCCCCACCGCAAGACCCTGGGCCTGGGCCAGATCGCCCTCGGCGGCGCCGGCCTGCTGTGGCTGGCATGGCTGGGCTGGGGGCCGTTGGCCGCCGGCACCGGCCTTGGTTTCGGCGCGCTGCTGCTGGCGCTGTGCCTGCTGTTCCTGCTCACGTCGGGCGCCGCCGCCTGCGGCGTGTGCCGCGGCGACGCCTTCGTGGCCGGCGCCATCGGCCTCATCATCTGCCTCATTTCCCTGTTCGTGCTGTTCCCCGTCGCGCTGATCCTGGTGAGCGCCGGCCAGCCCATGGATGATGGCGGCACGGGCGCCGCCGCCCTGGCGCGCCGCCTGGCGGACCCCGGCATCTGGAGCCTCAATTGCGTGGCCGGTCCCGGCCGCTGCGGCGTGGCCTGGAACACCCTGGCGCTGGCCTTGCTGACGGGCGTGTCGGCCACCTTCCTCGGTCTCGTCTTTGCCCTGCTGGTGACGCGCACGAATGGCCGCTGGGTACGCCCCATGCGCGCCATCACCATCTTGCCAATCGTCACGCCGCCGTTCGTGCTGGGCCTGGCCCTGATCTTGCTGTTCGGCCGCAACGGCGCCATCACGGGCCTCGTCGGCGACCTGTTTGGCATCGAACAAAGCCGCTGGCTGTACGGCATGACGGGCGTGTGGCTGTCGCAGATGCTGGCCTTTGCGCCGATCGCCTTCATGACGTTGATCGGCGTGGTCGAGGGCGTCAGCCCCTCGCTGGAGGAAGCGTCGGGTACCCTGGGCGCGAGCAGCTGGCAAACCTTCGTCAAGGTCTCCTTGCCGCTGATGCGTCCCGGCATCGCCAATGCCTTCCTGTTGTGCTTTATCGAAAGCATGGCCGACTTCGGCAACCCGATGGTCTTGGGCGGCAACTTCCACGTGCTGTCGACGGAAATCTTCTTTTCCGTGGTGGGCGCCTCGAACGACCAGGGCCGCGCGGCGACTTTGGCCATCGTGCTGCTGACGTTTGCCGTGGGCGCTTTCTTCATCCAGAACCTGTGGCTGGGCAAGAAATCGTATGTGACGGTGACGGGCAAGGCCGACCACGGCGGCCACGCCTCGCTCAACGCGCGCCTGAAAACCACCCTGTGGACCATCGCCCTGCCATGGTTCGCCTTCACGGCCCTGATCTACGGCACCGTGGTGGCGGGCGGCTTCGTGAACAACTGGGGCCAGGACAATGCCTTCACCTTGCGCCATTACATCGACGCCTTCGGCATCACGGCGGGCGCTTCCGGCTGGCACTGGACGGGCCAGGCCTGGCCGTCGCTGTTCACCACCTTGACGATTTCGGCCATCGCCGCGCCCTTGACGGCCTTTGTCGGCATCCTGTCGGCCTGGCTGCTGGTGCGCCAGCAATTCGCCCTGAAGAGCGCGTTCGAGTTCGGCACCATGCTCAGCTTTGCCATTCCCGGCACCGTCATCGGCATCAGCTACATCCTGGCGTTCAACTCGGCGCCGATCGAATTGACGGGCACGGCGACGATTCTGATCCTGTGCTTTGTCTTCCGCAACATGCCGATGGGATTGCGCACGGGCATCGCCGCCATGCGCCAGCTCGACGGCAGCCTGGACGAGGCGTCGATCACCCTGGGCGCCAGCAGCTGGACCACCATGCGCAAGGTCATCCTGCCGCTGCTGCGCCCGGCCATCGCCTCGGCCCTCGTGTATGGCTTCGTGCGTTCGATCACGTCGATCTCGGCCGTCGTCTTTCTCGTCAGCGCCGATTACGACATGGCCACGTCCTACATCATCGGCCTGGTGTCGAACGGTAACTACGGCACGGCGATCGCCTATGCCACGGTGCTGATCGTCATCATCCTGCTGTGCATCCAATTGATCCATTTGCTGGTCGGCAAGCGCCGCCTTCGCCGCGTCAGCGCCGAAAAAACGCTGCCGGCCGCCGTTCCCAACCTGGAAAAGAGCTACGCATGAACCACTTTACTACCCAAGCAACAGAGCTTGCAGCGCTGGAATTCGACGGTGTTACCAAGCGCTACGGCAAGGCCCTGGCCGTGAACGATGTGTCGTTCACGATCGCGCCGCGCACCATGGTCACCCTGCTGGGTCCCAGCGGCTGCGGCAAGACGTCCACCCTGCGCCTGATCGCGGGCCTGGAACGCGTCAGCGCCGGGCGCATCCTGCTGGCCGGCGAGGACGTCACCTTGACTTCCGCCGCCGAGCGCGACGTCAGCATGGTGTTCCAGTCGTATGCGCTGTTCCCCCACATGACGGTGCTCGACAACGTGTGCTACGGCTTGACCGTCTCGGGCGAGACCAAGCCGCGCGCCATCGAACGGGCGCAGGAAAGCCTGCGCCTGGTGGGCCTGGCCGACTTTGCCGCGCGTTTCCCGAATGAGTTGTCGGGCGGCCAGCAGCAGAGGGTGGCCGTGGCCCGTTCGCTGGTGCTGCAGCCCAAGGTCTTGCTGCTGGACGAGCCGCTGTCGAACCTCGACACGAAACTGCGCCGCCGCGTGCGCGACGAGATCCGCGACATCCAGGTCAAGCTGGGCTTGACGGCTGTGTACGTCACGCATGACCAGGAAGAGGCGCTGGCCATTTCCGACCAGATCATCGTCATGAACCGCCAGGTGATTGCGCAAAAGGGCACGCCGCACGAGCTGTTCGAGTCGCCGGCCGACAAGTTCGTCGCCGACTTCATCTGCAACGCGAACATCGTCGATGGCGTGATCGAATCGGTGGCCGACGGCAAGGCCGTCTGCGTCATGGGCAAGCTGCGGCTGCGCCTGCCATGCCGCAGCCAGCGCAGCGGCGAAGCGAGTTTCGCCGTGCGTCCGGAAGCGATCCTGCTGTCGCCCGCGCAGCCCGACAGCGCCATGGTGGTGCGCGTGGCGCGCGCCACTTACCTGGGACGCGAAATGCAATACACGCTCGACACGCCCGTCGGCGAACTGTTTGCCGTCTCGCACGACTTGAGCCAGGTTTTCACGCAAGGCACATCGGTCGCCATGACCGTACACGAACATGGCGCAGCCATCATTGGAGGACAAGCATGACAGATATGACACAGGCAGCGGTACTGGCCGACGCGGCGACCCTGGAACGCTATGCCTACGCCCGGCACATCATCGGCCAGGCGGGCGAGATCGCGCTGGGCATGTTCCAGCGCCGCACGGAACTGGTGATCGAGGAAAAGGGCTTGCAGGACATGGTCAGCATCGCCGACCGCATGGTCGAGGATTTCCTGCGCGCGCAGATCGCCGAGCGCTTCCCGGAAGACGCCGTGGTGGGCGAGGAGCGGGGCGGCGGCGCGTCCGACGCGCGCTGCGTATGGGTCATCGATCCCATCGACGGCACGGCCTGTTTCGTCAACGGCATGCTGGCCTGGTGCGTGTCGATCGGCGTGCTGGTCGACGGCCAGCCCGCCATCGGCGCCGTATACGACCCGAATGCGGACGAGCTGTTCCACGCCTGCCTGGGGCAAGGCGCGCATGTGACGGCGAAGGCGGGCGAAACGCGGCTGCGCATCAACGACGTGGCCAGCCTGCAGGGCGGCGTGCTGGGCGTGGGCTTTTCGCACCGCGTGGGCACCGATACCTTTTTGCCCTTCCTGCTCGACGTGCTGGAAGAGGGCGGCATGTTCATCCGCAACGGTTCCGGCGCGCTGATGATCGCCTACGTGGCGGCCGGGCGCCTGATCGGCTATTTCGAGCCGCACATCAATTCCTGGGATTGCCTGGCGGGCATCGTGCTCGTCAACGAAGCGGGCGGGCGCTGCAATGATTTCCTGGCCGATAACGGTCTGGAAAAGGGCAACCCCATCCTGGTGGGCGGCCCCCGCTTGTATCCGCAACTGGCGGCGCTGGCCTTGCCGCGCTGTACCTGAACACATTGACTGGAAAGGGAGGGCAGGCGTCCGGCGAGGGACGCATGTAGTGGCAACACGCTGTTGAGCATCATGAGTAATCCACCACCATAAAAACAAGCAGGAGACAAAATGAAAAACGGGATGAAAAAGAGCACCATGCAGTTGAACAAGATCGCCGCCGTATTGTTGCTGGTCGCACCAGGTTGCGTGCTGGCCGAATCGAGCGTCGTCGTGTACGGCCGCATCCACGCGGGCTTCGACCGTATCGAAACGTCGAGCTCGGCCACGGCGCCGAATGGCGAGTCGGTATCGCGCGTATCGGACAATTCCTCGAAGATCGGCTTCCGTGGACGCGAAGACTTGGGCAATGGCAACACGGCCTTCTTCCAGATCGAGGGCAATGCCAAGCTCGACGATGGCACGGGCGCCATCAATAGCAAGGATACCTTTGTCGGGCTGGAAAACCCCGCCTATGGCCGCATCGCGCTGGGCCGCTTCGCCACGCCGATCCGCCAGATCAACGGCTACACCAACCGTTTCGTGGGCGAAGGCATCCAGGATGACGCCAACATTTCGCAGCTGGGCGGCGAAGGCTTCAACCGCCGCAGTTCGAACGCCGTCAGCTATCGCACGCCCGTGGTACAGGGATTCAGCGCCACGATTTACCGCGCCAGCGAAAACGAGGCATCGAACGGCGACCGCATCTATTCGGGCATCGTGCAATACGCAAACGGTCCCGTGAAGGGCGCCGTCGGCTATGAAAAGCACAAGGACTTGCGTCCCGGCTTCAGCGAAAAGATGTTCCGCGCCGTGGGCAATTACAACTTCGGCGGCGGCGACGTGGGCGTGGCCTGGAACCGCATGGTGTATGACGTGGCCGGCGGCGACTTGCAGCGCGACTACTTCACCATCACGGGCGCCTACAAGGCGGGCGGCGGTGCCTTCATCGGCCGTTTCGGCGTGGCAGGTGACGTGTCGGGCAGCGCGCCCAACGGCAGCAGCGTGACCATCAAGGCCACCACTCTGGTGCGCGGCGACGACAGCGGCGCCAAGCAGGCGACTTTGGGCTACGAGTATTACTTGTCCAAGCGCAGCACCGTGTATGCCTACTACACGCAAACGAATAACGACAAGAACGCCAACTACACGTTTGGCGGCAATGCCTTCGCCGCCACCAAGAAGGGTGCCAAGCTCAGCGGCGTAATGCTGGGCGTCATCCACCTGTTTTAACTTTTTTAGCCCGGATTTGCACACGTGTGCATTTCCGGGTCAAGCGATACCGACTATCAAGGAGATGGAAATGATTCAAGTGGCATTGTTCGGCGCCGGGCGCATCGGCCGCATTCACGCCGGCAATCTGGTACGCCAGCCCGGCGTGCGCCTGAAATACGTGGTCGACGTGCATGCGGGCGCGGCGGCGGAAGTGGCGGCCCTGCATGGCGCCAGCGTCGCCAGCGTGGAGGCGGTACTGGCCGATTCCGAAGTCAAAGCCGTGCTGATCGCGTCGAGCACGGATACGCATGCGGACCTGATCGTGCGCGCGGCCGCCGCAGGCAAGGCCATCTTTTGCGAAAAACCCGTCGACCTGACCCTGGAACGCGCGCGCGCCGCCGCCGCTGCCGTCAAGGACGCGGGCGTGCTGTGCATGATCGGCTTCCAGCGCCGCTACGACCCCACGTTTGCCGCTGTGAAAAGTCGCATCGCGGCAGGCGAAATCGGCACGCCGGAGTTGCTCATCGTCACCAGCCGCGATCCGGGTCCGCCGCCCGTCAGCTATATTCAGGTCTCCGGCGGCATCTTCAAGGATATGCTGATCCACGATTTCGACATCTTCCGCTGGATACTCGACGATGAAGCCGTCAGCGTGCACGCCACGGGCAGTTGCCTCGTCGATCCGGCCATTGGCGCGGCGGGCGATCTCGACTGCACGGCCGTCACCATTCGCACGGCGAAGGGACGCTTGTGCCAGATCAACACGACGCGCCGCGCCGCCTACGGCTACGACCAGCGTTTCGAAGTGCTGGGCAGCGCCGGCATGCTGCAGGCAGGCAACCACAAGCCGACGGAAGTGACGGCCTATGGTGCCGTCAACGTCAGCGTGGACAAGCCGGAAGACTTTTTCCTGGAACGCTACCGCGCCGCCTACGCCAGCGAAATGGCGCACTTTTTCGACGCCTTTGCCCATGGCGCAGCGCTGCGCACCACCGTCCACGATGGCTTGAAAGCCCTGGAACTGGCCGAAGCGGCCACCGTGTCGTGGCGCGAGCAGCGCATCGTGCAACTGTCATAAGGAAACAATGCCATGAAGAATACGACTGAATTTGCCCAGGGCCGCGCGCTCGACGTGATCTGCCTGGGCCGCCTGGCGGTGGACCTGTACGCGCAGCAGATCGGCAGCACGCTGGAAGACGCGACGAGCTTTGCCAAATACCTGGGCGGCTCGTCGGCGAATATCGCCTTCGGCACGGCCCGGCTGGGCTTGAAATCGGCCATGCTGTCGAAAGTGGGCGACGATCACATGGGCCGTTTCCTCACCGACACCTTGGCGCAGGAGGGCTGCGACGTCAGCCATGTCGGCATCGACCGCGAACGGCTCACCGCCCTGGTGATGCTGGGCATCAAGGACAAGAACACCTTCCCGCTGATCTTTTATCGCGAAAATTGCGCCGACATGGCCATCGACGCATCGTCGGTGGATGCGGCTTTCATTGCATCGAGTAAAGCGCTGTTGATCACCGGCACGCATTTCTCGACTAGCGCCATGCACGCCGTCAGCACGCAGGCATTGCAACTGGCCCGCGCCAATAACGTGCGCACCGTGCTCGACATCGATTACCGGCCCGTGCTGTGGGGCTTGTCGGGCAAGGCGGACGGCGAAACGCGTTTCGTCTCGAACGACGGCGTGACCCGCCACTTGCAGGCCATCCTGCCGCAGTTCGACCTGATCGTCGGCACGGAAGAGGAATTCATGATCGCCGGCGGCGGCTTTGATATCATGGCGTCCCTGCGTGCCGTGCGCAAGGTGAGCAGTGCAACCCTGGTGGTCAAGCGCGGGCCGCTGGGCTGCGCCGTCATCGAGGCGGCCATTCCTGCCGGTCTCGATGAGGCATTCAACTATCAGGGCGTGCGCGTGGAAGTCTTGAACGTGCTTGGCGCGGGCGACGCTTTTCTTTCCGGTTTCCTGAAGGGCTGGCTGCGCGGCGAAGATTACGAGGCGTGCTGCCGCTATGCGAATGGCTGCGGCGCCCTGGTCGTGTCGCGCCACGGCTGCGCGCCGGCCATGCCGTCGCCCGTCGAGCTCGACTATTTCCTGGCCAATGCGGCGAAACTGACCCGTCCTGACCAGGATGCCACCCTGGCGCGCCTGCACCGCACGACGGTCGTGCGCAAGGAGTGGAACGAATTGTGCGTGTTTGCCTTCGATCACCGCACGCAATTCTTTGAGCTGGCCCAGCAGGGCGTGAGCGACGAAGCGCGGATTTCAAAGCTCAAGCAACTGTTCGTGCAAGCCGTGGGTCAGACGGAGGCGGCGCGCGGCTTGCAGGGTGGCACGGGCGTGCTGATCGATGACCGCTATGGCGTCGACGCGCTCAACGATGCCACGGGGCGCGGCTGGTGGATAGGCCGTCCCGTCGAGATGCCTGGTTCGAATCCCTTGCAGTTCGACTGGGGCCGTTCGCTGGCGTCGCGGTTGACGCAGTGGCCGAAGGAGCACGTGATCAAGTGCCTGGTGCAGCTGCATCCCGACGATACGCCGGAAAACCGGCTGGAGCAGGAAGCGCAAATCAAGGGCTTGTACGACGCGGCGCAAATCACGGGCCATGAATTGCTGCTGGAAATTATTCCTGCCAAGTCACTGCCCCAGCACGACGATACCGTGTATCGCGCGGTGAAACGCCTGTACAACCTCGGCATCTACCCCGAATGGTGGAAGCTGGAAAGCATGACAGCTGCGCAATGGCAAGCCATCGATGCCCTCGTGCACGAGCGCGATCCGTATTGCCGTGGCGTCGTCTTGCTGGGCTTGAACGCGCCCATCGCCGCCCTGGCCGCCAGTTTCGAGCAGGCCAGTGCCAGCAGCACGTGCAGGGGCTTCATGGTGGGCCGCACCATCTTCCAGGAACCGAGCCGCCGCTGGCTGGCCGGCGAACTCGATGATGCGGGCCTGATCGCCGCCGTGCGCGCCAATTTCGAACAGCTGATCAGCTTGTGGCAGCGCACGCGCAACCGCCTGGAGCGTGCGGCATGAAGACCACCACGATCCGCCTGACCATGGCGCAGGCGCTGGTGCGCTATCTGTCCGTGCTGCGCACCGAGGACGGCCAGCCTTTGTTCGGCGGCGCCTTCGCCATCTTTGGCCACGGCAACGTGGCGGGCCTGGGCGAGGCGCTGTACCAGTACCGCGAGCAATTTCCCACCTACCGCGCCCACAATGAGCAGGCGATGGCGCACTCTGCCATCGCCTATGCGAAAGCCCACATGCGCCGGCGCATGCTGGCCGTCACCAGTTCCATCGGCCCCGGCGCCACCAACCTGCTCACGGCGGCTGCCCTGGCGCACGTCAACCGCCTGCCCGTCCTGCTCCTGCCCGGCGACGTCTTCGTCTCGCGCGCGCCGGATCCCGTCTTGCAGCAGCTGGAAGATGGCACGGACGGCAGCGTCTCGGTCAACGATGCCTTCAAACCTTTATCGCGCTACTTTGACCGCATCGTCTATCCGGAGCAATTGTTGACGGCCTTGCCGCGCGCGATTGCCGCCTTGACGGACCCGGCCGCCTGCGGCCCCGTCACCTTATCGTTGCCGCAAGACGTGCAGACGATGGCGTATGACTACCCGGAAGCATTCTTTGCGCCGAG
>NZ_PDZN01000018.1:0-155068 GCF_002735765.1 Janthinobacterium sp. BJB304
TCCATGGCGACCATCGCCCCGCCGGCCCTGCACATGGACCGCGCCCTCATCATCGGCCTGAGCCGCGAAGAAGCGGCCATCGCCGCCCCGCTGCAACGCCAGGCGCTCGGCTACGTCCTTTCCTTTGCCGTGCTGGCGCTGGCCGCGGCCAGCCTGCTGTTCTGGAGCCAGCGGCGGCGCCGGCAGCAGGCCGCCTGGCATGCGGAACAGGAAACGGAGCGCCAGGCCATGCAAGCCGTGTCCGACAGCGAAACGCGCTTTCGCACCCTGATCGAAGACGCGCCCGTGGCCATCGCCATCCTGCGCCACGGGCGCTTCATCTACTCGAATCCCCGCTACCGCAGGCTGCACGGCTACACGGCGGATGACAATCTGAACGGCCTGCCCTGGTCCGCCATGATTTCCGCGCCATCGCTGGCGGCGCTGGCCGCCAATGAAGCGCTGATCGAAGCGGATTCGCCCAGCGAACAGGTGTTCGAGGCCGTCGGCCTGGGCAAGCAGGGCCTGCCCGTACCCATGTTCAAGACCACCACGCGCGTGGTGCTCAAGGATGGACCGGCGACCCTGATCTTTGCCCAGGATATTTCCACGCAAAAGCAGGCCGAAGAGGCCATGCTGCTGGCGCGCGACGCGGCCGAATCGGCCAACCGCAGCAAGGCGGAATTCCTCGCCAACATGAGCCATGAAATCCGCTCGCCGCTCAACGCCATCCTCGGCATGGCCTGGCTGCTGGAACGCGACGGCCTCGATGGCGAAGCGCTACTCATGGCGCGCAAGATCCGCGCCGCCGGCCAGTCCCTGCTGGGCATCATCAACGACGTGCTCGACGTATCGAAAATCGAGGCGGGCCACATGACCATCGAACGGGCGCCGTTCCGCCTGGCCGACGTGATCGAAAAGATCGCCGCCAGCATGGGCGTGGCCGCGCATGACAAGCCGATCGAAGTGCGCATCGGGCCGCTGCCCGATGGCGTCGACCAGGTGATGGGCGACGCGCTGCGGCTGGAACAGGTGCTGGTCAACCTGACCAGCAACGCCATCAAGTTCACCGCGCAAGGCACGGTCGAGCTGACGAGCGCGCTGGAGAGCCGCAACTGCGACGCCGCGGTGCTGTGTTTCAGCGTGCGCGACACGGGCATCGGCATCGCGCCCGAGGTGCAGGAGGCGATCTTTTCCGCCTTCGCCCAGGCCGACAGCTCCACCACGCGCCGCTTCGGCGGCACGGGCCTGGGCCTGACCATCTGCCGCCAGCTGGTGCGTCTGATGGGCGGCGCCATGCGCCTGACAAGCGTCATGGGCCAGGGCAGCACATTCAGTTTCACGGTGCCGCTGCAGCTGATGCCCGCCAGCGCCCCGTCCTTGCCCGACATGCAGGGCTTGCGCGTCTTGCTGGCCGACGGCAAGGCCGACTCGCGCGCCGCCGTGGCCGCCGTCGCGCACGGCCTGGGCTGGCGCGTGCATGCCGTCTCCGGCGGCCAGGCGGCGCTTGAGCATGCGCTCGCCTGCGCCGACGACGCGCGGCCCGGCGTCATCGTGCTGGCCGCGCGCATGCCGGACATGGACGGGGAAACCACGGCGCGCGCCCTGCGCGAGCACCTGCCGCCGCAGGATTGCCCCATCGTGATCCTGGCGGCCAGCGGCGCACCGGCGACAGCGCCCGCGCGCCGCCATACGGACTCGGCCAATCCGGCCGATGCCATCCTCAACGAACCGGTGACGGCTTCCAGCCTGTACAACGCGACGATGGAAGCGCGCCAGCGGCGTGCTGAAGCGGCCGGCCTGGACACGGGCCACGCAGCGCTGGGTGCACGCGTGCTGGCCGGCGTGCGCGTGCTGGTGGTCGACGACAGCGACATCAACCGCGACGTGGTCAACCATATCCTGTGCGACCAGGGCGCCCTGCCCTCGTTCGCCTGCGATGGCCAGCAGGCGCTGGACTGGCTGCTGGCCCACCCGTCCGACGTCGACATCGTGCTGATGGATGTGCAGATGCCCGTCATGGATGGCTTGCAGGCGACGCGCGCGCTGCGCCAGCTGCCGCAGTTCCAGGACTTGCCCGTGGTGGCCCTGACGGCCGGGGCGTTCCGGACACAGCGCACGGCGGCGCTGGAAGCGGGCGTGAACCATTTCATCAGCAAACCGTTCGACGTGCCGCAGACCATCGCCCTGATCGCAAGCACGCACCGGCGCCATGCGCAAGGGCTGCCGGCCCTGCCGCCGGCAGCGACCGAAGCGGCGGCGCCCTCGCGGGCAGGCGGTGCGGCGCCCGTGATCGACCTGGCGCAAGGGATGGCGCAGTGGCTCGACGAAGCGCCCTACCGCCAGCATCTGTCGCACTTCGGCAACACTTACCGCAACACGGTGGGCGCCATGCGCGCGCTGCTGGCGGCCAATGCACGCGGCGACGCCGCCGCGCTGGCGCACAAGCTGGCCGGCGTGGCAGGCAGCTTGGCCCTGCCCGCCACCCTGCAAGCCGCCCAGCAAGCCGAACAGCTGCTGCACGCGGGCGACGATGCGTCAGCCGCGCTCGATGCCCTGGAACAGGCGCTGGCGCACGCCATCGATGCCGTCGCCGCATTCACGGCACAGACGCCGGCGCCCGGCCAGCCGGCCATGCCAGAAACGCAACATGGCAACGCATGCCAATGATAGACTTGCCAATATGAAAATTTAGGAGACGCCATGATCTGGTGCAGGGATTTGCTGTTGAGAGCCTTCATGCTGGGCATGCTGCTATTCGTCGTGGGCGAATCGCTGTCCTACTGGACGCCGGAAATCAAGAAACTGCTGGCCTGGCGCCCGTTCTGACGCCAGGCTAGCCTTCGCGGCCATCCACCCTGGCACGCCACAAATAAGGCGCATACACGCACGCATACAGGCCAAAGGCCAGCGACCAGCACGCGCCGGCAGCCAGCAGCAGCGGCATGGACAGCGAGGCGGGACCGACGGCGGCCAGCAGGCGCGCCAGCGCGCCAAGCTGGATCAGCCAGTACATCGCCGCTTCCGCCCAGCCGCCCTTGAGCGCACGTCCCGTGTGGCCCAAGGTGGTGCGCGTCATCATGCCGATGATCAGGCCCGCCATCGATCCCACCGTCAGCGCGTGCAAGGCGGCGCTGGCCGGCAGCAGACCCAGGCTGGCGGCCGCCAGCAGCGCAAAGCCGATGCCGATCCACGCATACGACAGGTGCAAAATCCACAGCAGCGGCACGCGCACCGTGCGCTGCGGCTGCCAGGCTAGCAGATTGGCCAGCGATACGCCTGCCGCGCACAAGGCCAGCGGCGCCGTCAGCCAGGCGGGCGCACCGGCCAGCCACGCGATCGCGGCCGCCGCCATGCAGGCCACGGCGACCAGCGCGCGTTTCGGGCTGGCCACCGGCGTGCTGCCAGGTGCGCCATTGCGGGTAAACATGGGAATGACGCGCGCGCCGATCACCGATTCGATCAGCACGATGATGAAGATGGCCGCCTGCACGGGCACAAACAGCGACAGCGGCAGCCAGCCCAGCACGGCCGCGTGGAACAGGCCATTGGCCAGCGCCAGCAAGGCCAGCAGACCGACGAGGAACAGATTACGCGTATTGCCCGAGCGGCGCAGCACCTGGTACAGGGGCCAGGCGGCCAGCGGCAGGAACAGCCAGTCGACCAGCGCCGGCAGCAGGCCGGGACCGCACAGCATGGCCACGCGTCCCGCCAGCCACAGCCCCGCCAGCGCCATCAGCTGCGCACCGTGCGGCGTGGGCAAGCCCGTCCAGTTGCGCCCCGCCGTATAGAGGAAACCGACGACGACGGCCAGCGCGAAGCCGAACACCATTTCATGCATATGCCATCCCAGACCCACCTGCAGACCGCCCGGCAGCAGGCCCGCATAGCTGGCCAGCCACAGGGGAATGGCGATGGCCGCAAACACGGCCGCCAGCAGGTAGAACGGGCGGAAGCCCAGTTGCCAGACGGCGTGGCCGGCATGCCAGGGGGCGGCGCCTGCTGTCGTGGAAGGTGGGGAAGGTTCGCTGATCGGAGTGATGGCCATGATGGAGTCGCCTTTAAAGATATATTCAATATACTACTTTAAAAGCGCAGAGGCCGCCATCGGCATAAAGGACTAGAGAGATAGCGACAAGTCACCATGGGGTCTGACCCGGCGGGTCAGACCCCAACTCGGGCTACTTGCCCTGGCGGTGCTCGACCGCGTACACGGCCGCCTGCACGCGGCTCGTGAGGTTGAGTTTTTTCAGCACGTTCTGCACGTGGATCTTGACCGTGCTTTCGGCCAGGTCGAGGGTGCGGGCGATGCCCTTGTTGCTCTCGCCGCGCGACAGGCAATCGATGATTTCCTTTTCGCGCGGGGTGAGCTTGTCGAGTTCCGACACGGGTTCCTCCCGCCGCGTGCCCGCCTGCAGCTGCGCCACCAGCTTGCCCGTCATCGCTTCGGCGATGACGACTTCGCCGGCCGCCGCGCGGCGGATGGCGCGCACCAGGTAGTCGGCGTCGATATTCTTGATCAAATAGCCGCAGGCGCCCGCGCGCAGGGCCGTGGCCAGGTCTTCGGCGTCTTCCGACACGGTCAGCATGACGATGGCCGTGTCGGGGCAGTCGTGCTGCATCAGTTGCAGCGCTTCCACGCCGGACATGCCGGCCATGTTCAGGTCCAGCAGCACCACGTCGGGCTGCAGCTGGATGGCGCGCTTGATGCCTTCCACGCCATCGGCCGCCTCGCCGACGACGGAAAATTCCGTGTGCCGCTGCAGCAGCGAGCGTATGCCGCTGCGGAACAGCGCGTGGTCGTCCACCAGCATGACGGTGATCGGTTTATCGGGAGTCTCCATTTTTTTGTACTTTCAGATAGTGGCTTAGGCGGCGCGGCGCTGCTCGCGCGACAGATGCAGTTCGACGGTCGTGCCGCCGCCGGGGCAGGCATGCACGTCAAACGTGGCCTCGATGCGCTGCGCGCGCTCGCGCATGATATGGATGCCGACATGGCTGTCGCCCTTTTCCAGCACGGCGGCAGCGTCGAAGCCGACGCCATTGTCGCTGATCGTCAGCGTAAAATCCTGGTGATCGGCGAGGCGCACCTCGACGTGGCTGGCCTGCGCGTGCTTGCGGATGTTCGACAGCGCTTCCTGCACGATGAATAATAACTGCAATTGCTGCTCGCGGGGGAATGGCGCGCCGTCGACGTCGGCCAGCAGCTCGGCGTCGATGCCCGTCTGGCGGCGGAATTTGTCCAGCGCCGCGCGCAGGGAGCCGATCAGGTCATCCTCCATCAGGCGGCTGCGGAAATTGGCCAGCAGTTCACGCACGTCCTCGTAGCTTTCCTTCACGCCCGCGTGCAGAGCCGGCACGATGCCCGCCACCTCGTCGAAACGCGCATTGCGCACGGAGTCGTCGAGCATCTGCACCTGCAGGTTGAGGAAGTTGAGGCTTTGCGCGATGCTGTCGTGCAGACCCTGCGCCACCAGATTGCGCTCTTCGGAAATGGCCATCTCGCGTTCGCGCGCGGCCAGGCGCAGGTTTTCCAGCGCGATGCCCAGCAGCTGGCCCAGGGTTTCCAGCAAGGCCAGTTCGCGCGCGGAAAACACGCGCGCATGGCGGAAATGCAGGTTAAAAAAGCCCAGGTGCTGTTCGTGCGCGTGGATATGGAAAACGGAGACGGTGGCAAAGCCCTCGCGGTGGCAGCGCAGCTCGTGCGCCTTGTCGATGCGCCGCATGTCGTGCACCTTCGCCACCTTCATCTCGACGGCCGTGCCGCACAGGCAGTCGCCCACCTTCAGGCAATGCTCGGACGCCACCAGTTCTTCGGACAGGCCCGTATGCACCACCATGTGCAGGTTGCCCCGCTCGGCGTCGAGCACGCGCACGGTGGAACCGTCGGCCTCGAAATAATCGACGATGCGCTGCATGAAGCCGCCGCAGATATCTTCCAGGGGCTGCGGGCGCTGCAAAAAGGCCGCGCTTTCATACAGCAGTGCCAGTTCGCGGTTGCGGTATTCGAGCGTGGCCGTCTTGCTGCGCACGCCCTCTTCCAGGTTGCCGTACAGCGCCTGCAGGCGGTCGGCCATCTGGTTGAAGCCGCTGGCCAGCTGGCCGAATTCGTCATTGCTCTCGACGGCCAGGCGCACGCTGAAGTCGCGTTCCTTCATGCGCTGCATGCCCAGGCGCAGCCGCGTCACCGGTTCGATGATGAGCATGAACATCAGGTAAATCATGCTGACCGTGCCGATGACGGCCATGCCGACGAGGATCAGCTGCGAGGCGCGCAGCCAGAAGGTGCGCTGTTCGCTATCGTGCTCGATCAGGCGCACCAGCTGGTCGACCTGTCCCACGAAAGTGTCGGCATCATGCTCGAACTGGCGCGCGCGCACAATGGAATCGGCGGCCAGGGCGGCCGGACGCAAGGCACTGCGCCAGGCGACGCCGATGCGTTCGAATTCGGACTTGATGGCCGTGCTGGGGGGCAGGAACAGGGGACGCTGCGGGTCGCCGTGGCCGATCTTGGCCAGGGTCTCGTCGATCAGCAGCACTTGCTGGCGCGCCTGCTCGCGGGCGTCGCTGGCAAGCAGCAGGGTCAGGCGGTAGGTCTGCATGCGCAGCCGGCCCGTCTCGTTGATGGCGGCCGAACTGCCTTCGAGCTGCCACGACAAAAACAGGGTGCAGCCGATGGCGCTCAAGGCCAGCACCAGCATGAGCAGCAGCGCGCCGACAATCTTGGTCGACAGCTTCTGCCAGGAGGAAAACATCGCCTTGAATTTCATACCGCCCTTGAATGTGAATGCAAACTGCCTCAGCCGCCCGTCTGTGCCATGAACCGGATGATTTTATCGGGCTGCGTATTGAAATCGTGCTGCTGCGGCTTCAGTTCGATGGCGGCGCGGATCGCCGCCTCGATCTGCGCATCCGTGGCCCCGCCGCGCAGCATGGGGCCAAACGCGAATTTCTCTTCCTGTCCCAGGCACAGGTACAGGGTACCATCGACGGACAGGCGCACTCGGTTGCAGGTGGCGCAAAAATGCTGCGACATGGGCGTAATGAAGCCGATGCTCGAGCGTCCGTCGGGGGTCGCCATGTAGCGCGCCGGCCCTCCCCCCAGTTCCATTGCCTGCGGCACCAGGCCGAAGCGGGCCGCCAGGCGTTCGCGCACGGGGCCCAGCGGCATGTAGCTGGCATTGCGGCCCGTGCTGCCCATCGGCATGGCTTCGATCAGGCGCAGGATGAACTGCTGCTCGATGCAGAAGGCCGCCATGGCCTCGATCTGGCCGTCATTGATGCCGCGCATGGCCACCATATTGATCTTGATCGGGTCGAAACCGGCCGCCTTGCCCGCCATCAGGCCATCCAGAATGGGCTGCAGGCTGTCGCGCCCCGTGATCTGCTGCATGCAGGCGCGGTCGAGCGAATCGAGGCTGACGTTGATGCGGTCCACGCCGGCCGCGCGCAAGGCCACGGCATGCTTGCCCAGTTGGGTGGCATTGGTCGACAGCGACAGGTCGTCCAGACCGGGCAGCGCGGACAGCCTTTGCGCCAGCTGCGGCAGATTGCGCCGCAACAGGGGTTCGCCGCCCGTCAGCCGCACGCGGCGCGTGCCGAGGCGCACGAAAATGCCCAGCAGGCGCTCGATCTCGTCGAACGTCAGCCAGTCCTTCGGCTCCTCGAAGCCGCGAAATCCCTTGGGCATGCAATAACCGCAGCGCAAATCGCAGCGGTCGGTGACGGACAGCCGCACATAATCGATCGAACGGCCAAAACGGTCCTGCAACTTGACGCTACCCATGACGCTACTCCTGATTCTTCCGTGATTGTAAAGGCTGGGGCACAATCTGGCTGTGCCCCAGAAGGCCTAGCGGCCTACGCCTTTTTAGCTACGCATTTCTACTTACTGAACCAGCGGGCTGGCTGTGCCTTCGAGCTCGATACCGGCGATGTCCGCGCGCCCCACGAGCAGGTGCAGGTACTGGTGCACGGCGCGCTGCCACGCCGCCCGCGCCAGGCGGTCGGCGATCTGCGCCTGCACCGCTTCGTACGGGATGGCCTGGCCTTCGACCCGGCGCAGCACCTGCACGATGTGGTAGCCGAAGCGCGTTTCCAGCAAATGGCCGGCCAGCGCGCCTGCCTCCAGGCGGAACACGAGGGCGTCGAATTCCGGCACGCTCTGGCCCGGCGACAGCTGGCCCAGGCTACCGCCCAGGGCGCCGGACGGACAGTTCGAATACTGCGCCGCCAGTTCGGCGAAGCGCTCGGGCGCCAGTTTCAGGGCATCGAGCACGGCTTGCGCCGTCGTGCGCAGCAGCTCCAGGGGCGCCTCCGGCGTCACCTGAAACAGGATGTGGCGCGCCTCGACCAGCGCCCCGCTGCGAAACAGCTGCGGGCGCTGTGCATAAAAGGTGCGGCAAGCCGCATCGTCGGCGGGCGGCACGCGCACTTCCTGCGCGAACAGCGCCTCGATGCGGTCGTCATCGCTGCCGCCCTGCACGCCGAGGCGTTCGGCCTCGTCCAGCAGCAGCCGGCGCAGCACCAGTTCATGCACGGCCTGTTTCAGCGGATTGCCGGCACCGTCGTGATGCGGCAGTTCCTGCGCGATGTCGGCATCGTCGATATCGATGCCATTGACGGAGATTCCCATGATATGACTCCTTTCTTAACGGCGACGAACCAGTTGCCAAGTGCGTCCCAGATAAGCGACTGCGCCAAAGCCGCTCCACACGTGCACCAGACGGGTGAACGGGAAGATGACGAACAGCGACATGCCCATGAACAGGTGCAGCTTGAACACCAGCGGCGCGTCGACGATGAAGCTGGCGGCGTCGCCGCGGAAGGTGACGATGTGCTGCGCCCAGTTCATCAGCAAGACCATCATGTGGCCATCCATGTGCGATGCCGAGACGAAGATAGACGACAGGCCCAGCAGCAAGGTCAGCAAAATCCACACCATCACCAGCTTGTCGCCGGCCGTGGTGACGGCGCGCAGCCGTGCATTGCCGAAGCGGCGCGCCAGCAGGATCAGGATGCCGGCCAGGCACAGCCCGCCCATCACGCCGCCGGCCGCCATGGCCACGCCCTGCTTCAGGCTATGCGACACGCCCAAGGTATCCCACACCCAGACCGGGGTGAGCAAGCCGGCCGCATGGCCGAACAGCAGGCCGATGATGCCGATGTGGAACAGGATATTGCCCAAACGCAGGCTGCCGCGGTGCAGCAGCTGGCTGGAATCGGACTTCCACGTGTATTGCTCGCGGTCGAAACGGATCAGGCTGCCGAGAAAAAAGATGGCCAGCGCGATGTATGGATAAATGCCATACACAAATTGATGTAAATAATTACTCATGATGTACTCTCCTCATGCGGGCGCGCTTCAAGCGGCGCGGCGCGGCTGCGGGTGAAAATGCACGGGATGGACGCCGCCCGGGGCTTGACGCAGCAAGGGCTCGACGCCGTCCGCACCGGGACCGAAGGTTTCCAGCGCTTCATCCATGTCGCGCACCGGCGGTTCGGCCAGCATTTCGGCCGCCACGGGACTCAGGCGTTCGAGCACGGTGAAGACGGGCGCATACGGGCTGCCGTTGGCCGTCAGCTTGCGGCCGATGTGGGCCAGCACGTGGACGGCGTCGCCCAGCAGCGGCGCCGAGACTTCCTCGTCGAGCTGCGCCAAAAACTCCAGGAACAGGGGCACGAAGTCGGGCAAGTCGTCGCCCACCATTTGCAGGCCGTGGCGCTTGTATTCCTCCATCAGGTCGACCATGGCCTGGCCCCGGTCGCGCGATTCGCCGTGGATATGCTCGAACAGGTGCAGCGAGTGCGACGGATTGCGGTCGAACGTGGCCACGTACTGCTGCTGCAGGTCGATCAGGCTGCTGCTTTCCAGGTGCGCCAGCAAGGGCCGCAACAGCGCCTGCTGCTCCGGCACGGCCGCCAGCGCGGCCTCCAGTTGCGGCAGGTGCGCGATCAGCTCGGGCTCGGGATACAGCAGCAGGCGCGACAGGACTTGGTAGTGATGCATAGCGTTGTTCATATCGGTTCCTTAGGCGCCAGGCGCCGTTTTGCGCGACTTCGGCATCTGCATGAAGATGGCCGAACCGTGTTTTTTCTTGCCGAACAAGGTCGGTTCGCTGCTGCCGTCCGAGCAGCCGTTGCCGAAACTGAAGCCGCACGAACCCTTCTCGTTGAAGCTGTCCTCGGCCATTTCCTTGTGGCTGCTGGGAATGACGAAGCGGTCTTCGTAATTGGCGATGGCCATGATGTGGTACATGTCCTCCACCTGCGCCTTGGTCAATCCCACTTGCTTGAGCACCGTGAGGTTCTCCACCTTCTCGACCGTCTTGCTGCGCATGTAGGCACGCATGGCCAGCATGCGGTCCAGCGCCGTGACGATGGGCGGCTGGTCGCCGGCCGTCAGCAAATTGGCCAGGTACTGCACGGGAATGCGCAGGCTTTGCGTGTCCGGCAGCATGCCGTTGACGCCCAGCTTGCCCGATTCGGCGGCCGCCTGGATCGGCGACAGCGGCGGCACATACCACACCATCGGCAAGGTGCGGTATTCGGGATGCAGCGGGAACGCCACTTTCCACTCGACGGCCATCTTGTAGACGGGCGACTTGACGGCCGCTTCGAGCCAAAGGTCCGGGATGCCCTGGCGGCGCGCCTCGGCGATGATGGCCGGGTCGTGCGGATCGAGGAACAGGCCCAATTGCGCCTGGTACAGGTCCTGCTCCTGCGGCACGGAGGCGGCAGCCTCGATCTTGTCGGCGTCGTACAGCAGCACGCCCAGGTAGCGGATGCGGCCCACGCACGTTTCCGAGCACACGGTAGGCTGGCCGGCCTCGATGCGGGGGAAGCAGAACGTGCACTTCTCCGCCTTGCCGGACGACCAATTGTAGTAAATCTTCTTGTACGGGCAACCGGAGATGCACATGCGCCAGCCGCGGCACTTGTCCTGGTCGATCAGCACGATGCCGTCGTCTTCGCGCTTGTACACGGAGCCGGACGGGCAAGACGCCACGCACGTCGGGTTGAGGCAATGCTCGCACAGACGCGGCAGATACATCATGAAGGTGTTTTCGAAGGTGCCGTACATCTCCTTCTGCATGTTGTCGAACAGCTTGTCCTTGCTGCGCTGGGCAAACTCGCCGCCCAAGTCATCTTCCCAGTTCGGGCCCCACTCGATTTTTTCCATCTTTTTCCCCGTCAGCACGGAGATCGGACGGGCCGTCGGCGGCGTCTGCGACAGCGGCGCGCTTTGCAGGTGCTCGTAGTCGTAGGTGAACGGCTCGTAGTACTCGTCGATGGCGGGCAGGTTCGGATTGGCGAAGATATTGGCCAGGATCTTCAAACGGCTGCCCTGGCGCGGCTCGATCTTGCCAGAGTCCGTGCGGCGCCAGCCGCCATTCCACTTGTCCTGGTTTTCCCACTGCTTCGGATAGCCGATGCCGGGCTTGGTTTCCACGTTGTTGAACCATGCGTACTCGACGCCGTCGCGGCTGGTCCACACGTTCTTGCAGGTGACGGAACAGGTGTGGCAGCCGATGCACTTGTCCAGGTTCAGCACCATGCCGATTTGCGCTCTGATTTTCATACTATGCTCCTTCTTCCTGCAACGGGCCTTCGAGCCAGTCGACCTTGTTCATCTTGCGCACCAATACGAATTCATCGCGGTTGGAGCCCACCGTGCCGTAGTAATTGAAGCCGTACGCCAGCTGGGCGTAGCCGCCGATCATGTGCGTCGGCTTGGGCACGGCGCGCGTCACCGAGTTATGGATGCCGCCCCGCTTGCCCGTCATCTCCGCGCCAGGCACGTTGATGATCTTTTCCTGGGCGTGGTACATCATCGTCATGCCGGCCGGGATGCGCTGGCTGACGATGGCGCGCGCCGTCAGGCTGCCGTTCACGTTGAAGACCTCGATCCAGTCGTTGTCGACGATGCCTGCCGTCTTCGCGTCGGTTTCCGACAGCCACACGTGCGGTCCGCCGCGCGACAGGGTCAGCATGCGCAGGTTGTCCGAATACGTGGAGTGGATGCCCCACTTCTGGTGCGGCGTCAAAAAGTTCAGCGCCAGCTCCTTGTTGCCGTTCGGCTTGGTGCCCAGCAGCGCTTCCGTCGTCTTCGTGTTGATGGCCGGCTTGTACACGCACAGTCCCTCGCCGAAGTCGCGCATCCACAGGTGATCCTGGTAGAACTGCTGACGGCCCGTCAGGGTGCGCCATGGAATCAGTTCATGCACGTTGGTATAGCCGGCCGTGTAGCTGACTTCCTCGCTTTCCAGGCCCGACCAGGTGGGCGAAGAAATGATCTTGCGCGGCTGCGCCTGCACGTCGCGGAAGCGGATGCTGTCATGCTCGCGCGGCAGCGCCAGATGCGTGTGCTCGCGTCCCGTGATGGCGGACAGCGCGGCCCAGGCCTTGACGGCCACGTGGCCATTCGTTTCCGGCGCCAGCGACAGAATCATTTCGGCTGCATCGATGGCCGTATCGAGGCGCGGCTGGCCCTTCGACACGCCTTCATCGAGCACCGTGCGGTTGATGCCCCGCAATACCTCGACTTCATGGCCCGTTTTCCAGGAAATGCCCTTGCCGCCATTGCCGATGGTTTCCAGCAGCGGTCCGATCGAGGTGAACTTCTTGTAGACGTCGCGGTAATTGCGCTCGACCACCGTCATGTTCGGCATGGTCTTGCCGGGAATCGCATCGCATTCGCCGGCGCGCCAATCCTTGGGATCGAAGGGCTGGCCCAGTTCGCCCGGCGTGTCGTGCATCAGCGGGGTGAGGATGATGTCTTGCTGGGTGCCCAGCAGCTCGCCGCCGATTTCCGAGAATTTCTCTGCCAGCCCCTTGTAGATTTCCCAGTCCGACTTCGATTGCCACAGCGGCTGCACGGCTTCGGACAGCGGATGGATGAACGGATGCATGTCCGACGTATTCAGATCGTCTTTTTCATACCAGGTGGCCGTCGGCAGCACTACATCGCCATACAGGCAGGTGGTCGACATGCGGAAATCCAGCACCACCAGCAGATCGAGCTTGCCTTCGGCGGCCGGGCGCACTTTCACCTGTTTCGGCGTGATGCAGTCGTCTTCGTCGCTGAGCAAGCCGTTCTGCGTGCCCAGCAGGTATTTCAGGAAGTACTCGTGGCCCTTGCCCGAGCTGCCCAGGATGTTCGAGCGCCAGACAAACATATTGCGCGGGAAGTTGGCCGGATTGTCCGGATCGTCGCACGAGAACTGCAGCTGGCCCGCCTTGATCTGGTCGAGCGCATACGCGGCCGGCGCCTGCCCTGCCGCCTTGGCGGCCTTGGCCACCTCCAGCGGATTGGTCTGCAGCTGCGGCGCCGATGGCAGCCAGCCCATGCGCTCGGCCTTGGCGTTGTAATCGAGCAGGGTCAGGTCGCCCGTGCCGCCGGCCGCCGATGGCGAGGCGATGTCGCCCGTTTCCAGCTTTTCATGGCGCCACTGGCTCGTGTGGGCATAGAAGAACGAGGTGCCGTTCATCTGGCGCATCGGGCGCACCCAGTCCTGGGCGAAGGCCAAAGGCGTCCAGCCCGTTTGCGGACGCAGCTTTTCCTGGCCCACGTAATGGGCCCAGCCGCCGCCCGACTGGCCGATACAGCCGCACATCATCAGCATGTTGATGATGCCGCGGTAGGTCATGTCCATGTGGTACCAGTGATTCAGGCCGGCGCCCACGATGACCATGCTCTTGCCGCGCGTCTGGTCCGCGTTTTCCGCGAACTGGCGCGCCACGGTGATGACGTCGGCGCGTTTCACGCCCGTGTGCTTCTCTTGCCACGCGGGGGTGTACGGCACGTCGTCGTCATAGCTCTCGGCCACGTTCTCGCCGCCCAGGCCACGGTCGATGCCGTAGTTGGCCAGGGTCAGGTCGAATACGGTGGTGACGAGGCCCGTCGTGCCGTCGGCCAGGCGGATGGTTTTCACCGGCACCTTGCGCAGCAGCATGTCGGACGCGTCCTTGCCGCCGAAGTAGGCAAAACCCACTTCCGTGACGGCGTCGCTGTCGTTGATCATGGAGAGCATCGGCACGATGGGCGCGCCGCTGCCGCCGGCCTTCTGTTCCAGGTTCCACTTGCCCGACTCGCCCCAGCGGAAGCCGATGGAGCCGGCCGGCGCGGTAATGGCGCCCGTGGTTTCATCGATGACGAGGGTTTTCCATTCCGGGTTGTTGGTTTCGTCGAGGTTGTTGTCCAGGTGCGAAGCGCGCAGGAAGTAATCGGGCACCAGGGTGCCGTTATGCTCCTTGAGCAGCACCAGCATGGGGAAGTCCGTGTACTGGCGCGCATAGTCGCGGAAGTAGGCGCTCTGGCCTTCCGAGTGGAATTCCTTGAGGATGACGTGACCCATGGCCAGCGCCAGCGCGGCGTCCGTGCCCTGTTTCGGCGCCAGCCAGATGTCGCCGAACTTCACCATTTCGCCGTAGTCGGGCGAGATGGCCACGGTTTTCGTGCCTTTGTAGCGCACTTCCGTGTAGAAGTGGGCGTCCGGCGTGCGCGTCATCGGCACGTTCGAGCCCCACACCATCAGATAGGTCGAGTTGTACCAGTCGGCCGATTCCGGCACGTCCGTCTGTTCGCCCCACACTTGCGGGCTGGCCGGCGGCAAGTCGCAATACCAGTCGTAGAAGCTCAGGGCCACGCCGCCGATCAGCGACAGGTAGCGCGTGCCGGAAGCATAGCTGACCATGGACATGGCGGGAATCGGCGAGAAGCCGACGATGCGGTCCGGGCCGTATTTCTTGATCGTCAGCGCGTTCGCGGCGGCGATGATTTCATTCGATTCTTCCCACGTGGCGCGCACGAAGCCGCCCAGGCCGCGGATGGATTTGTATTGCTGCGAGCGCACGGGGTCCTGGCTGATCCAGTCCCAGGCCGTGACGGGGTCCATGGTCTTGCGCGCTTCGCGCCACATTTCCATCAGGCGGCCCCGCACCATCGGGTATTTCACGCGCTGGGCCGAATACACGTACCAGGAATAGCTGGCGCCGCGCGGGCAGCCGCGCGGTTCGTGGTTGGGCAGGTCGGGCCGCGTGCGCGGGTAATCGGTTTGCTGGGTTTCCCAGGTGATCAGGCCATTCTTGACGTACACCTTCCAGCTGCACGAGCCGGTACAGTTCACGCCATGCGTGGAGCGCACGATCTTGTCGTGCTGCCAGCGCTGGCGGTAGGCGTTTTCCCAGGTGCGGTCTTCGTCGACCACGGTGCCATGGCCGTTCGAAAACGGCTCGGCGGGCTTGCTAAAAAATTTAAGACGGTCCAGAAAGTGACTCATGCTACCTCCACATTGCGCCGCCGGAGCGGCGCCAGGTCATAAAAACGCTGCAAGCCGGATGGCCCACGCGTCGATACAAACAGTCTATCGACGCGCCGTGCCCGGCGGTATTGGCAAGAAGTCGGTTTCCGGCACCAGGAATGCATAGGCACGTAGTCACCCGGATAGTCACTATTGCCTATGGGCGCCGCGACCGTGCTGCGGTATACCTGTCGTCATCGTTCAACACAGAGAAAGAGCACCATGTCGATTACCGATTACGCCAGCCTGCTGCACAGCGCCCGCAACCAGGAGCAGCCGCAACGCCTGCTGTTCACCTTTACCCAGGCGCAGGCCCAGCCTGGCGGCCAGGGCAAGTCCCTCACGCCCGTGATGTGCGCCGACAAGCTGCCCGATGAACTGGGCAGCTTCGAGACATTGAAGGAAGAGTCGAAACAGATGCAGACGCACTGGGACGTGGTCTTCGTGGCGGGACTGGCGGGTCGCGAGGGCCAGCCGCCCGCCGCGCAGGAATGCGAAGCGCCCCTGCGCGCCATGGTGACGGCGATCGAGCAAGGCCGCATCGACAGCCTGCTGGCGTTTGACCGCAGCGGGGATTTATTGCGTTTTAGCTGAGGGAATTTGTCGGATTACGGCCTGCGGCCTCGGCGGCCCCGCCTAATCCGACCTACCAGATGTAGGCCGGATTAGCGTAGCGTAATCCGACACATTGTTGGCGGCACGTTTCGGATTACCTGGCCGCATCCGGCCAAGGGCGCTCATGCAGATGGCGCGCCCGCTCTATCGGACAGACAAGCGGCAAAAACTGCTGCTGGCGCGCCGAATAGGCCATCAGCGCCCCGCTGTCGATGTCAAAATACCAGCCATGCAGTTTCAATACGCCCTGCTCCACCCGGCGCTTGAGCCACGGGTAGGTGAGCAGGTTGTCCAGCGACTGCAGGATGCTGGCCAGTTCGCACGCATGGTGCTGTTCCTCCGACGAGCGGTGCGCCAGGTCACGCCGCACCCTTTGCGCCACCGGTTCGGCGATGCGCATCCACTGTCCCACGAAGTCCGTTTCCTGCCCTTCCGCGCGCGGCTGCGGTTCCAGCAGCGCGCGGATGCCGCCGCAGCGCGCATGGCCCAGCACGATGACCCTGGCCACTTCGAGCTTGCAGACGGCGAATTCGATGGCCGAACTGACGCCGGGCGGCGCGTCTGGCGTGCACGGCGGCACCAGGTTGGCGATATTGCGCACGACGAACATGTCGCCCGGGTCGCTGCCCGTCAGCAGCATCGGATCGACCCGCGAATCGCAGCAGCCGATCAGCAGGGTCGTGGGCCGCTGCCCGTCGCGCAGGCTGTCGTACAAGGTTTGCGGCTCGCTGAAATACTGCTGCTGAAACAGGCTGAAGCCGTTGACGAATTTTTCCAGTTCTTCCATGACATACTCTCATTTCCTCAACGTCTGGCAAGAACGACTTGCCAGACATTCCAACTTTAGCAAGGCATCGGCGCATTCTTGCGCGCATAGCACCACCAGGTGATGGCGATGCAGCTGACATAAAAGCCGATGAAGCACCACAGGGCCGCGTCGGGGCTGCCCGTCAGCGCAATCGACGTGCCATAGCTTTTCGGGATGAAGAAGGCGCCGTAGGCCGCCACGGCCGACGTGAAGCCCAGCACGGCCGCGCCTTCCTTGTTGGCGTCGACGATCGCTTGTTCCTGCGCCGCCTTGCCCTTGCCGGCGGCCGCGCGCTGGTGCTCCGTCAGGAAGATCACGGGGATCATGCGGAAGGTCGAGGCATTGCCGATACCCGTGCCGGCGAACAGCAGCATGAACATCCAGAAGAAGCCGTTGAAACTGCCCGCAGTGTGCACACTTCCGCCCGCTTGCGGCATGAAGTACAGCACGCCCAGCACGGCGCCTATCATCAAGAGGAACGACCACAGGGTGACGCGGGCGCCGCCCAGTTTGTCGGAAATCACGCCGCCGGCCACGCGCGCCAGGGCGCCGACCAACGGTCCCAGGAAGGCGTAATCGAGCGGGTTGACGTCGGGGAACTGGATCTTGATCAGCAGCGGGAACGCGGCCGAGTAACCGATGAAGGAGCCGAAGGTGCCCGTGTACAGCCAGCACATGAGCCAGTTGTGCTTGCGCTTGAAGATCACGGCCTGTTCGGAAAACGACGCCTTGGCCGACGCCAGGTCATTCATGCCGAACCAGGCCAGTAAAGTCGACAGCGCGATGAACGGCACCCAGATGAAGCCCGCGTTTTGCAGCCACATCTCCTTGCTCACGCCATTCTTGACCCAGGTGAGCGAATCGCCGCCCCAGGCGCCGAAGACGGCGAACGTGATCACCAGCGGCACGACGAACTGCACCACCGACACGCCCAGGTTGCCCAGGCCCGCATTCATGCCCAGCGCGAAGCCCTTGCTGGCCTTCGGATAGAAAAAGCTGATGTTGGCCATCGACGAGGCGAAATTGCCGCCGCCGAAACCGCACAGCAGCGCCAGGATCAGCATGGTCGGATAACCGGTGTTCACGTCCTGCACGGCCAGGCCGATGCCGATGGCGGGAATCAGCAGCGAACCCGTGGAAATGGCCGTCCAGCGGCGGCCGCCGAAGATCGGCACCATGAACGAGTAAAAGATGCGCAAGGTGGCGCCGGACAGGCCCGGCAAGGCCGTCAGCCAGAACAGCTGGTTGTTACTGTAGGTAAAACCGATGTTGGGCAGGTTGACCACCACCACGCTCCACACCATCCACACGGCGAACGCCAGCAGCAGCGCGGGAATCGAGATCCACAGATTGCGCGCGGCCGTGGCCTTGCCCGTGCTTTGCCAGAAGCTCGGGGTTTCCGGCTCCCAGGTATTGATCATATAGCGGCTCATGCTTGTACTCCTGCAGGTTGAGTAGTTGGTGCCGCACGCAGCGGCTTGAACGAGAAATGCATCCAGACGAGGGAAACGCAGACGGTGCCGTACAGGAGCATGAAGGAGCTCGAACGCACGCCCGTGAAGTCCACCAGGGCGCCGAACATCACGGGCAAGATGAAGCCGCCCAGGCCGCCGGCCAGCCCCACCACGCCCGAGACGGCGCCGATGTTGTCGGAAAAGTCATCGCCGATGAACTTGAAGACGGACGCCTTGCCGACAGCCATGGCGATGCCGACGATGAACAGCAGCACGGTGAACCACAGCGGCGACAGGCCGATATGGAAGGCCAGCGGCCCCGTGACGGTCTCGATCACCATCTGCGTTTGCGGATACGACAGCAGGAAGAAGCACACCCAGCACACCCACATCACGGCCCAGGTGACTTTCGCCGCACCGTATTTGTCGGAGATCCAGCCGCCCAGCGCGCGCAGCACGCCGCCCGGCAGCGAGAAGCAGGCGGCCAGCAGCGCCGCGTGCTTCAGATCAAAACCGTATTCGGCCACGTAATACTTCGTCATCCACAGGGCCAGCGCCACATAGCCGCCGAACACCACCGAGTAGTACTGGCAGTAGCGCCACACGCGCGGATCCTTCAGCACCTTCATCTGGGCCGAAAAACTTTCGCCCGATGGCGCCAGGTGCGATTTGTCCGTGTACGAAAACAGCCAGAAGATGATGGCCGTGGCCAGCATGGCCACCGCATACACCTTGGGCAGCATCTGCCAGCCGAAGGCGGCGACGATGCCCGGCGCGACGAACTTGGTCAGCGCGGAACCGGAGTTACCGGCGCCGAAAATGCCCATCGCCAGGCCGCGGCGCTCCTTTTCGTACCAGCGCGCCACGTACGGCGTGCCGACGGAAAACGAACCGCCCGCCAGGCCCACGAACATGCCCAGCACAAGGAAATGCCAGTAGGCGGTGGCGTAGGAAATCAGGTAGATCGGCACCACGCTGGCCAGCATCAGCAGGAAGAAGACGCGGCGTCCGCCGTATTTGTCCGTCCAGATGCCCAGCGGCACGCGCACGAGGGAGCCCGTCAGCACGGGCATGGCGGCCAGCAGGCCGAATTGCGTTTCAGTCAAGCCCAGGCTGGTCTTGATGGGGATGCCCAGTACGGCAAACATCATCCAGACTGCAAAGCAGATGGTAAATGCGAAGGTACTGCTGATTAATACGGACGCCTGCTTGCGCCGCATGCCCGGTTCGACTGCCTTGTTACTGCTGTTACTGTTCTTGTTAGTGCCATCTAGGGTAGCCACGATGTTTCTCCATGAATGCACTGGCCGTCTGGCCAGCCGTCCCGACCAGCTTACGTGGCAGCGGCGAAAGGCACTATCGGCCACAGGGTGATTCCGGGAAGGCAATCTGGATAGCCGCATCGGCAAAAGTGACTAGATGACGGGGTGCGCGCCTAGCCTGGATGGCGGGTGTTTTACAAACCGGCACATTTTTGGCACACTCGGCGCCTGGAGAAAAGGAGCGGCATGCAGAACAGGCACGAAACAGACGAGATCATCACGCGCGTGGCCCAAGCTGGCGATGTGGCAGCCATGCTGGCCTGCGACGCCTATGCCCAGACGCACCCGGAGCGCGGCGAGGCCGTGCGCGCCGCCGTCGGCAAGGGCCACTGCCAGGTGGCCCTCCGGGCCGGCCAGGTGGCCGGCTATGCCCTCACGCACGGCGACTTCTTCGGCTACGGTTTTGTCTCGCTGGTGGTGGTCGCGCCCGCGCACCAGCGCTGCGGCGTGGGATTGCGCCTGCTGGCGGCCGCTGCGGACGCGTGCCAGACAGGGAAGCTATTCACCTCGACGAACCGGTCGAACGGCGCCGCGCAACGGCTGTTCGCCGGCGCAGGCTTCGTGCGCAGCGGCCAGATCGACCATCTCGATGAGGGCGATCCGGAGTTCGTGTACGTAAAATTCCTGCCTTAGGCTCGTCTCATCCCGACGGCGTATGGTGCGGAAGGCCAAAGGCGGCTATGCTGGCGCCACCGTCAATCACCGTACAACATCACGCATGGATTATCTGAGCCTCAAGCATTTCCACATGGGCTGCGCCGCCGCCAGCGGCGCGCTGTTCCTCTTGCGCGGCGCCTGGATGCTGCGCGCCTCGCCCGCCTTGCAGCAGCGCTGGGTGAAAATCCTGCCGCATCTGGTCGACACGGCACTGCTGGCCAGCGCCATCGCCCTGGCCGTGTGGAGCGGCCAGTCCCCGGGCAGCCAGCCCTGGCTGGCCGCCAAGCTGTGCGCGCTGGTGGCCTACATCGCGCTGGGCACCATCGCCCTGAAGCGGGGCAAGACGCCGGCCGTGCGCGGCGCCGCCTTCGCGGGTGCCGTGCTGGTATTCGCCTACATCGTCGCCGTGGCCGTCACCAAGCAGGCCTGGCCGCTGTAATACCAGGCAAGCGCATCAGAAGAGGTAGCGCAGGGTGACGCTGGCGTTGCGCGGCGCGCCCCAGTACCCCTGGTTGTACATGCCAAGCTGGCTGTAGTAATGCTTGTCGAACACGTTGTTGATGTTCGCCTGCAGGGACAGCTGGCGCGACAGCGCGTATTTCGCCATCAGGCTGGCCACGGCATAGCCGCCCTGCTCCACGCGCTCCGTGCCCTTCGGCCCCGTGGCATCGCGGTAGGCGCCGCTCTGCCAGTTCACGCCGCCGCCCACGGACAAGGCGCGCCAGCCGCCAGGCAGCTGGTACGTGGAAAACACGCGTGCCAAGGTCTGCGGCACATAGCTGTTCAGGCGCGCGCCCGTGTTGTCCTCGGCTGCGGCATGCGACACGCTGGCCGAAACGTTCCAGCCCTTGGCCAGCTCGCCCGACACGTCCAGTTCCACCCCCTTGCTGGTGGTGCCCGAGGCCGCGTAGTACGCCTGCGTCAGCGAATTGCCGACAAAATGGCCCGTGTCTTCCTGCGCCAGGCCATCCTGCGCGATGCGGAACACGGCCAGCGCCGCATTAAGTTTACCGCCGAAATACTCGCCCTTCACGCCCGCTTCCACATTCTTGCCTTGCACGGGGTCGAGATAGCGGCCAAACCGGTCCTGGTAGCCCTGCGGCTTGAAGATCTTGCTGTAGCTGGTGTACAGCGCATGCTGCGCATCGATATCCCATACCAGGCCAGCATATGGCGTGACGGCGTGCTTGGCATACGCATAGCCGCCGCCCCAGTCGTCGACGTGGTCCGCCTTGTAGCGGCTGTAGCGCGCGCCGACGATCAGCTTCAGGGGATCTGCCAGCGAAAAACGCGCCGTGCCATAGATGCCGCGCTGCTGCACCGTGTCGAGCAGCTTCCAGCGCGAGAAATTCGGGTCGTTCCAGTCCGGCTCCGGCGTCACGCCCTGCCACTGATGAAAATTGCCGTAGTCGACGCTGCCGCCGGCAATGCCGGGGTTGCTGGCGAACTGGTTGCTGCCCGAGACGCCGAACGCCAGGTCGTGCGTGCGGCCCAGCAGCTGCAGCGGCCCCTGCACATAGGCGTCGACGCTGTCCTGGCGCCGCGTGCCGGAGTAAAAGCCGGCGTAGCCCGTCACGCCCTGGCCCGTGGCCTTGTCCGGCCAGGTATTGGCGAAAAGTTCGGCCGCCGAGTAATTGCCCCAGCCATGATTCAGCATGGCCGTCAGGTTCCAGCCCTTGCCCAGTTCCTGCTCCAGGCGCAGGAAGGCAGTCTGGCTGGTGCTGAACCAGCGGCTCCAGGTGGTGGCCGTGGTGGTGGAGCGGGAAAACGTGGCCCGTTCGCCATCCGCGTACCACAGCGGCAGGCCGCCGTACATGCCGCCACGCGGGCGGTTGTCCTGGTATTCATAGCCGGCGATCAGCACGCTGCCGGGCGCCAGATCCGCCTCCACGGTGGCGTAAGCCATGGCCTTCTTGCCATGATAGAGATTCACATACGATTCGCTGTCCTGGTAGCTGGCCACGACTCTTCCGCGCACCTTGCCATCGGCACTCAGGGGTGTGGACAGGTCCGCGCTGGCGCGCGCATTCTGCCAGGAACCCAGGCTCAGGGCCGCATTCCCGGCCAGCTGCGCCGACGATGCGCGCTTGCGCACCAGGTTGATGGTGGCCGACGGTTCGCCCGCGCCCGTCAGCAGGCCCGTGGCGCCGCGCACGATCTCGACCCGGTCGTAGGCCGTCATGTCCAGCGTGCTGTCGCCCACATTGAACGCATTGTCGACCGTGGTGGGAATGCCGTCGTACTGGTAGCTGGCGATGGAAAAGCCGCGCGCGAAGAACGAGGTGCGGTCGCTGTCGTAGCGGTTGATGGCGATGCCGGCCGCGTTTTGCAGCACCTCTTCCACCGTTTGCAGGTTCTGGTCATCCATCTGCTGGCGCGTGACCACGCTGACGGCTTGCGGCGTCTCGCGCACGGACAGGCCCAGGCGCGTGGCCGAGCGCATGGTCCGCGTCGTATAGGAACCGCTGCCTTCCGTCGCGCCGTTCGCATCAAAGCTGGCGCTGACCTTCATCTCGGGCATGGTCTGGCCGCCATCGGCCGCTGCCACGTCGAGCACATAACCGCCATTGGCCTGCGGCACGGCGCGCAAGCCCGAGCCGGCGACGATGGCGCCCAGCGCTTCAGGCACGCTGTAGCTACCGGTCAGGCCGGCGCTGCGCTTGCCCGCCAAGGCGGTGGCCTGGTAGGAAATCATGGTACCCGTCTCCTGGCCGAAACGCACCAGCACCTGTTCCAGGGAGCCGGCCGGTATCGCCAGCGCGATGCGCGCCGCATTCGCGGCCTGGGCCGCAGGAGCGAAGATGGTGGCGCCGCTGGCGGCGAGCAGCCACAGAGCTTGGCTGACGGCCAGCGCCGCCACGCTGCGGCGGCAGGTACGGGAGGCGGAAGAAACGTGAATAAGTGTTGTGCTGGGCATGCGGACTGTTTTCCTGAAAGTGAATGAAGGGTTCACTTGCTATGTCACGCGAAAATCGCAAACCCCTCACTTTTCAGAAAATATTCATGCAGGCTGCCGATGCGGTACCACGCTCACCCAGAAGCGCGTGGTCTGGCGCACGTCGACGGGCAAGGTGCGCGTCAGCATGTCGAGCACCTGCCCCGTATCGGCCAGCGGGTAGATGCCGGACACGCGCAAGTGGGCGATGGCCGGATCGCAAGCCAGGCGCCCCGGGCGGTAGCGGGCCAGTTCGCCGATAAATTCCGCCAGCGGCATGTCGTGCGCCACCAGCATGCCGGCCGTCCACGCATCCGCGCCGGCAGCCAAGGTCCGAACGGCGCCGATCTGCGCCGCCGTAAAGCTGGTTTGCTGGCCCGCCTGCAGCCTGCGCGCCGCATCGGGCGCCTGTTCCAGTTGAATGTCGACGGCACCGGCGAACACGCCCAGCTGCGTGCGCTCTCCTTCCACGCGCACGGCAAAGCGCGTGCCCACCGGTTGCAAGCGGCCTTGTGCCGTTTGCACGACAAATGGCCGGCCGGCCTGATCGCGCGCCGTGCTGACCATGATCTCGCCTTTGACTACCGTCACCAGGCGCTGGCCCGCGTCATAGCGCACGTCGATGCTGGATGCCGTATTGAGCGCGATGCGCGTGCCGTCGTCCAGCACGACGTGGCGTAATTCTCCCGTGCCCGTGCGGTAGTCGGCAAGCCAGAAGCGCGCCTGCTCATCGCCGCCCGCCAGCCAGGCGCCGCCGCCCACGGCCAGCAACGCCAGCAGCTTGAGCGACTGCCGGCGCGCCGCATTCGCCTGCGCATGGACCGGCTTGCGCGCCAGCGTGCCGTGCGCCAGCGGCGCTGGCAAGGCACGCATGCGCGCCATGCAGCCCTCCACATGCTGCCAGGCTTGCTCATGTTCGGGGTCGCTGTCGCGCCAGGCGCGCCAGGCCTGCTCCACTTCCGACGTGGCGTCTCCGGCCTGCAGGCGCACCAGCCATTCCACCGCTTGCAGGCTGGCCGCTTCCGGCGTGAAGGCGCCCATCACGATGCCGGATGGGCAAAGAAACACTGATGCATGGCTTTGACCAGGTAGCGCTGCACGGTCGCCAGCGAGACATTCAATTCCAGCGCGATGGCCGCCTGCGGCATGCCATCGAGCTGCGACAGCAGGAACGCGCGGCGCACAGCAGGCGCCAGGCCATCGAGGCGGCGGTCGATGTCGAACAGGGCTTCGAGCAGGATCGCCTGCGCCTCGGGATCGGGCGCGTGCTGCGCCGGCAGGCTCGCCAGCGTTTCCAGGTAAGCCGCCTCCAGGTCGCGCCGGCGGTACAGATTGCCCAGCACGCCCTTGGCCACCGTCGTCAAAAAGGCGCGAGGCTCGCGCGCGGCGATGGCTTCGTCGCGATTGAGCAGGCGTATGAAGGTGTCGTGCGCCACGTCGGCCGCGTCAAAGGCGTTGCCCAGCTTGTGCCGCAGCCAGCCTTGCAGCCACCGGTGGTGTTCGTGATACAGGCTGCCCACCTCCTGGTGAGCGCCGGGTTGGGCAGCCGACACGTCGCATACTCCCTGATTCGCAAATAATAATGATTCGCATTCTATATCCATGCGCTGCTGCGGCGCAAGCGCCCTGCCAGCGCTTGTTTGACGCGCTTCTTTCCAAAATTTCCTTGCTGATCGTATCCGGTGGCGTAGCCTGCATTGCAAATTCAGCAGAACGCGCCCGGCTACGCGGCAATGATAGTATCGGCAACATCATCGACAAGCCGGCCACCCTGGCCATGCATCCCCCATTGAAAGGCGAACATGCTGCTATCCGAATTGCTGACCAAACTGACCTGCGGTGACCTGGAAGGCGAGGAGCTCGACGAGGCCGTCGCCGCCATCACCGCCGCGCCTTCCGCGCCACGCGACGAGTGGATCGACAGCGATGCCCAGGCCTATGCGCTGGAGATCCTCTCGCAACTGGGCGGCTATATGGCGTCGAGCGACAAGCTCGATGAGCTGCACGAACAGATACAGGACATGTTCGACGACTTCCCCGACTTCCCGTACGAACTGCTCAAGGCAGGCCGCGGCAGCGCGCTGCCCTATTTCGAGTGGCTCGATACGGAACTGGTGCAGCGCGCCGTGGACGAAGGCGGCTATGAGCTGATCCAGATCGACGGCAACGGCTCCGACGAAATGGATGCGCTGCTCGTGTACCGGCGCGATACAAACGACATCATCCAGGCCGCGGCCTTGATGGGCGTGACGATAGGCCGGCCGCTCACCTACTATCGCGGCATCGAAGCGATGGCGGGCAAGCGGCCGGGCTAAGCACCCACGCCTATTGCATCGGCAAGGCGCTCACATCGACGGCGGGCGCCTGGCCTGTCGCGGGCCGCGTGAAGTTCTGGCTGGTCTTCACGTAGTCGGCAAAGAAGCCGCCGTTATGCAGGTAGAACCTGCCGTTTTCCACGCCGCCCGCGTAATCCATGCGCTGCGCATTGGTGGCCGTGGCGTCGCCCGTGAAGCGCCCCGCCGTCACTTCCGACCAGGTGCCGGCAACGTTCCTCGCCCACTGGTTGCCGAACTGGACGCGGCGCTCCGTGTAGCCCAGGGTATCGATGAAATTCTCGAGGAAGGAATGCACGCCCGTCAAATACGTGGAAATCGCCGGCCGCTTCCAGGTGGCGATGTAGCGCCACTTGCCCGTCTCGGGTGCGAAGAACCAGGCCGAGTAATCGCTGCCGCCATTGCCGTCGGGCCGCGCGCGCGTGATGAAACGGTACGTCGTGCCGGCCGCCCAGTTATACGACAGAAAGGTCTGGCCGCCCGTGCCCTCGCCGCCGAACGCATTGTCGACCACGCCGGCGCCCTTGCTGACCAGGGTGGTTTTCGCGCCATTGTCGGCATCCCACACGGAGAACAAGATCCAGCGCTCGCTCGGCGATTTCACCTGGATGCCCATGTAGCCCTGACTGAAGCCGTTGGCCATGAAGTAGGAGCCGATCGCGTCCTGGCCCTGGGGAATCGTCATCTCGTTATAGAAATACTCGGTATTGGCGGGCACCGTGTAGCCCATGTGCACGGACGGGCCGCGCCGCGACCAGTAGTAATTGGCGGGGTCGTTGGCGTAGGTGAGCGCGGCGCTGGCCGTCACCTTCAGCGCGGAGACGTCGCCGAACGTGTCCTTCACGCGCGACAGTCCCTGCAAGTCCACCTTCACATAGCCGGCCGCCGCCACGTTCACCGTGCCCACGGCATAGGTCTTGCGTTCCTTGCCGGCCAGCTTGACGTCGAACGGCGTGCCGTTGACCTTCACGCGGATGGTGCTGTTGCCGCCATCGGCCAGGCTGGCGTCGAGCGCCACCTGCACGGGTCCCGCCCCGCCCACGCGGAAGTAGGTGCTGGCGACGGCAGCGGGATTGCTCCAGCCGGACAGGCCGCGCTCGCTGATGACGGCGCCCTCATTCCCGCTGGTGATGAAGGCGTTGCCGGCCAGTTCCACGGTGGCGGACGTGGCGGGCGCGGCCACGGTGGCGGCCAGCAAGGCCGTATTGCCGTTGCCCGTGGCGGTGGCGCCGCCGCAGGCCGCCAGCAGCAAGGGCATGACGGGAAGGATGGCATGGAATAATGCACTTCTGTGTTTCATCGACGTCTCCTGGTGGTGAAGCTTTGCGACGGGCGAACACGGGCCTGCGCACCTGCGCCGCGGTTGAAAAACGCATGGGGATAGAAAAAACCCGCTACGGCAACTGGTGCGGTAGCGGGTCGTTAAGGCTTAGTACTTGCCGTCGAGGGCGAAGATCGGCTTGCGCGATTTCCACTGCCCGCCCGTGAAGTCCGGGAAGTCCAGGGTCTGGAAGTTGGCGGCGATCGATTGCTCGGACAGCGGCGTGATGGCGCTCCACGTCACGGCATCGTAGATATCGATCGGCATCGGCGCGTTGGCCTTCAATGCTTCGACAAAGGCGTGGATGACGAAGAAGTCCATGCCGCCGTGGCCCGCGCCCTCGGCTTGCGCCGCATACTTGCGCCAGACGGGGTGTTCATACTTGTCCTGGTAAGCCTTGAAGTCGTCCCACTGGTGCGGCTTGCTGACGCCCTCGATATGGATGGAATTGTTCAGGTCCATCCACAGGCCGTCCGTGCCTTGCACGCGGAAGCCCAGCGAATACGGGCGCGGCAGACTCGTATCGTGCTGCAGGATGATGGTTTCGCCGTTTTCGCACGCCAGGGTCGTGGTGACCACGTCGCCCAGCTTGAATTTCACCTTGGCGTTCGCATGCTGCGCGCCGCCCGGCTGCTTGACGATGTAGTCGTGCAAGCCGCGCGCCTTGGTGGCGAAGGCGTTGATGCGCGTAAAACGGTTGCCGCGGTTGATGTTGGTGTACATGGCGCAGGGGCCGATGCCATGGCTCGGATACAGTTCGCCGTTGCGCTCGACCGAGTGCTGCGTGCGCCAATGGGCTTCAGACCAGCCCTTTTCGCCGAATTCCACGCCGCCGCCGTACGGCTTGGCCGGATTGCCGCTGTTGAATTTGACGGCGCGCAGATCGTGCTGGTAGCCGCCTTGCAGGTGCAGCAGTTCGCCGAACAGGCCCGCGCGCACCATCTGCAGCGCCGCCATCACGTCGCGGCGGTAGCACACGTTTTCCAGCAACATGTACGGCGTGCCCGTCTTCAGCTGGGTATTCAGGACATCCCAGTGGTCTTGCAGGGTGATGCCGGCCACCACTTCGCAGCCGACGGCGATCTTCGCCTGCATGGCGGCGATCGCCATCGGCGCATGGAATTCCCACGGCGTGGCGATGATCACGCCGTCGAGGCCGCCCGCGTCCAGCATGCGCTTGTAGGCTTTCTGGTCGCGGTCTTCGCCATACGTGCGCGGGCGCGGCTTGCCGGCTTTTTCCACCTGGCCCAGCGCATGTTTCAGCATGATCGGTTCGATATCGCACAGGGCAACGACTTCCACGTCGTCGCGGCGCACCAGTTCGGCCAGCAGCACCTGGCCGCGCATGCCCGTGCCGATCAGGCCCAGGCGAACCTTGTCGCGGCCGGCGGCGGGTGCGGCGTTGGCGTCGCCAGGCAGCAAGGCGCTGCCTGCCATGGCGCCACCGGCCAGCGCGGCGCTGGCGGAAAGGAAATTGCGTCGATTGAATTGTGTCGTCATTGGTCTCTTCTCGCTTCCATTGGTAATGATCGTCGCCGGTCCGCCGCACGGCGGGCCGGCTGCAGTTTAATAGGTGTATTCAGCCGTAAAGCGCACGGAACGCGGCGCCGTGCGTCCATCGACCTGGAGGTAATTGCGGGAGATGGCGCCATGGTCTTCGCGCGTTTCGGTGTAACGGGTCACGGTCTGGCTGTTGAACACATTGAACACGTCCACTTTCAGGCTCAGGCCCTTGACGGCGCTGGGAGTATAGGCCACATTCATGTCCAGCTGGGCTTGCCATGGCAGGCGGCCCTGGCTGCCGCGCGGCGCCGGCTTGCCATTGCAATAGAAGTAGGAATCGCCGTAGTCGTTCTCGAACTTCAGGTTATCGGGCAGCGCGCCGATGCAGTTGCGCGGCGCACCCGAGATCAGCGACAGGTTGGCGCCCACCATCACGTCCGGGATCACCTGCATGAAGCCGTAGGCCTTGAAGGCGTGGCGGTGGTCGCCCGGCAGGTAGCCATACGCGTTGTACATCAATTCCTTGTGGTCGTCGCTCACCGTCAGGCCCACGTCGCCGCCGCCGATGCTGTCCGTCTGGCCTTCCATATTGCCCTTCAGGCCGGACAAGGTGTAGGTCAGCTTGCCGTACCAGCCGTTCGTGTACGGGTGCTCGATGAACATGTTCAAGGCGCGGTAGGTGCGCGATGGCAGCGGGTTGCCCCACTCCGCCGCCGAAATATCCACTCGGCGCAGGCCCTTGCCATCGTCAAAGTCCACCATCAGGCTGTTGTCGCGGCCCGGGTTGATGATGGCGCACTGGAAGCCGCTCCAGTTGCCCGTATCGACGCCGTTGCGCGTGGCCCAGGCTTGCAGCGGACGCTCGTCGCAGGTGTCGTCGTTGGTGTCGTTCAGCTTGCGGTACAGGAAGCTGGCGCCCACCACCAGCTTCTTGCTCAGGGCGCGTTCGAAGCCCAGCGAGAATTCATCCTGCGACAGCGGCTTCAAGCCGATGGCCGTCACTTCGCGCGCATCGCGGCTCTGGCCATACGCGTTGTTGGCCGAATACGGCTTGCTGATGGCGTGCAGGCCCGTCGGCGCGCCCGTGACGGGATCGACGCCCGTGTAGGTGAACATCTCGCTGGTGGCCAGGAAGGGGCTGGCCATGTTGCTCGACAAATTCGACGGCACCGGCAAGTGGTAACGGCCGCCATTGGCGAAGAATTTCAGGGTGCCGTCGCCCAGGTAATCCCAGGTGGCGCCCACGCGCGGGGCGATCATGTTGCGCTGCGAAATGAAGGCCACGCCATCGGTGCTGTAGTTGGTGAACTGTTCGCGGCGCAGGCCCAGGTCCAGCAGCACCCGTTCCGTGACCTGGTAGTGATCCTGAATGTACTGCGCCGATTGCACGCTGGTCGGACGCGCCAGGTTGGCGTTCAATTCCTTGCTGACGTAATAGCCATCCTTGCCGTAGCCGTTGCCCTGTGCCGGCGTTTCAAAGGCGCCGTTGATCAGGAGCGTCGGATCCTTGACCTTCTCGTATCTCCAGCGGTAGCCGCCGGCCAGGCTCAGGCCCACTTTCGATTCCACGTCGATGCGGTCGATGCCGCCGCGCAGCGAATGCTTGCCCAGCTTGTATTCCAGGTCCAGGCGCTTGGCCTTCTGGCGGTCTTCCGACGACGGGTCGACCAGAGTACCGGTCACCGTTTGCGGATTGGCGTACGTCAGGCCAGGCACCTGGGTCGATTCATTCGACGACGTTTGCGCCAGCAGCGGATTGTAGCCTTCCGGGGTACGGCGGTGCGAAGTGCGCGACTGCCCCATCATCGCCGTCACCGTCAGGTTATCCGTCAGGTAGCCCGTGTACTTGAAGATGTCGACATTCGCGCCCGGCGCGGCCGACGAGCCGCAGCAGTTGAAGGTGGTCTCGCTCCCGCCGCCAGGCACGTTGTTGCGTTTCAAGGTGGCATAGTCGAAACCATAGCTCTGGCTGTCCGTCGTCGTGCGGTCATACAGCTTGGTATATTCAAAGTGATGGTCGTCCGTCAGGTTGTAGTCCAGCTTGGCCATCATGCGGTCAACCTTGCTCTTGCTCTCGCGCCAGCCGTTCGGCAGCACCTTGTCGACCAGGTCGTCGCGCGCACCGGCGACGGCGCCGCCGTCCGTGCGCGTCTGTTCCAGCGCCACGAAGGCGAACAGCTTGTTCTTGATCAGCGGTCCGCTGCCGTACAGGCCGACGACCTTGCTGGTGCTGCCGTTATCGCGGTTCCAGTACTTCAAGGTGCCATCCGTCTTCGGATTGGCGCCCGTGTTCGGGTAATAGCGGTTTTCCGTCGTGCCCTTCAGCGAGCGGGGGATGATGGAGACCTTGCCGCCGAATTCGACCTTGTTGCCGCCGCTCTTGGTGGTGATGTTGATCACGCCGCCCGTGGAGCGGCCAAACTCGGAACCGTAGCCGCCCGACAGCACTTGCAGGTTGGAGATCGCGCCAAACGGCAGTTCCGACGCGCCCACCTGGGTCAGGATGTTGGTGATGGGGAAGCCGTTGACGTAGAACGCGTTTTCCGACTGGCCCGAGCCGCCGATCGATGGCGCATTGCCGTACACGCTGTTGGTGCCGCGCGACACGCCCGGCGTCAGCTGCACGATGGAGGCCACGTCATTGCCGACCGGCAGCGCTTTCAATTCCTTGGCCGTGAAGATCACGCCATTGTTCGTGTTCGACACGTCGATCGGATTGCGCGACGCCTTCACCACGACGGTCTGTTCCTGGCCCACGGGGCCGGCCGCGCTGGCCGGGCCGAAGTTCGCTTCGGCGCCCGCGCCGATCAGGGCTTCGACTTCCTGCGACGCTTCGACCGACCCGGCGCGCAGCACGCGCACCGCGTAACGGCCCGGCGGCATGGAGTTGGCCACATAGCGGCCCGACGTATCCGGCGTCAGGGTGCGCTGCACGCCCGTCGCCAGGTTTTCCAGCACCACGGTGGCGCCGGCGGGCGCGCTCACTTCGCCGAAGATGGTGCTGGTGGCGTTCGACTGTGCCCAGGCCTGGCCTGGCACGCCGGCCGCCAGGGCGATCACGATCGCGGCGGCGCGGCTGATGTCGCGCAATTTGAGTCGGGTGGTATGCATGTGTCTCTCCGTCTATATCGAGGGTTATACGCGCCCTCCCCGCTCCAGGGCGAAGTCGGGGGGATGCAATTTTTATGGTGAGCGTCGGAAGGGAGAGCCAGGCAGCCGTTCCTTCCGGGAAATCAGTCCGTCTTGGCTGATTTTCGTTTTCTTGGGATTACTTTAAAAAGAAAAATAAGTATCGTCAACAAAAAGAAAGTTACAGCGCAAATTTATCGCTAAATTCAGTAAATAAAGACGTTTTATCTTTCGATTCAATCCACGATGCGGCAGATAACTTTCGTTATCGTGGCGTAGCAGATACACGCGCAGGCAAGAAGGCGGCCTGCAGGAGACATTCCACACGGCAATCCCGATGGAAAAACGCGAAAGTAGCCATGGCAATCCCCTTTCACTTACGTTTATCTTTCGTATTGCGCATTTCGGAATATTGTCTTTTTCTTTTCATGACGATACCCCGGCCCGCTGGCAGGCCGGGGCGGCGTCACGTCTTAAAAGAACTTGTAGCTGGCCGACAGGGCAAACTGGCGGCCGAACAGGTCCTGGCTATGGTTGTAGCCTTCCCAGCCGTTCGGGTCGTAGTACGGCTGCTTGTTGAACGCGTTCTTCACGTTCAGGCCCACGTCCAGGTTCTTGAGCGGCTTCCAGCTGAAGGCCAGGTTCACCGTGGTGTACGACGGCGCGCCCTTGCACTGGCCGGCCGGCAGCGATACCGAGGCGGCGGTGCAGTTTTCCGGCGTGTTGTCCTTGTCCCACGGACCGTAGGCCCAGCGCGTCTTGCCAGAATAGTTGATGAAGACGCTGCTGACGAAATTGCGGTAGCTCCAGTCGGCGTTGACGGTGGCGCGGTAGCGCGGCGAATCGTAGTAGCCGACGGTATTGCCCTTGATATCGCTGCCGTCTTCGCTGTCGTGGGTGTCGCGCTTGCGGATGGTGGCGGCGATGCCGGTACTCAGCTTGCCCCAGTCGCCGAGCGCAAAGCGCGTGCGCGCGTCGATGTCCACGCCGTCCATCAGGGTACGGCCGCGGTTCGAATACGAGTTGATCAAGCCACCCAGGTTGCCCACCGAGTAGCCCGGCACGCCGCCCGCGCACACGCCCGCGTTGGCGGGATTGGCGCACATGGCCGCCACCGCCGCCATATTGCCCCGGTCCGTGTCCGTCAAGTCGTTGCGGATGGCGCTCGATGTACCGGCCAGGGTCGGGCCGTACTTGTCCACCAGTTCCGTAAACAGTTCGTTGAAGTCCTGGCGCACGATTTCGTCGCGGCGGTTGATGAACCAGTAATCGATGGAGATGCTCACGTCCTTGGCCGGCTGCAGGACCAGGCCCACGGTGGAAATCTTGGCCTTTTCCGGATGCAGGTTCTGGTTCGGCGGCGTCAGGCCGCCCACCGTCGTCGAGCAGTTCGAATTGAGCAGGCTCTTGCCCAGGTCCGCATCCGTCGCCACCCTGGACTTCATCAAGGCGCGCGCCATGGCATTCGTCTCATCGCAGCGCACCGTGTCGCGGATGCCGCCCACCTGGGCAAAGACGCCGCCCGAGCCCGATTCAGCCAGGTTGGGTGCGCGGAAGCCTTCCGAATACGTCCCGCGCAGCATCAGGTCGGGACGCGCGCGCCAGATCACGCCCAGCTTGGGCGCCAGGTTGGCCGAGAAATGCGGGTATTTGTCCAGGCGCGCGGCCGCATTGACTTCCAGGGTGTCGCTGAGCGGCACCACCACTTCGCCAAACACGGCGGCGACGGTGCGCTTGCCATCGAACCAGGAACCGCCCTGCTGCGTGATCAGGCCATTGGCCGCATCCGCGTTGCCGGGCGTGAGGAAGCTTTCGCGCATGACGTTGGTGCCCACGGCGGCGCGCACTTCGCGCTCGCCCAGCTTGAACAGCGTGCCTTCCAGCTTGGCGTCCCAGGTCATCAATTTGGTCCACGATTCGATGGCGAAGGTGGGATAGGCGGCGCGCAGCAGCGCCGCATTGGCCTCGCTGATTTCGCCGAACTTGTAGGCGGGATTGTCGGAGATATACGTGCGCCCGCTGACGGGATCTTTCGTGAACGGGCCGAACGCCTGCTTGAAGCCATTGATATTCAGGTTCGCCGTCTGGAACAGCGTGGAATGGCTGCCAGCCACGCTGAGCGCCGTTTCAAAATCCCAGCCGCCGCCGATGCTGCCGCGCAGGCCGACGAGCGCGCGGTAGTTTTCATCGACATTCTTCTGGCCGAAGTGGCCCGTGGCATCCTGCAGCAGATAGTTCAAGCCCGCCGCGCCGCCCATCTTGGCCACCATGTCGGCATCGAGTTTGCCCTTCAGGTAGACGTTGTTGGGACTCAGGAAAGGCGTGGCGAAGGTATTGAGGGTAGTGCCCGTATTGCGCGCGAACCAGTTGTTCGTGCTGCCGCTGTTGAAGCTGGACGGGCCATTCTCGCCGCGCATCTTGATGTGGGTGAACGCACCTTCCGCGAACGCTTCCATGTCGCCGCCCAGTTTCAGCCGGCCGCTCAGGTAGGCCGTGGCGCGCTCCGAAGTGGGGCCCGTATCGAGCTGGTTGGGCAGCGCATTCCACACGCAGCGCGTGCCCGACGCTTCGGTGATGCTGTTGTTGCAGCCGGGTGCGGCGCGCTGCGTGCGCGCATTGTTGTTGGCCTTGTCGAAGACAAAGAAGGTCCCCGGATTCATCACGCCCGGTTCGCTGCCCACGCCCACGCGCATGTTCGGGATGAAATTGGGATTATTCACATAAAAATACGAGGGGCGCTTCTGCCAGGTATCGGCCAGCGCGATGCGGTCGCGCTGGTAGACGTTGACGGAACCGTAGATGTTGTAGCCGTCGCTGGCCAGGTCGCCCACGCCATACAGCACGCTGGCCTGGCGTTCGCCGTACGCTTTCACGCTGGGCGAAAACTCGCCGTTGGCGCGCGCCTCCAGCCCTTGATACGATTTTTTGGTGATCACGTTGATGACGCCGGCGACGGCATCGGAGCCATACACGGCCGACGCGCCATCCGTCAAAATCTCCATGCGCTCGATGGCGGCGGCGGGAATGGCGTCGATATTGACGAACATGGTCTGGAAACCGGCCGGCGCGCCATAGAACGACAGGCGGCGGCCATTGAGCAGCACCAGCGTGCCCTGCGCGCCCATGCCGCGCAAGTTCGCCTGCGAGCCGCCATCGGAACCCGTGAACATCGAGCGGAAGTCCTGCTGCGCCGGACGGGCCGCGGGCAGGTTGTCGAGCACTTGCAGCAAGGTGAGCGCGCCCATGTTTTCGATCTGCTTGGCGTTGATCACCTGCACGGGCGACGCCGTTTCCGCATTGATGCGCTTCAGGCTGGAACCCGTCACTTCGACGCGCGCCAGTTTTTCTTCCTCCGCTGCCAGCGCCGTCGACGCCAGCGCGGTTGAGCCAAGTCCGACCGCCACCATGGCGGCCACCATTTTTTTCATGTGCATGCTCGTCTCCCTTTTTATAAGTAATTGATGTTGCCGGCTGCAAGAGCCCCTCCCCGGTCCGAAGAGGGGCTCGTTGTTAGTGAAATGATTGAAATAGTTAGCGCGGCTTGACTGTCGCGCCCTCCGTGCCGGTCAGCACGGCGTTGGCCCAGTTGCCGCAGACCTGGGCCGGGTGGGCGCCGCGCGCGCCCAGGGTGCGCAAACTGAGCTGGCTCAGGCCGCGCACGTCGATTTCGGGTTTGACCACCCCGGGAGCCGTGACCAAGCCGCTGTCATACAGCAGCCGTTCACCGCTCCAGACCTGGAATTGCAAGCCGCCCGCGCTGCGACAGCTATCGTCCACGCCCAGGTCGGCGCGCAGCAGATTCCAGTTGCCCGCCAGCTGCAAGTCGATGCGGCTGGCGGGTCCCACGCCGAGGCCCTTGCGGAACCACAGCCCGTTCATGCGCATCTCGGCGGCCTTGCCGGCCGGCCGGTCTTTCGCGACAGTCTTCGGCAGCGCCAGGTCCGACAGATAGCGCTGCACCTCTTCTGCTTCGGCCACGCGGTGTTCGAGCACGCGGAATGCGGACAAGGTCACGGGCGCCACGTCGGTCGCCAGTGCCGCGTCGAACGCGCGCGCCACCGGGCCCGTTTGCGCCGCCGTCACCATCGGGTCGGTGGATGCGGCGCCGTCGCCTTCCGGATTTTGCGTGCTCATCACGCGGAAGCGCAGCAAACGCCCGGCCGTGGCGGGGAAATTGATCGTCTGCGTACCCTCTTGCAATTTGAGCGTGCCGCGCGCAAGCGCCGTGCCCCACTCGCCGTTGTTGTCGCCAATGTAGATTTCGTAATCCCGCACCTGGCCATGCTTCCAGTGCTGGTCGTTGCGCGGCGCCAGTTCGATGCCATCGACGAGGCGGCGTTCCGTAAAGCCGATCACCCATTCATGCGGTCCGCTCTTCACGGACGGACTGCGCACGGTGCGGAACCACGTCTCGGGCTTGCCATCGAAGGCGTTTTCCAGCGGATAGCCGCTTTCTTCCGCAGGACGCCCCACCACCTGCATGGCGTCGGCCGGCAAGGCGCGGCCCGGCACGGGGGCGGCGGGGAAGTCGGCATCGATTCTCGCCACGCCCAGCGCGCCGGCCACCTGCAAGGCCAGGGGCTGGCGGATATCCTGCGCCGCCACCTTCACGTGCAGGGTGCCTTGCCTGTCGGCCGCGTCGAAATACCAGCCTTCGCTTGCCTTGTCGTAGGCGGCGCGGTCGGCGGATGCCGCGAGCAGCCGTTCGCCCGCCTTGACGGCGGCAGGTCGCTGGCCCGCCAGCATGCGCAGCGCATAGCCGCGGCGCGCTTCCTGGCCCTGGTACTTGCCGTCGACGGCACCGATGTCGACCTGCACGTCGGCGCCCGTCTGGCGCATGCGGATGATTTGCTGGCTGAAGGCGCCGCCCTGGTACTGGCGCGTGTTGCCGTCGTCTTCATACAAGGTGTATTCGGAATCGCCGTGCGGGTAGATATCGAGCGTGAGCTGGTCCTTCGGCTTCTGGCCGTCGTACAGCATTTCCGGATACATGGGCAGGATGGCGCCGGCACGCACGAACACGGGCAGCTTGTCCAAGGTGACCTGCATATCGAGGTCGCGCCCTTTCGCGTCCGCCGTGGCCTGGCGGCCATCCCAGTAGTCATACCACGTACCCTGCGGCAGGTGGATGCCCTTGCGCCAGCCGCCGCTGACGGCCTGGCTGCGGTAGACGGGCGCCACCAGCACGTCGCGGCCCAGCAGGAATTGATATTTATACGCTTCCGTGTAGGCGGCCGGGTCTTGCGGATAATCCCACATCAGGCCGCGCACCAGCGGCGCGCCCGATTGCTCCGCTTCGCGCACCAGGGTGTACATATACGGCGTCAAACGCATCTTGAGCTTCAGATAGCGGCGGTTGATGTCGCGGTACGGTTGCTCGAACCACCACGGATGCTTGCGCTCGGCCGCGGCCCAGCCGGACATGCCCATCAGCACGGGCGTAAAGCTTTTCCACTGCAAGTCGCGCAGATAGGTTTCCGGGCTGCCGCCGAAGATGGCGTCCACGTCGCCCGAGGCATACGCCTGGCCGGACAGTCCCGAGCCGATCAGGGTGGGAATGTGCCAGCGGATATAGTCCCAGCTGGCGCTCTGGTCGCCCGTCCACGCCACGGCATAGCGCTGGATGCCGGCCCAGCCCATCACCGTCCACAGGAAAGGGCGGCTGTCGGAGTTGTTCAGGATGCCGTCATAGGCCGACTTGTTCGCATCCATGGCGAACTGGTAGCCCTTGCCCGTCCACGCCACGTCCAGCTTTTGCACGCGGCTGCCCGCCTGGCCCACTTCCCAGGCGATCTTGTCGACGCCGTTTTCCGTCCACAGGCCCGTACGGAAGCCATAGCCGGCCAGGCCCTTCACCGTTTCCGGCAAGTTCGTGTAGCCGCAGCCATAGCCGTCATTGGGCAGTATCCAGCCGCCCGGCATGTCGTGTTCGCGGTACTGGCGCGCCACGGTTTCCACCACGTCCGGCGTCTTGCCGGTGGGGCCGTCGCTCCAGCCTTTGGGCACGGAACCGGGCTTTTTCACGTTGTCGCCATCGTTGTAGCAATCGGCATCGCCGTATTCGAGCGCCCAGCGCGGCAGCATGCGCGCGCGGCCCGTCACCTCCGTGTAGCGGGCGACGACGTCGCGCAAGTCCTTGCCGACGAAGAAATACGCATCGAAGCGCCCTTCCGCGTGCTGCAGCGAGATCTGTTCCTTGTCGCGCAAATCGTAGTGCCCGTCGGACCAGGTATTGCGCAGCATGCCCCAGCCCCGTGAACTCATGAGGAATGGCGCGGGATTCGGCCGGTCGCCCTCTTCCCAGCCGCCGGAATACGACACGGGCACCTGCTTGCCCTTGAATTCGAAGCGCCCATTTTGCTGCCCGCCGCCGAAGTAACGCTCGCCCGGCAGGCTCGATAGCACCTGCACGCCCTGCTTGTCGTCGAGCGACAGCGGCTGCACTTCGCGCCACAGCGGCACCGCATCGCCCTTGCGGTACAAGGTAAGGCGCAAGGGTTTGCGGTCGATGCGCAGACTCAGGGCTTCGGTGCTGATCAGGATATGCCCGGGCTGCTCATCGATCTCGTATGCCACCTGCGCAGCGGGCTGGCCCACGACGATCGGCGCAGCCTTGTCGCCGGGGCCCGTCAAGCCCCCCTTGCCGCCCGCCTGGATGCGCAGCACGTCCGCCTGCGGCAGGCTGATACGCAGCTGCATGCCCGTGTCGCTGCGCAGATCCCAGCCCAGCGCCTCGCCCTTGGCCACGTCGGCCGCATGCACGGCGGAGAGCGACTGCAGATTGCCGATGGGCGCGGCTTGCAGGCCAGGAGCGGCCAGGGTGGCAAGGGCGGCGAGGACACAGGCGGCAAGGGCGCGGCGGGGAAGCGGGAGAGGTTTCATCTGCGGGCTTTCAGAAAATCGAAGTGATGGAAATACTTTAAGAAGAAAAATAAATATCGTCAATCAAAAGAAAGTTCCTGGACCGATTTATTAATGAAATGCCCAGAATTGGCGCATTTTTCTTACGTTTCATCAAAATGTCACAAAACATACTTTCGTTATCGTCGTATTTCAGCGACAGGCGGCGGCACGACTGGGTTTCATGCGGCAGCGCAACATGATAGACGTCCAGAAAAGCACCAGTTCGACGCCATTATTTCGCAAGTCACACAACTATTTACTTTCGTTTTACTTTCGTATTTGACTTTTCGAAATTTAGTATTTATGCTTTCTCCAACAAACACTTTACTGACCTCTCATGACTACCCTTCTTCAGCGTGACATTCAAACCTGGCGCGACATCGGCGGCCTGCACACGGCCGAGGAAATCGCCCATCAGCCCGCCATCTGGCGCGCGCTGGCCGGCATTTTGCGCAGCGAGCAAGCCAGCCTGGCCGCCTTCCTGGGCGACACGCTGTCCCATCCACAGCAGCGCGTGATCCTGACGGGTGCCGGCAGCTCGGCGTATGTGGGCGAAATCGTCGTCGACACCTTGAATGCGGCCTGGCCCGCGCAGATCCGCGCCATCGCCACCACGACTTTGCTGACGCACCACGAGCTGTACCTGGAGGCGGACGCACCCACCCTGCTCGTCTCGTTTGCCCGCAGCGGCGACAGCCCGGAAAGCCTGGCGGCCGTGGAGCTGCTGCGCCAGGTCGTGCCCGGCGCGCGCTTCCTGAACATCACCTGCAACGCGGACGGCAAGCTGGCGCGCCAGGGCGCCAACGACGGCAATACCTATAACCTGTTGATGCCGGAAGGCAGCTGCGACCGCGGCTTCGCCATGACCAGCAGCTTCAGCAGCATGCTGCTGGCGGCCCTGTCGGTACTGGGCAAGGACGTCGACGTGGCGCGCCTCGAGACCCTGGCGCAGCTGGGCGAAGACGCCCTGCGCGACTGGTCGGCCCCCGTGGCGGAGCTGGGCTCGGCACCCGTACAGCGCGTGGTCTACCTGGGCAGCGGCCCGCTGGAAGCGCTGGCCAAGGAAGCGGCATTGAAAATCCTGGAATTGACGGGCGGCCGCGTGATGGCGATGGCTAATACCCCGCTGGGCTTCCGCCACGGCCCGAAATCGGCCGTCACCACGGAGTCCTTGGTGATCCTGCTGCGCAGCAGCAAGCCCCTGGCGCGCCAGTATGAAGACGATCTACTGAAAGAACTGCAGCGCGACAGCGTGGCGCAACGCTGCCTGACGGTGGGCATCGGCGGCGACTTATCTGCCAACTTGGCGGCCGACGCGCCGGCCTGGCCCGACGCCTGGCTTGCCCCGCTGTGGCTGCTGATGGCTCAGCAATATGCGCTGCACCAGTCCGCGCTGCTGCAACTGCGCCCCGACAATCCATTCGCCGGCGGCATCGTCAACCGTGTCGTGCAGGGCGTCACCATCTATGGCCATGACCAATTCTAATTCCATACAGGGCTTTCACGGCATCGACATCGGCGGCAGCAAGATGGAGCTGGTCGCCTTTGCCGACCGCGACGGCGCACTGACCGAAGTGTTTCGCGAGAGAGTCGCCACGCCGGGCGACGATTTTAGCGCCTTCGTGCAGGCGATCGTCGACCTGGTGGCGCGCGGCGACGCCGCCCTGGGCACGACGGCGCCCGTCGGCATCGGCTTGCCCGGCGTGATCGACAGCGCCAGCGGCCGGCAACTGAGCTCCAACGTGCCGGCCCTGAACGGCCGCCTGGTGGCGCAAACCCTGCAGCAAGCCTTGCAGCGCCCTGTCGCCATCGGCAACGATTGCCAGTGCTTCGCCCTATCGGAAGCGCAAGGCGGCGCGGCCGACCATGCCGCCAGCATGTTCGGCGCCATCCTCGGCACGGGCGCCGGCGGCGGCTATTGCGTGGGCGGCCAGCTGCTGCGCGGCTTGAACGGCGTGGCCGGCGAATGGGGCCACTGGAGCCTGCCCGCCACCCTGCTGGCGCAGCATGGCCTGATCGATTATGCCTGCCCGTGCGGCAAGGCGGGCTGCCTGGAACGCTACGTCTCCGGTCCCGCCATGAGCAAGCTCCACGCGCACTTTGGCGGCGACGGCGCCGAGCCACTGGCCATCGTGGCGCGCGCCAACATGGGCGACGCCGTGGCCCAGCGCACGGTGGCCGTGCACCTCGACGTGCTGGGCCACGCGCTGGCCGGCCTGGTGCTGGCCTACGACCCGCACGTCATCGTGCTCGGCGGCGGCCTGTCGAAATTGCCGCACCTGTACGACAAGCTGCCGGCCGCCGTGAAGCGCCACCTGTTCCCCGGCGTGCACGTGCCGCCCATCCTGCCGCCCCGCTTTGGCGACGCCGGCGGCGCGCGCGGCGCGGCCCTTTTGATACGACAACATATAAAGGCGTCAACATGATGAAGCAAGCGGAAAACCCGACTTTTACCCTGTCGCCCATCCAGCAAGTGATCAAGGCGCACCGCCGCGGCGAGCGCGTGGGCTTGTACGCCGTCTGCTGCAGCCACCCGAGCGTGCTGCGCGCGGCCATGCGCGTGGCCAGCGAGTACGACACCGTGCTGCTGGTCGAAGCGACCTCGAACCAGGTCGACCAGTTCGGCGGCTACACGGGCATGACACCAAACGTTTTCCGCGACACCATGCTGGCAATGGCCCGGGAACAGGGTTTCCCCGCCAGCCGTCTGGTGCTGGGCGGCGACCACCTGGGTCCGAACGCCTGGCAGCACCTCGATGCGGCCACCGCCATGGCCCACGCCGAGACCCTGATCGCCGCGTATGCGTCGGCCGGCTTCCATAAAATCCACCTCGATTGCAGCATGCGCTGTGCCGACGACCCCTTGCTGCTCGACGATGAAACCGTGGCCGCCCGTTCGGCGCGCCTGTGCATCGTCGCCGAAACGGCGGCCGCCGCCGCCGGCTTCGCCCCGCCCGTCTACGTGATCGGCACGGAAGTGCCGGTTCCCGGCGGCGAAGCGTCGCTGGCGCAGGCCGGCGCCGTCACCAGCCCGCAGGCCGCGCGCCGCACCCTCGACGTGCATTGCCGCGCCTTCCTCGACAACGGCCTGCACGACGCCTGGCGCCGCGTCATCGCCATGGTGGTGCAGCCGGGCGTCGATTTCGACCAGAGCAGCATCCAGCACTACGATGCGCAGGCCGCCGCCGAACTGTCGGCCTTTGTCGCCGAGCAGCCTGGCCTCGTGTTCGAAGCCCACTCGACCGACTACCAGCGCGAATCGGCCCTGCACGCTATGGTGCGCGACCATTTCGCCATCCTGAAAGTGGGACCGGCCGCCACCTTCGCCCTGCGCGAAGCGCTGTTCGCCCTGTGCCAGATCGAGGAGGAACTGCTGCCGGCGCACGCCACCTCGCAGTTGATGCAGGTGCTTGACGACGTCATGGTGGCCAAGCCGAAGAACTGGATCAAACATTACCTGGGCACGCCGGAAGAACAGCGATTGATGCGCCGCTACGGCTTGAGCGACCGTTGCCGCTATTACTGGGGCGAGCCGGAAGTGGCGGCCGCCGTCGGCAAGCTGCTGGCCAACCTCGATGCCGTGGCGATTCCACTGCCGCTGCTGAGCCAGCATTTGCCGGAACAGTATCTGGCCGTGGTGCAGGGCAGCCTGCCAGCGCAGGCGCCAGCCTTGATCGAGCACAAGATCGGCAGCTTGCTGGCGCAATATGCGCGCGCCTGCAACCGCAATGCGGCAGTGGCCGTCATTGCCGAAGCGGCAATCTGTTAAGCTCGGTATTTTCATTTTTTACTGAGCCCGCCACCATGCGAAATACCAGCCAACGCCGTGAATCCATCCTCCAAATGCTTGCCCAGCAGGGCTCGGTGCAGGTGACCGATCTGGTGGAAAAGCTCGGCGTGTCCGCGGTCACCATCCGCAGCGACTTGAATGCGCTGGAAGCGCAAGGCATGGCCACGCGCAGCCACGGCGGCGCGACCCTGACGCGCACGCCGCCGCCCGAGCATACGATACGCCAGAAGGATGCCATCAACCACGAGCAGAAGGAGCGCATCGGCGCCTATGCGGCGCGGCTGGTGGAACCGGGCGACAACATCATCATCGACTCGGGCACCACCACCATCTCGCTGGCGCGCCATCTGCGCGACGCCACCGGCGTGACGGTGGCCACGAATGGCCTCAACATCGCGTGGGAGCTGGCCGACGCGCCCGGCGTGGACCTGATCCTCACGGGCGGCCTGCTGCGCAAACAGTCGCTGTCGATCCAGGGCAGCCAGGCCGAAACCTGTCTGCAGGCGTACAGCTTCGACAAGCTGTTTCTGGGCGTGGATGGCTTCGATCTGCAGTTCGGCGTCACCACCCACCACGAAGCGGAAGCAAGCCTGAACCACAAGATGGTGGAACGGGCCAAGAAAATCATCGTCCTCACGGACGCCTCGAAGTTCGGCCGCGTCAGCCTGCACCGCATCGTGCAGCTGGACCGCGTCGATACCGTCATCACCGATGCCAGCATCAGCCAGGAATACCGCGAAGGGCTGCAAAAGCTGGGCATCGAACTTTTTATAGCGGAATAACACATGCTGAGCGGCAGAATCCTTACCCCATCTGGCTGGATCACGGGCACCATCACTTTTGACCAGCGCATCGTCCAGATACAGGAAGACCCTGCCGCCGACAGCGCGCTGACCATTCTGCCCGGCTTCATCGACCTGCACGTGCACGGCGCGGCCGGCGTCGACATTATGGAAGGCGGCAACGCGGGCGCCACCGTGGCGCAGGTGCATGCGCGCCACGGCACCACGGCCCTGCTGGGCACCACACTGACCGCCAAGGAGCCGTCGATCGTGCGCGCGCTGCAAGGCCTGGCCGGCGTCATCGCCGAGCGCCCGGCCAACGGCGCGCGCATGCTGGGCGTGCACCTGGAAGGCCCGTTTTTGAATCTGCACCGCCTGGGCGCGCAGCCGCCCGACGTAGTGCAGGCGAGCCTGGCGCTGGTGCAGCGCTTCCATGCCATCGCCCCGATCAAGGTCTTGACCATGGCGCCGGAAATTCCCGGTCACCTGGAACTGATCCCGCAGCTGGCGGCGATGGGCATCCGCGTGCAGATCGGCCACAGCGCCGGCACGTATGACGATGGCGTGGCCGCGCTCAAGGCCGGCGTCTCCGGCTTTACCCACCTGTACAACGGCATGACGGGCATGACGCACTACGACCCGGGCATGGTAGGCGCGGCGCTCGCGCATGCCGAATATGCGGAAATCATCCCCGACCTGCAGCACGTGGCCAAGGGCGCCCTGCGCGCGGCCCTGCGCGCCATCCCGCGCCTGTACGGCGTGACCGACGCCACCTCGGCCACCGGCATGCCCGACGGCGAATACGGCCTGGGCACGCAGCGCGTCTACAAATGCATGGGTTGCGTGCGCCTGGCCACGGGCTCGCTGGCCGGCAGCGTGCTGACCATGGACCAGGCCCTGCGCAATTTCGTCGACCTGGGCCTGGACCTGGCCGACGCCTCGAACCGTTTGTCGCTGTACCCGGCCGACTACCTGGGCGAATCCGAACGGGGCCGTTTGGTACCGGGCGCCTGGGCCGATATCGTCGTCCTCGATCCCCAATTACAGCCCGTGTCCGTCTTCGTCGAAGGCGCGGCCATCGATCTTTCCACCCGCTAGATTCCGTCTCTAGAACCAGCCCCCAACCTCAACCCCGTCCCGGAGTTACCATGCACGACACGTCACACAAGGCCCCCGTGTGGGCCATGCGCTACCTGCTATTTATTGCCGGCATGGGAGGATTGCTGTACGGCATAGACATCGGCATCATCGCCGGCGCCCTGCCCTACCTGGAATCGACGGCCTCCGTGGCCTGGAAACTGACGGCCCAGCAGCTGAGCTTTATCGTCGCCGCCGTGCTCCTGGGTTCAGTCCTGTCGTCGCTGTTCGCGGGCGCCCTGGCCGACATCCTCGGCCGGCGCTGGGTGATGTTCCTGGCCGGCGCCCTGTTCAGCGCCAGCATCCCGCTGATCGCCCTGGCCGACGGCTACACGCCGCTGCTGCTGGGCCGCCTGCTGCAAGGCATCAGCGGCGGCTTGATCGGCGTCGTCGTGCCCCTGTACCTGGCCGAATGCCTGCCCGCGCAGCAGCGTGGGCGCGGTGCCGCCCTGTTCCAGCTGCTGCTGACCATCGGCCTGGTAGCGGCCGCCCTGATCGGCCTGCTGCAGGCGCAGACGGTGGAAACGGCCACGCAAGCGGCGCAAGCGTTGCCGGAAGCGGGCCGCATCGCCGCCATCTTCGCGGCCAAGGACCACGCCTGGCGCAGCATCTTCTGGGTCTGCCTGGCGCCTGGCCTCGTATTCACCATCGGCGCCCTGCTGCTGGCCGAGTCGCCGCGCTGGCTGGCGCGCCGCGGCCGCGTCGAACAGGCGCGCCAGTCGCTGCTGCGCACGCGCCTGCCCGCCGCCGCCGACCTGGAACTGCGCGAAATGCTCGATACGCCCGAGAACGCGGCCAAGGCCAGCGGCAATGCCAGGGCAAAAGACCCGCTCTTGAGCCGCCGCTACGTGCTGCCCTTCCTGCTGGCCTGCCTGATCCTCGCCTGCACCCAGGCGACGGGCATCAATTCCATCCTCGCCTATGTCGTCAATATCTTGAACCAGGCAGGCCTGTCGGGCGCCTCGGCCAATATGGCGGACGTCTTGCTGAAAGTGCTGAACGCCGTGATGACGGTGGTGGCCGTGCTGCTGGTCGACCGCAAGGGCCGCAAATTTCTGCTGATGCTGGGCACGGGCGGCATCGTCGTCTCGCTGCTGGCCGCCGGCTTGCTGTTCCGCGGCGCCGAAGCGCACCTGGCCGACGTGCGCCCCGCCATCGCCGCCCAAGTGCAAAACGACGGCCTGGCCGTGCACCTCGATGCGGCCACCCTGACGGCCCTGGGCGCCGCCGCCGACGGCACGCCGCAGCAACTGACCATCGCCTACGCCTACGGCCCCTTCACCAACGTGAAAAGCCTGCGCAGCGACGATCCCGTGCTGCGCCAGGTGACGATCGCCCGCGAAGACGCGGTGCAGGCCGACAGCGTGATCGGCGTGTTCTTCCGCAAGCTGCACCTCAATCCGTTCGCCGACCCGGCCGCCGGGCGCGAGGCGCCGCTGCGCATCGAAAAGGCCAGCCTGGGCCCCGTGCCCCCGTCCACGCACGGCTGGATGGTGGCGATCGCCATCTGCGTGTTCGTTTCCAGCTTTGCCGTGGGACCGGGCGTGTGCGTGTGGCTGGCCCTGTCCGAGCTGATGCCGACGCGCATCCGCTCGAACGGCATGAGCATCGCCCTGCTGGTCAACCAGTTCGTCTCGACCGTGATCGCCGCCATCTTCCTGCCGACCGTGGGCTTGCACGGTTATTCGACCCTGTTCTTCTTCGGCGCCGGCTGCACCGTGCTGTATTTCCTGGCGGCGGCGTTCTTGTTGCCTGAGACCAAGGGCAAGACACTGGAAGAGATCGAGGCGCACTTTTCCAAGTAAGCCCGAGTAACCAACTGTAGCAGTCTCCTTTCCAGCCCCGGCCCACCGTCCGGGGCTGTTTTTTTGCCTGCCGGGCAAGTTTACGGGGCTGGCTTGCCCGGCACCGTACGGTTTTCCTTCTGGAATCACGGGCGCGTGGGCTAGAATCTGGCTGCGTCGTGCTACTCACGAGGCGGCAATGGCGCCATGACAAAAACCACCAGGAGACACAGTGAGCTTATTTAGAACCAAGAATTTGGATGACATGATTGCCCACAGCAAGAAGCCGGGAGGTCTGGCCAAGGTGCTGGGACCGTTCGACCTTGTCCTCATGGGCATCGGCGCCATCGTCGGCACCGGTATTTTCGTACTCACCGGCACGGGTGCGCTGACGGCCGGCCCCGCCCTGTCGCTGTCCTTCGTCGTGGCGGCCGTCGCCTGCTGCTTCGCCGCCCTGTGCTATGCGGAATTCGCCTCCACCGTGCCAGTGGCCGGCTCCATCTATACCTACAGCTATGCCACCCTGGGCGAGCTGGCGGCCTGGATGATAGGCTGGGACTTGCTGCTCGAATACGGCCTGGCCGCGGCCGCCGTCTCCGTCGGCTGGTCCGGCTATTTCCAGTCGCTGCTGTCGGGCTTTGGCATCACCTTGCCCGTGGCCCTGACGGCCGCACCGGGCGCCCTGCCCGGCGTGACGACCTTCATCAACCTGCCCGCCCTCGTCATCATGCTGCTGCTGACGGCCATGCTGGGCTGGGGCGTGCGCGAATCGGCGCGCCTGAACAACATCATGGTGGCCATCAAGGTGGGCGTGGTGCTGCTGTTCATCATCTTCGGCGCGCGCCACGTGCAGCCGGCCAACTGGCAACCCTACATGCCGTTCGGCTACCACGGCATGCTGAGCGCCGCCGCCCTCGTCTTCTTCGCCTTCATCGGCTTTGACGCCGTCACCTCGGCCGCCGAGGAAGTCAAGAAACCGTCGCGCGACCTGCCCATCGGCATCATCGGTTCGCTGGCGGTGTGCGCCGTGCTGTACGTGGTGGTGTCGGCCATCATGACGGGCATCGTGCCGTATCAGAAATTCCTCGGTGTCGACCATCCCGTCTCGCTGGCCCTGCAGTATGCGGGCGAAAACTGGATCGCCGGCTTCGTCGACCTGGGCGCCATCCTCGGCATGACCACCGTGATCCTCGTGATGGCCTTCGGCCAGACGCGCATCATCTTCGCCATGTCGCGCGACGGCTTGCTGCCCAAGCGCCTGTCGACCGTGCACCCGCGCTTCCACACGCCGTTCTTCGCCACCTGGCTGGTCGGCATCGTCTTCGGCCTGATCGCCGCCACGATCCCGCTCAACATCCTCGCCGAGCTGATCAACATCGGCACCCTGGCCGCCTTCACCATGGTCTCCGTCGCCGTGGTGGTGCTGCGCAAGAAGCGCCCCGACCTGCCGCGCGCCTTCCGCTGCCCCGGCGTGCCGTTCGTGCCGGCGCTGGCCGTGATCCTGTGCGTGGGCCTGATGACCTTCCTCAGCTGGGTCACCTGGATGGCCTTTTCCATCTGGCTGGTGATCGGCCTGGCCATCTATTTCGGCTACGCGCGCCGCCGTTCGCTGCTGCATCCGCAACAGTAAGCCCGTCACTGCGCCATCGCAGTAAGATGGCGGTCACGCAACTGTGCAGACCGCCATCCATGCAACCTTCCCCCGACCTTATCGCCCAGCTGGACCAGAGTAAGGACCAGCTCAAGCGCGCGCGCCTGCGCAGCATGCAGTGGCTGGCCGCCGGCTTGCTGCTGCTGGCCGCGCTGGTCTTCGCCGTGGCCCGCTCGCAACGGGGCGGCCACCCCGCCTGGGGCTATGTGGAGGCATTCGCCGAAGCATCGATGGTGGGGGCGATCGCCGACTGGTTCGCCGTCGTCGCCCTGTTCCGCCATCCGCTCGGCATTCCCCTGTGGCATACGGCCATCATCCCCAACAGCAAGGCGGACATCGGGCGCAGCCTGGGCGCCTTCGTGGAAAACCATTTCATTACCGAGCAAGGCATCGCCGAGCGGATCGTGCAAGCCGATCCCGCCGCGCGCCTGGGCGCCTGGCTCGGCGACCCCGTTCACGCGCGCCAGCTGGGCATGGCCAGCGCGGGCGTGGTGAAACAGCTGCTGGCGATGGCCGACCATGACACGCTGGGCCGCCTGTTGCGCGAGCAGGCCAGCGCCTACCTCGGTCAATTGAATGTATCGGACGTGGCGGCCGACTGCATCGACGCGCTGATCGCCGACGGCAAGCCGCAGCAGCTGCTGGACTTCCTGCTCGACCGCGGCGCCGCCTACCTGGACGACGAGGCGCACCACGCCGCCATCGGCGACTTCGTGCTGGGCGCCTTCCAGATCGAGAACACGCTGGTGAAAAAGGCCGTGAAGGCGTACGAGCCGCGCATGATCGCCTCGCTGCAAAAATTCGCGCTCGCCGTGCGCATCGACCCCGCTCACCCGCTGCGCCAGCGCATCGCCGGCTGGATCGCCGACAGCGCGCTGCACCTGAAGGCCGATCCGCAGTGGCAGGACACGGTGCGCCGCTACCAGCTGCAGCTGATCGGCAGCGATACGGTGCAAGCGATGCTGGGCGAGCTGTGGGACGCCATCCGCGCGCGCCTGCTGGCCGACCTGCACGCCGACGCGCCCGTGCTGGCGCAAGCCGTCGCCAGCCTGGCGCGCAACACGGGCCAGGTGCTGGGCAAGGACGAGCATGCCCGGGCATGGCTGAACGGCGCCATCGTCGCCGGCAGCGGCGCGCTGGTACGGCGTTACCGGGGCGAAGTGGGCGCCTTCATCGCCGCCCGCCTGGACTTGTGGAGCAAGGAAGAAATGAGCGAGCGCATCGAACTGGCCATCGGGCGCGACCTGCAATTCATCCGCATCAACGGCACCATCGTGGGCGGCCTGGCCGGCCTGCTGATTCATGCCGCCAGCCAGGCCTGGTAGTCCTACCTACCCGCCGGGGACGCTGCCAGGCGGCGCCACGCACGACACCACGCCGCACGTGGTGCTGAACAGCACCGGCACGCCCGCGTGCCCCGTGGCGATGCAGCTTGCAGCCGGCACCACGGCCAGCAACAGAGCCAGGTAAGCGATCGCCTTCAAATGCCGCACGGACGCATGGCGGAGCTGCGCCTCGCGTGGATAACCGTGGCCCGCCTCTTCGCTGCCGCTTGCCGACATCTTCGTATGCATGTCCATCTCCTCTATTTGCAGTGACTGGTATTGCTTCACTGCATTTTGCTTCATAAATTTATCAAATACAATAAATAAATTTAAAAAAATGATTTTTCCTGCCAAACAGGAGGATGAACCGCGTGAAAAATTTGCCACTGTATAGCGAAAAGTGAAGTGACAGGCTTTTTTACGCCTTCTGATCCTGAGCCTGATTGTGCGAAAAATCAACATAAATCATGAAAATCACAATATTCGTTGAAATCATTTTTATTTGGTGTATGATGAGATCAAAGGAGAACGAAAGGCGATGCGGCAAGCCTGATTGCCGCGACCGCCCAGTATCTCCGCCTTCTTTGTAGGGGACAAGCACATGAACAAAACCCTGGCCTTGCGCCTGCTCGACGCAGCCGATGACGCCGCCGTCATCATCGATGCGGGCTCGCGCATCCGCTATGCGAACGACGCCATGTATGCGCTGAGCGGCTACGCCGCGGGCAGCCTGCTGGGCCAGCAGATCGAGGCACTGCTGCCCGACGCCGTGCGCGAGCGGCATGGCGCGCAGATCGGCGCCTACCTGGCCGGTTACAAGAAGTCCAGGGTGCTGGGCCACAAGCGCCATTTCGCCATTCGCCACCGCGATGGCACGATGCTGCCGATCGTACTTAAGGCCATGGACCTGGGCACCCTGGACGACGAAAACTTCATGGGCGCCTTTTTCATCGACCAGCGCCGCGAACTCGCCCTGGAACAGCAAAATGCGGCCCGCTGGCAGCAATTACAGCGTATCGCCCTCAGCGATCCCCTGACCCAGCTGCCCAACCGCCGCGCCTTCGAGACCGACGCCGTCCGCGCGGCCGCGCGGTCCAGGCGCTCGGGCCATCCGCTGACCATCGGCATCGCCGACATCGATTTCTTCAAGCTGGTCAACGACCAGCATGGCCATGCTGCCGGCGACGCCGTGCTGCAAGCCATCGCGGCCGTGCTCCAGTCCCAGGCACGGGCATCCGATGTCGTCGCCCGCGTGGGCGGCGAGGAATTCGGCTTGCTGTTCGCCCATACGGACATGGCCATGGCGCAGCAGGTGGCCGAGCGCATCCGCCTTGCCGTGGCCGCGGCGCACACCGATTTCGAGCACGCGTCCATCACGGCGACGATCAGCATCGGCCTGGCGCCGCTGCCAGCGGACGGCGACTGGAAGGCCGGCTTCATGCAGGCCGACGCCGCCCTGTACCAGGCCAAGAAGAATGGCCGCAACCGCGTCGAGCAGGCTTGAATCCCGCCCGGCACCCTTCGCAGTCTCATGCATCACGCAGCACCTGACAGGAGCAAGCACATGGAAACCATCACGACACATGCCGCAGCAGCGAGCCAGCTGGCGCAAGCGGATGCCCGGGAATTGCTGGTCTTCGGACTCGGCAAGGAGGAATATGCGATCGACATCGGCCTGGTGCAGGAAATCCGCGGCTACGGCGCCGTCACCCGCATCGCCAACGCACCCGCATTCCTCAAGGGGTTCATCCACCTGCGCGGCAGCATCGTGCCGCTGGTCGATCTGCGCATCGCGCTGGGCCAGGCCGAACCCGCTTACGACGCCTCGACCGTGGTGATCATCCTGATCTTCGCGCATGGCGCCACCGGCATCGTGGTCGACCGCGTGGCTGACGTGGTGCCGCTGGCGCCGGCGCAGATCAAGCCGCCGCCGCAGCTGCACGGTTCAGCCATGGCCGGCCACGTGACGGCCATCGGCGCCCTCGACGAGCGCATGCTGATCGTCCTCGACATGGACAGCCTGCTGTCGGGCATGGGCATGCACGCCATGGGCAAGCTGGCCGCCTGAGCCGGCTGTCGCCGTCCCGCCCACCACCTGACCGCCATCCGCCGGAGACACCATGAGCATCCTGATCGTCGATGACAACGACACCAACCTGAGCCTGCTGGCGACCCTGGCGGGCAAGGCCACCAACATCGAACCCGTCGGCATGAACGATCCCGTCGATGCGCTGTACTGGTGCGAGTCGCATGTGCCGGACCTGGTCTTGCTCGACTACCGGATGCCCAGCCTGTCGGGCAACGAGTTCCTCAGCATTTTCCGCAAGATGCCGGGCATGGCCGACATCCCCATCATCATGGTGACCACCGAAAACGACCACGCCGTGCGCAAACAGGCTTTTTCGCTGGGCGTGACGGAGTTTCTCACCAAGCCCGTCGACACCATCGAGTTCAGCCTGCGCGTGCGCAACCTGCTGGCCCTGCGCACGGCGCAAACCATGCTGGCCGACCGCGCCAAGCTGCTCGAACACGAAGTGGAACAGGCGATCGCCAACGTCACGGCCAGGGAGATGGAACTGGTTACGCGCCTGGCGCGGGCGGCCGAATTCCGCGACCCCGAAACGGGCGCCCACATCATGCGCATGGCGCGCTACTCGGCGCTGATCGCCAGGGAACTGGGCCTCGACGCACAATGGCAGGACCTGCTGCTCAAGGCGGCGCCCATGCACGACGTGGGCAAGCTGGCCACGCCCGACCATATCCTGCTCAAGCCGGGGCGGCTGGACCCCGATGAGATGGCCATCATGCGCCAGCACGCGAAAATCGGCGGCCATATCCTCGCCGGCAGCGACTCGCCGCTGATCCGCCTGGCCGAGGAAATCGCCTGCGGCCACCACGAAAAATACGACGGCAGCGGCTATCCGGACGGCCTGGCGGAGGAGCAGATACCGCTGTCGGCGCGCATCGTCGCCGTGGCCGACGTCTTCGACGCGCTGAGTTCGGAGCGTCCGTACAAGCCGGCCTGGCCGTTGGCCGAGGCGCGCCAGTACCTGGAGCAAAACAGGGGCAGCCATTTCTGCCCGCTGTGCCTCGACGCCTTCCTGGGCGCCTGGGACGAGGTGCTGGCCATCCGCGACAGCCTGCCTGACCCCGTCCCGCAACACGCCCACCCACTGTAAGCGAGGAGCCCGCCATGCGCGTGCAACAACTGATCCTGAAAAACCATGCCGACTTCGATGCCGCCCTGGCACCTCTGGCCGCCATGGCGCCCGACCTGGTGCTGGTGTTCGGCGCCTGCCCCTACTTTGCCACGCCCGGCCTGAACGCGGCGCTGCGCCGCCAGCTGCCCGGCGCCGTCATCGCCGGCTGCTCCACGGCCGGCGAGATCGCCGGCAAGCGCGTCTACGACGACAGCTGCGTCATCACGGCCATCCGCTTCGCCCGCACGACGGTGGCGATTGCCGACGCCATCATCTGCGACATGGCCGATTCGCACGAGGCGGGCGAGCGCCTGGCGCAGGCGCTGCCGCAGGACGGTCTGACGGCCGTCTTCATGCTGGGCACGGGCGTGGCCATCAACGGCAGCGCGCTCATCGCCGGCCTGCAGGCGAACCTGCCGCCGGGCGTGACGGTGTCGGGCGGGCTGGCGGCGGACGGCGGCGCCTTTCGCCAGACCTGGACTCTGGGTCCGCGCGGCGCGGCCGACAATACCATCGTCGCCGTCGGCCTGTACGGCGAGCATATCCGCCTCGGCTACGGCAGCCATGCGGGCTGGGAAGCGTTCGGCCCCGCGCGCAAGGTGACGCGCTGCGTCGACAACGTGCTGTATGGCCTCGATGGCGCGCGGGCGCTCGACATCTACAAGCTGTACCTGGGCGACCATGCGCGCGATCTGCCCGCTTCCGGCCTGCTGTTCCCGTTTGAAATGCTCACGGCCGCGCATGAAAAAAGCAATGTCTTCCGCACCATCCTCGCCGTCGACGAAGAACAGGGTTCGCTGACCCTGGCCGGCGACATCCTCGCCGACGGCTACCTGAAGCTCATGCATTCCAGTACCAACCGGCTGATCGACGGGGCCGAAACGGCCGCGCGCGGCGTCGTGCCCCATGCCGATGCGCATGGCGACCAGCTGGCCCTGCTGGTCAGCTGCGTGGGCCGCAAGCTGGTGATGGGCGACCGGGCCGAGGAAGAGGTCGAAGCGGTGGCCGACCTGCTGGGCGGCGCGGCCTGTATCGCCGGTTTTTACTCCAACGGCGAAATCGGCATCGCCCAGCCGCATGGCAGCTGCCAGCTCCACAACCAGACGATGACCGTGACTGTGTTGAGCGAAGCATGAACCGCACCCTCGCCCGCCAATTGAACCGCGTCTGCGATATCGACTCGGAAAGCGCCTGCGCCGCGTTGATGGAACAGGCGCAGGCACTGTGCGGGAAAGCGGACACGCCGCGCGAACTGGCCGGTTTCCTGGCTGGCTTGCCAGCCCTGCTGCAGCGCATCGACGGCGCCTACGACCAGTCGGAACGCGACCTGGACTTGCGCTCGCGCAGCCTGGAACTGAGTTCGACGGAACTGAGCATGACCAACGACCTGCTGCGCACGGAACTGGCCAGCCGCAACCGCGTGATCCAGTCGCTGCGCGTGGCGGCCGTGCGCCTGCTCGACAACGACGATTCCGGCCTGCGCCTGCCGCAGGAAAGCGATATCGAGGGACTGTCGGTGCTGCTGGCCGAGCTGGTGGCGCAGCAGGAACTGCGCCGCATCGAATTGCAGAACCAGCGCTTTGCGATGGACCAGCACGCCATTGTCAGCATCACCGACACGAGCGGCGCCATCATTTACGTCAACGACAAGTTCTGCGCCATCAGCGGGTTCGCGCGCGAAGAGCTGGTCGGCCAGACGCACCGCCTGATCAGCTCGCACACGCATACGGACGCCTTCTTTGCGCAGATGTGGCAAACCATTACCGCCGGCCAGGTCTGGCATGGCGAAATCTGCAACCATGCCAAGGATGGCGGCCAGTACTGGGTGGACGCCACCATCGTGCCCTTCCTTGATGCGGCCGGCAAGCCATACCAGTACATCGCCATCCGCACGGAAATCAGCGAGAGCAAGCGCATGGCCGAGACCATCGCGAAAAGCGAGCGCGAATACCGCAACGTCGTCAACAGCCTCAATGAGGTGGTCTTCCGCACGGATTTGCACGGCACCTGGACCTTCCTCAATCCCGCTTGGCACACCATCACCGGCTTCGACGCCGCCGACAGCCTGGGCAAGCGTATCCTGCAATTCGTCGATCCGCGCGACCGCGAGCGCGCCGCGGCTGGCCTGGCCCAGCTGCTGGGCGGCCAGGTGGACAGCATGCGCCATGAAGCGCGCTATGTCACCCGCGACGGCGACGTGCGCTGGATCGACGTGTGTGCGCGCGCCGAACGCGATGGCCTGGGGCAGCTGGCCGGCATCACCGGCAGCCTGACGGACATCACGGAGCGGCGCCAGGCGGCGCGCGAGCTGCGGCACAACCTCAACTTCGTCGATGCGCTGATCGAGACCATTCCCATCCCCTTGTACCTGAAGGACGTGCACGGCCGCTACCTGCGCGCCAACCGCGCCTTTTGCGCCTTCTTCCATCTCGACCAGGCGAGCATCCAGGGCCTGACGGTGGCGGACATCCTGCCGCAGCAGCAGGCGCAGCAAGCGCGGCAGCACGACGTGGCGCTGCTGCAGGACCGGGGCAACCACACATATGAAGACCGGGTGATCGTCGGCACACGGCAGGTCGATGTCCTGTGCAGCAAGGCGGCCCTGCTGAAGTCCGACGGCAGCCTGCACGGCCTGGTGGGTACCATCGTCGATATTTCCAGTCAGAAGGCGGCCGAGCGCGCGCTGCTGCTGGCCAAGGAAGTGGCCGAATCGGCCAGCCGCTCGAAGAGCGAATTTCTGGCCAACATGAGCCACGAGATCCGCACGCCGATGAACGGCATCCTGGGCATGACGGACCTGGTGCTCGATTCCGACCTCGATGCCCACCAGCGCAAGTACCTGGAAATCGTCAAGGCCTCGGCCGACGCCCTGCTGTGCATCATCAACGACATCCTCGATTTCTCGAAGATCGAGGCGGGCATGCTGACCCTGGAAAGCATCCCCTTCGACCTGCACCGGTTGCTGCAGGAAACCATGCGCGCCCACGCCATGCGGGCGCAGGCCAGCGGCCTGGAACTGGTGCTCGACGTCGATCCCGCGCTGCCGCACACCCTGCTCGGCGACCCGGGCCGGCTGCGCCAGGTGCTGACCAACCTGGCGGGCAACGCCATCAAGTTCACGCCGCAGGGCGAAGTGGTCGTCAGCGCCCGGCTGCGCGCCAGCGGCGACGGCATGGCCCGCCTGCGCCTGTGCGTGCGCGACACCGGCATCGGCATCGCCGCCGACATGCAGGAGGCCGTCTTCGACGCCTTCCAGCAGGAAGACGGTTCGACCACGCGGCGCTTCGGCGGCACGGGCCTGGGCCTGTCGATCACGCGCCGCCTGGTGACGATGATGGGAGGCCGCATCGGCCTGTCGAGCGAACTGGGCAAGGGCAGCTGCTTCACCGTGGACCTGGCCTTGCCCATCGGCGAACAGCAGTCCTTGCCGTCGCCCGGTGCCTCGCTGGCGGGACGCGCCATCCTGCTGGTCGACGACAATCCCAGCAGCCTGACCATCCTGCGCCGGATCTTCGAGCACAGCGGCGCCATGGTCACGGCCTGCGAGTCCGGCGAGGCGGCGCTGGAGCACTGCCGCGGCGCCTTGCCGGCGGACTGCATCATCATGGACTTCGCCATGCCCGGCATGAATGGCTTCGATACGGCATCGGCGCTGTCCGCCCTGCCCCACTGGAGCCAGGTGCCCGTCGTCGTGCTGTCGTCCTGCGGCAGCCTGGGCGACGCGGCGCGCTGCCGCGAACTGGGCATCGACGGCTACCTGCTCAAGCCTGCCAGTCCCGAGGAATTGCTGGCCATCACCATGAGCGTGCTGGGCACCTGCCGCGGCATGCCCAGCGCCGCGCCCGTGGCGACGCGCCAGACCGTAAGCGAAGGCACGCCTGGCCTGGACATCCTGCTCGTCGAGGACAACGCCATGAACCGCGAACTGGCCACCGTGCTGCTGTCGAACGCAGGCCACCGCGTCACGCATGCGGCCAACGGCCGCATCGCCCTCGATTGCCAGGCCGCCGGCCATTTCGACATGATCCTGATGGACCTGCAAATGCCGGAAATGGGCGGTTTCGAAGCCACCGCGCAGATACGCGCGCGCGAAGCGCAAGGCATGCCGAGAAGCGTCATCATCGCCATGACGGCCAGCGCCCTCGAAGGCGACCGCGAACGCTGCATCGCCGGCGGCATGGACGACTACCTGTCCAAGCCGTTCCGCGCGGCCGCCTTCCACAGTCTGATCGAGCAGCATGTGCTGCAAATAAACAAGCACACGCCGCGCTTCGGCTACGGGGCCGCGCTGGCCGAGGCCGACGCCGACGTGATCGGCATCATCGGCGCATCGTTCCTGACCGCCCTGCCGGCGCAGCTGGAGGCCTTGCGGGCGGCCATGCGGGAAGGCGACCGGGCCACCGTGAGCCGACAAGCCCACACCCTGGCCGGCCTGCTGGCCAACTTCCGCGCCGCGCCGGCCGTCGCGATCGCCGCCGCCATCGAGCGCGAAGCGGCCAAGGCGCCGCAGGGCGCGTTGCTGGCGCGCCTCGATGCGCTGGAAGAGCAGTTGCGCCTGTTTGTGCAGGAAACGGACGCTGCCATCCAGGCGGCAAGCCACATGCTGCACGCATCCGGCCAAACTTGATGTAGATCATAATTTTTTAAACAAGCTCTTGCTATCCTGTAAGAAAATAACAGGAGCCGTGGATGAGCAAGACGCAAGCGAGCGATGCGCAGCACAACGTGGAACATGAGCGCCTGGGCAGCGCCTGGCAAGGCGTGCCGGCGCCCGACTACCCGGAAAGCGCGCCGGAAGGCGCCACCCTGGACCTGCTGCTGAATGCCTGGCTGGGCAAGTTTACGGGCGGTATTTCGCCGGCCGCGCTGGGCAACGCCTATGCCGACTGGCTCAGCCATCTGGCGCTGGCGCCATCGAAGCAGCAAGCCCTGCTGCAGGAAGCGTGGAAGAAGATCGGCCGCTGGCAACAGTACGCCATGCAATCGGCCATGGCTGGCGGCGCCGCCGAGCCGCCGTGCATCGCGCCGCTGCCGCAGGACCGGCGCTTCGAAGACCCGGCCTGGCGGCGCTGGCCCTACAACCTGGTCTACCAGGGCTTCCTGCTGCAGCAGCAATGGTGGCACCGCGCCACCACGGGCGTGCGCGGCGTCGCGCCGCACCACGAGGATGTCGTCACATTCACCGTGCGCCAGTGGCTCGACATGCTGGCGCCGTCGAACTTCCTGCTGACCAATCCCGTGGTGCAGCAAGCCACCCTGGCAAGCGGCGGCGCCAACCTGACGCGCGGCATGATCCACGCTACCGAGGACTGGCAGCGCGCCGCCATGGGCGCGCATGCGCCCGACCAGCGCACCTATCAGGTGGGCGTGAACGTGGCCGTCACGCCGGGCAAGGTGGTCTACCGCAACGACTTGATCGAATTGATACAGTACGCGCCCACGACCGCCAGGGTGCATGCGACGCCCCTGCTGTTCGTGCCAGCGTGGATCATGAAGTTCTATATTCTCGACCTGTCGCCGCACAATTCGCTGGTGCGCTACCTGGTGGGCCAGGGCCACACGGTGTTCATGATTTCCTGGAAAAATCCGCTGGAAGAAGACCGCGAGCTGTCGCTGGAAGACTACCGTCAGCTGGGCGTGATGGAGGCGCTCGATGCCATTGCCCGCCTCACGGGCGCGCCGCAGGTGCACGCGGCCGGCTACTGCCTGGGCGGCACCCTGCTGGCGATCGCCGCCGCCAGCATGGCGCGCGACGGCGATATGCGCCTGGCCAGCCTGACCATGCTGGCCTCGCAGGTCGATTTCAAGGAGCCGGGCGAACTGTCGCTGTTCATCGACGACAGCCAGGTCAGTTTCCTGGAAGCGGCCATGTGGAAGCAGGGTTACCTCGATACGAAACAGATGGCGGGCGCCTTCCAGCTGCTGCGTTCGAACGACCTGATCTGGTCGCGCCAGCTGCGCCATTATCTGCTTGGCCTCGACGAGCAGGACAGCGACCTGATGGCCTGGAATGCGGATGCCACGCGCATGCCCTGCCGCATGCATTCGGAATACCTGCGCCGTCTGTTCCTGCACAACGACCTGGCCGAAGGGCGCTACCGCACGGCGGGCCGCCACATCGCCCTGCCCGACATCAAGGCGCCCGTCTTCGCCGTCGGCACCCTGACGGACCACGTGGCGCCATGGCGCTCCGTATACAAGCTGCAGCTGCTGACCGACACGGACGTCACTTTCTTGCTCACCTCGGGCGGCCACAATGCGGGCGTGGTCTCGCCGCCGGGCCAGCCGCACCGCAGCTACCAGCTGGCCACGCACCGCCACGACGCGCCCTACATCGACGCGGACAGCTGGCAGCGCGAGGTGGCGCACCATGACGGTTCGTGGTGGCCCGCCTGGCAAGCCTGGCTGGCAGAACGCCCTGGCGCGCAAGCGGCGCCGCCGGCCATGGGACCCGACCTGGGCGATGCGCCGGGCAGCTACGTGCTGCAGACCTGACAACCAACAACCGAGGAAAACGCCATGCCCTACACCACCCTGCTGGTCCACGTCGACAATTCCCGCCATTGCGCCCAGCGCATCCGCCTGGCCGTGCGCCTGGCCGTCGCCGAGGGCGCGCACCTGATCGGTTCGGCCATGAGCGGCATTTCGCGCTATGCGTATGGCGGCGGCGTCAACGCGCTGCAGTTTGCGCCGGCGCAGATGCAGGCGCTGCGCACCCAGGCCAGCGAAGCCTTGCACGACTTCGAGCGCATCGCCCGCGAGGAAGGCCTGGGCACCTACGAAACGCGCTTCGTCGACGACGACGCGCAAGGCGCGCTGCTGCTGCAGGCGCGCTATTGCGACTTGCTGATCCTGGGCCAGACGGATGCGCAGGACACGCCGTCGCGCGTCATCGCCGGCACGGCCGAATACCTGATGCTCCATTGCGGCCGGCCCGTGCTGATGGTGCCGCACGCGCCTTGCGCCGCGCCAGCGGGCATCGCGCAGCATCCGCTGCTGGCCTGGAACGGCAGCGCCGAAGCGCTGCGCGCCATCACCGATGCGCTGCCGCTGCTGCAACGGGCCCGGCAAGTGACCCTGGCCGTCGTCAATTCGCACGCCCAGCCGGCCGCGCACGGCGAGCAGCCGGGCGCAGACCTGGCCTTGTACCTGGCGCGCCACGGCGTCAACGTCGAGGTGCTGCAGCACGACACGCCGCCGGGCCAGGACGTGGGCACGGCCCTGCTGGCCATGGCGGCCCAGCGGCACTGCGACCTGGTCGTGATGGGCTGCTACGGCCACATGCGCCTGCGCGAAGCGCTGCTGGGCGGCGTCACGCGCACGGTGCTGCAAGAGATGACGTTACCGGTGCTGGTGTCGCACTAGCGGGGCCGGCAGCTCCTTCAGCCCTTCTTCACCCCGTCCTCATCCGCGCTTCATGCGCGGCGCCGATACTGGCCATGCCCTCATCCCACAAGGAGTCCCGCATGACCAGACCGGCCGACGCCATCCCCCATTTCCACGCCCGCAGGCGGCAGCGGTGACGGACCGGCAGATCCGCGTTGCCCCCGGCGTCAGCCTGCACGTGCGCGACTGGCCAGCGGCGCAGGACGGCGCTGGCGACGGCGTGATCGTGCTGCTGGCCGGCCTGGGCGCCAACGCCTACGCCTTCGACAGCCTGGCGCCCGCGCTGGCGCGCCGCCACCGCGTGCTGGCCATCACCCGGCGCGGCTACGGTTCATCGAGCAAGCCACCGCCCGCCAACGATATGACGTATGCGCCCGCCACGCTGGTGGCCGACCTGCTGGCCGTGCTCGACGCCCTGCGGATCGAACGCATTATCCTGGCCGGCCATTCCATCGCCGGCAACGAGCTGACCCTGTTCGCCGGCAGCCATCCGCGGCGCGTGCGCGGACTCGTCTACCTGGACACGACCTTCGACTACCTGGCCAGCGGCGGCGATGACGAGGAAAGCGAGAAGCTGTCCTTCGAGGCACAGGAGCCGGGACCGGCCGACCTGGCGTCGATGGCCGCCTCGATCGCCTATGCCAGGCGGGTCAACAAGCAATGGTGGCCCGCGCTGGAGGCATTCTGGCGCGATAAGCTCGAGGTGCAGCCCGACGGTTCGGTGCGCCCGAATACGCCGCCCGACGTCGCCAGGGCCATGGACAAGGCCGCGCACCATTTTTCGCCCGACTACCGCCGCGTGCGCGCCCCGGCGCTGGTCATCACCGTCGATCCCGGCACCTTGCGCAACCTGCTGCCATGGCTGTCGCCGCAGTCCGATCCCGCAATCGTGGCGGACGGACGGGCGTTTTTCGAGGTTTTCCGCCCGCTGCGTCTGGCCGATGGCGAACGTCTGGCCGCCGCCCTGCCCGGCTGTACCCATCTGCTCATCCGTAACGGCTTCCACAGCGATTTTTTCATCGAATATGAATCCATCATGGTGGGCGCCATCAACGCCATGCGCTGGGAAGAGTAAGGCAACGATGGCGGCGGAGGAAGGTCTACAATGGATGGGCACCTGTCCGCCGCACTGTTACTCCTTTGCAACTGTGCGGTCTTCGCTGTTTCCTTTGCAACAAGGAGTATCCGCATGAGCCAGCAAGCCACCATCGTCCTCGTCCACGGTTTCTGGGGCGGCGCCGCCCACTGGAGCCGCGTCATCGTCGAATTGCGCCGGCAGGGCCACACGGCCATCCGCGCCGTCGAACTTCCCTTGACCTCGCTGGCCGACGACGCCGAGCGCACGCGCAAGATGGTGGCGCAGGTAAATGGCCCGGTGCTGCTGGTAGGACACTCCTATGGCGGCGCCGTCATCAGCGTGGCCGGCAATGCGCCGAATGTGGCGGGCCTCGTGTACATCGCCGCCTTCGCCCCCGATGCGGGCGAAAGCCCGGGCAGCATCACGCAGGAACACCCGCCCCTGGGCGCGGCCAGCCTGGAAGGCGACAGCGACGGCTATCTGTGGGTCAAACCCGAGCAATACCATGACAGCTTTTGCCAGGACCTCGACGCGGAAGAAGGCGCCGTGCTGGGCGTGGTGCAGAAGGCGCCGCTGGCCAGCACCTTCGGCGAAACCGTCAACGACCCGGCCTGGAAGCATAAACCCAGCTGGTACCAGGTTTCCAGCGCCGACCGCATGATTTCCCCCGTCAACCAGGAGCGCATGGCGGCGCGCCTGCAAGCGCGCAAAGTCATCACGCTCAACGCCAGCCATGCGTCGCTGGCCTCGCGTCCCGTGGAGGTGGCGGCGCTGATTCTGGAGGCGGCAAGCGCGGTGGCACAGGCATAAGCGGCACGGGCAAAAAAGGCTATGTCACCGTCAAATGTGGGAACTCGCCCAATGTTGCCTTCAATAATGTTTCTGGGGAGCGGATGCGCCCGGCGTCCAGTATCCAGCGCCACCCCAGGTAATTCGGCAGATAACGGCTGGCCACGCCATGGAAGATGCGCAGCCAGCCGCGCAAGCGGCTGTGATACGCGTTGACGTTCTGCACGTGGGCGGCGCCCTGCACGCGGATGCCGGCACGCACATTGACGGCCTGGTGACTGATGCCCGCTTCACGCGCGAAGGCGCGATAGGCGGCATGGCCATCGGTGACCAGAAAAATGTCCTTGTCGATCACCGGAGGCAGGCAAGCATGCAGCTGCGCCTTGGTCAGCGCCCCTTTTCCCGTGACGAAATCGCGGGTTTGTCCCGTGCGGTCGCGCGCCACCAGGATGCAGACTTGTTCACTGGAAATGCCGCGCTTGCGGGCATGGCCGCCACGGCGGCGCGCCGGACGCGTCAGATGCCGCGCGCCCTTTTCCGATTCCAGCACATACAGCTCGTCCGCTTCGGCGATGCCATGCAGGCAATGGGGCCGGTCCGTCTTGGCCAGGCTTAAAAACCGGTGGCGCCAGCGAAAGGCGGTGTTGCGGTGCACGCCCAGCTGGCTTGCTGCCTTGCGCACAGAAGCCGACTCGAGCAGGCAGTCGGCGTAGTCGAGCCACAGTGATTTATGGCGCAAGCGCGCCAGCGGCGTGCCGGTGAGCGCATTGAAGGTGCGTCCGCACGGCACGCAACGGTAGCGCTGCAGTCCGTGCGCATGACCGTGCCGGTGCGCATGGCTGCTGTTGCAGGCGGGACAGTGTAACCGCTGCCGGGCCACGCTTTCGACCAGTGCCACGGCGGCGTTCTGCGATCCTGCCCCGCGCAGCAGAGCAGTGCTCGCCAAACGCTGGTGACGGCTCAGTGCGGCGAACTGGGCGATGAAGGTTTTCCATTCGGCTGGCTGCATGGAAGGCTCCCGTTTGTCTGATAGGTACAGTCAGACAGCCGGGGCTGGGGAAGATTCCTTGAGTTCCCCTATTTGTCGGGGACAGAGCCCCAAAAAAAAGGCTCCTGAAAACCAGGAGCCTTTGGCGTCGGACAGGCAATGTGGTCCGCGCCGGCAGCTCTGGGGTACAGCGCCGGCCGGACCGCTATCCACGCCAAGGAGGTTCAGCCACCTGCCGTCAACCGCATTGCCATGCCACTTCATCGTAGCAGCTGATTGCGCGGCAAAACTCTCCAATATTTGCATGCCGGCCTTCTGCCGCTACAGCCACCCTTCGCGCTTCAGGCGCCGGTGCAGCCAGTAGCAGCCGGCGATGATGACGACGATCACGGCCGGATAGCTGCCGCGCCACTTCAGTTCCGGCATGAATTCGAAGTTCATGCCGTACAGGCTGAAGACCATGGTGGGCACGGCCAGGATGGCGGCCCAGGCGGCCAGGCGCTTGACCACCTCGTTCTGGCGGATCGAAATTTGCCCCAGCGCCACCTGCATGGCCGAATTGACCAGCTCGCGCATCTGCCCCGCCGTGTGCGTGACCCGTTTGACGTGGTCGAGGATGTCGCGGTAATAGATGCGGTTTTCCTTGGGCACGATGTCGCCATGGAAACGGATCAGCTGGGTGCAGATGTCGTGCAGGGGATTGACGGCCGCATCGAGCTTGAGCAGCTCCGTCTTGAGCTGGTAGAAATCCTGCAGCTTGTCTTCGCTCAGGCTGGGCTTGAACAGCTGCAATTCATAGTGCTGGAAACGGGCCTGCAAATGGTCGATGCACGGCTGGTACTGGTCGACGATGAAATCGATGATGGAATACAGCACGTAGCCGGGGCCGCTGGCCAGCTTCTCGGGCACGCTTTCCTTGCGCTCGCGCAGCTTCGCGTAGCCGGCCGAGGGGCCGTGGCGCACCGTGATGATGAAGCGGGGGCCGAGAAAGACGTGGGTTTCGCCGTAGACGATGGCGTCGCCGTCCAGGGTGGCCGTGTGCATCACCATGAACAGCGTGTCGCCGTACTCTTCCAGCTTGGGCCGCTCATGCGCGCCCTGCGCATCCTCGACGGCCAGTTCGTGCAATCCAAAGGCCGATTGCAGCGCCTGCATGGCCGTGACGTCGGGGCTGGCCATGCCGATCCAGACGAAACAATCGGGGTCGCAAAGAAAGTCGCCCACCTTGTCGATGTCGAAGTGGGCGATCTTCCTGCCGTCGCGATACGCTTCGCAATTGACGACGGCGGCGTGGGTACTGAGGTCCATGGTGATTTTCGGCTGGTGGCGGCAATATTATTGGGGGGCCAGTATAGCGGAAATGCCATGATGGCCATGCCCACTGAGCCAGCGCATTGACATTCGGGCGCGTCAATGTAAAATGAGAACCATTCGCATTTAAGAAGGGCCTGCATGCGCCAGCGGCACGGGACTTCCGCGCCAACTGGAGTGTGCCGTGACGTATGCCGTATCCCCTGCCGCCGATCCTGTCGCACTACTGTATGGCCAGCACCATCCCTGGCTGCTGCGCTGGCTGCGCGGCAAATTGTCCTGCACCGATCATGCGGCCGACCTGGCGCAGGATACGTTCGTCAAGCTGCTGGCCACGCCTGGCGAACCTGCCGCCACTCTGCGCGAACCGCGCGCCTACCTGACCACCGTGGCGCGGCGCCTGCTGATCGACCACTACCGCCGCCAGTCGCTGGAGCAAGCCTGGCTGGCCACCCTGGCGCAGCTGCCCGCGCCCGCCGCGCCATCGGCGGAGGAGCGTTTGCTGATCCTGGAAACGCTGCACCAGATCGATGCCATGCTCGACGGCCTGGGCGCGAAGGTGCGCACGGCCTTTTTACTGTCGCAGCTGGAAGGCCTGGCGTATGCGGACATCGCCGCGCGCCTGAACATCAGCGAGCGCACCGTCAAGCGCTATATGGTGCAGGCGTTCGAGCAATGCATCCTGCTGCTGGCCTGACATGGGCGCAACCCTCGATGCGCGCGCCGCGCGCGTGGCGGCGCACTGGATGATGCGTCTGCAAGGCGGCGAACTGGACGCTGATGCGCGGCAGGCACTGGCCCGCTGGCGCGCCGCCCACCCCGACCATGAAACGGCCTGGCAACGGGCCGAGCAGGTGTGCCGCACCTTCGGCATGCTGCCACCGCCGCTGGCCATGCCTGTGCTCGACCGCCCGGCCGGCGCGCCGCGCCGCGCCGCCCTGAAAACCCTGGCCCTGCTGATCGCCGCCGGGCCGGCGGGCTGGTCCATGCTGAAAGTGCCGCCATGGCAGGCATGGACGGCGGACCTGCGCACGGCAACGGGCGAAATCCGCCATCTTGCCTTGCCCGACGGCAGCGCCCTGAGCCTGAACACGGCCAGCGCCGCCGACCTCGCTTTCAGCGACGCGCTGCGCCTGGTCCAGCTGCGCGCCGGCGAACTGCACGTGGCGACCCACCCCGATCCGCTCCAGCGTCCGTTCATCGTGCGCACCAGCAACGGCAGCATCCGTGCCCTCGGCACGCGCTTCACGGTGCGCCAGGAAGACAGCCTGTTCGGCGCGCGCACCCAGGTGGCCGTTTCCCAGGGCGCCGTCGAAGTGCGGCCCGCGAAAGGCTTGCCCGTCATCGTGCAGGCGGGCTGGCAAGCCAGTTTCGACGAAGCGGCGGCCAGCGCGCCGCAGCCGCTGGCGCCGCATGCGTCCGCGTGGACCAAAGGATTGCTGTACGCAGACGACACGCCGCTGGCCGACGTGCTGGCGCAGCTGAGCCGCTACCGCCACGGCGTGGTGCGCTGCGACCCGGCCGTGGCGCGGCTGCGCGTGTCGGGCGTGTACCAATTGCATGATACGGATAAATTATTATCACTATTGCAAGCCTCGCTACCCATCCGTGTGCAACGCCACAGCCGCTGGTGGATTTCCATCGAACCCGCATCAATATTTTAAAAAAATGTCCCTTTCGCGCATGTGCCCCGTCAATCCACACAGGACCAACACATGAACGAAGGGAAACAAGCAATGAAGCACTACCGCAACACCAGCATGACCCTGGCCCTGTTGGGCAGCCTGGCCCTGACGCCGCCCGCATTCGCCCAGCATCAGGAAGCGCCCGCGCGCCACTACCAGGTGGCAGCCGGCCCCCTCAGTACCGCCCTGTCCGCCTTTGCGGCCGAGGCGGGCGTCAGCATTTCCGGCGCCGCCAGCCTGTACGCGGGCTTGAACAGCCGGGGCTTGAGCGGCAATTACCAGGTGTCCGACGGCTTTGCCCGCCTGCTCGGCGACAGCGGCCTGATTGCGGTCGACCAGGGCGGCGGCCACTACGCCGTGCGCAGGCTGCCGTCCGCCAGCGAGGCAACCACCCTGCCCGGCATCGCCGTGCGCGCCACGGCCGAGCGCAGCACCAGCACGGAAGGGACGCATTCGTACACGACGCCGGCCACGGCCAGCGCCACCGGACTGGTGCTGTCCTTGCGCGAGACGCCGCAATCGGTCAGCGTCATCACGCGCCAGCGCATGGATGACCAGGACTTGCTGACGGTGCGCGACGTGCTGCGCAATACGCCCGGCATCGCCGTCAACCAGTTCGACACGGAGCGCAGCACCTTTTCCGCGCGCGGTTTCGACGTCGACAATTTCCAGTACGACGGCGTGCCCACCACGTATAAGGTGCAGTATTCGGGCGGCGAATCGGAAATGGACTCGCTGATCTACGACAGGGTCGAAGTGACGCGCGGCGCCACGGGCTTGCTGACGGGCGCCGGCTACCCGTCCGCCTCGATCAATCTGGTGCGCAAGCGGGCCAGCGCCAGACAGTTCGAGGGGCAATGGTCGCTGGCGGCCGGCTCCTGGAGCGATTACCGGGGCACCGTCGACCTGGCCGCGCCGCTGAACGCAGACGGCTCCGTGCGCGGCAGGATCGCTGGCGCCTGGCAAGACCGCAAGTCGTTTACCAATGGCTATTCGAACCAGCGCCAGCTCGTCTACGCCACCGCCGAGGCGGACCTGGCGCCCGGCACCGTCGTCATGGTGGGCGCCAGCTACCAGAAGAACGACCCGAAAGGCAGCAACTGGGGCGGCTTCCCCCTGTGGTACAGCGACGGTTCGCGCACCGATTTCGACCGTTCCGTCACCACGGCGCCCCGCTGGGCCGCCTGGGCCACCGAGCAGACCAACGTGCACGCCACCTTGGAACACGCGCTGGGCCAGGGCTGGAAGGCGCAGGCGCAAGCCATGTACAGCAAGCACACGGAAGACACGCCGCTGCTCTTCCTGGCCGAGCGGCCCGACCGCATCACGGGCCTGGGCATGCTCGGCTACCCGAACCGCTACATCGGCTCGCGCGACCAGAGCAGCGCCGACCTGAAACTGTCCGGCCCATTTACCCTGGGCGGACGCGAACATGAAGTCATCGTGGGCGCCAATTACACGGTGCAGCACGCCGAATTCAGCGTCAAGGAAGCGCTCGATCCCGAACCGATCGGCAATTTCCTCGCCTGGGATGGCAGCTACCCGCAGCCGGCCTGGGGCGAGCCCGTGCTGTCGGAGAAATACACGACCAGGCAATATGGTGCCTACGGCGCGGCGCGCCTGAACCTGGCCGACAGCACCAGACTGATCGTCGGCGGACGCCTGAGCCGCTGGGACAAGGACCGTACCGGCTTTGACGGCAGCGCCCGCTTCGCCTTCGCCAAAAGCAAGTTCGTGCCCTACGCGGGCCTGGTGGTCGACCTGAACGACACGTATTCGATGTATGCCAGCTACACGGACATCTTCCGCCCGCAGGAAAACCAGGACCGCGCGGGCGCCTGGCTGGACCCGCTGACGGGCCAGAGCATGGAAGTGGGCGTGAAGGGGGAATTTGACGGCGGCCAGGCCAACGGCTCCATCGGCCTCTTCGAGATCAAACAGGACAAGCTGGCCCAGCCCGACGGCGCACACCGGGTCCCCGGCACCACCACGCAAGCGTATTCCGCAGCGCGCGGCGCCACCAGCCGCGGCATCGAGGGGGAATTGTCGGGCCGCCTGGCGCCAGGCTGGAACGTGACGGCCAGCGCCAGCCACTTCCGCGCCAAGGACCGCGAGCAGCAGGATATCAACACCCTGTCGCCCCGCTCGACGGCGCGATTGTTCACCACCTGGAAAGTCCAGCCCGGCCTCACCGTGGGCGGCGGCGTCAACTGGCAAAGCAAGTTCTACTTTGACGATGCGGGCCCGAACGGCAAGGAGCGCGTCACGCAGCAAGCCTACAGCACGGTCAGCCTGATGGCCACGTACCAGCTGTCACGCCAGCTGACGGCCCAGCTGAACGTGGAAAACGTGCTCGACAAGAAATACATCAACATCAACACCTATGCGCAAGGCACGTATGGCGCGCCGCGCAGTGTGCGGGGGACGTTGACGTACCGTTTTTAGTACGAGCACAAGCCGGGCGGCATGCGCCCGGCTTGCTCTACATCAATCACGTCAATAGCTGTAATTCAGGCTCAGCATGGCATTGCGCGGATCGCCGTAACTGACTCTGCGGCCCGTGCTGATGCCGTAGTAAGCGCGGTCGGTCAGGTTGTTGAGGTTGAACGACAGGGCAAGCCGGCCGGAGAGCTGGTAGCGCACCATGGCGTCGAACACGGCATACGAGCCCTGGTGCACAGTGGTCAAGCCGCCACGCACGGCCCGGGTCTGCTGCCAGGTGCGCGATTGCCAGCGGGCGCCGCCGCCCACGGTCAGGCGCGGCATCGGCTGCCAGGTGCTGTACAGGCTCAGCTGGTCTTCGGGCGCCAGGGTATTGACCTTGCCGCCCGCATCGCGCGCCACCTTGTGCGTGTAGCCGGCCTGCAGCTGCCAGCCCGGCATCAGCTGGCCCGACACTTCCAGTTCCACGCCGCGCGAACGCACGCCGTCGATGGCGCGGTAGGCGTCCATGCCCGTCACCTTGTTGACCGCGTCGACGGACTCGGCGAAGTTGTCCTGCCGCACCTCGAAGGCGACCGCGCTGGCGTTCAGGCGGCCGTTGAGGAACACGCCCTTTACGCCCGCCTCGATATTCGTGCCCAGCACGGGGTCCAGGGTCCTGTTGTCGACGTCGCGGCTGTTTTGCGGACTGAAGATATCGCTATAGCTGGCAAACGCCGTCAAATTCGGCGCGAAGTCCCACGTCAGGCCCGCATACGGCGTGAAGATGGACGACTCGTCGATGTCGGCCGTGGGGTTGACGTAGGACGACAGGCGGCCGCCCAGAATCACGTGCACGCCTTGCGGCAGCGAAAAGCGGCCCGTCGCGTACACGGCCTTCTGGCGGATGACTTCGCGGGCCGTGTCCAGCTCCCACTGTGGTTCCGGCACGACGCCACGGTAAGTATAGATATTGTCGACCTTGATGAAGGTATACGGACTGAAGACGTCGTCCGACTGCTTGCGGTAGGCGTTCGCGCCCACCACCAGTTCATGCGTGCGGCCCAGCAGGGAAAACGGGCCCTTGGCGTACACGTCCAGGCCATTGCTGGTGGCGTCGCTGTTGTACTGGCGCGCCGTGACGGCCGTGCCGCTGCCGTCCGCCTTCGGAAAACCGTCAAGGTAGGCGACGGGCGCATACAGGGCGTTGGCCTGGTGGATCAGGCGCAAATTGGCCAGCCAGCCATTGTCGAAGGTGTGCTCGAGCGAAGCGAAGACGGATTTGGCCTCCGTCTGCTGCGTGCTCCAGGTGGGCGCGCCGTTGAACGAGCGGTGCATGGTGAAACGCTTGCCGTCCGCGTCGAACAGCGGTGCGCCGCCCCAATCGCTATTGCGCGGCACCGTGTGCTGGTAGTCGGCGCCCACGGTCAGCAAGGTGCGCGGCGACAGGTCGGCCTCCAGCGTGCCGTACGCCAGTTCGGAGCGGCGCTGGTAGCGGTCGACGAACGAGTGCTTGTCCTGGTAGGACGCGACGGCGCGCGCGCGCACGCTGCCGCTGGCGTTCAGGGGACCGCCCACGTCCGCCATGGCGCGGTAATTGCTCCACGATCCGGCCGACAGGTCGGCCAGCGCGCGCAATTCGCGCGTGGGTTTCTTGCGGATCAGATTGACGGTGGCGCCCGGCGTGCCGGCACCGCTCATCAGCGCATTCGCGCCCTTCAGCACCTCGACCCGGTCGTACAGATCCATATTGGCCAGCGATTCGCCCAGGTTCAGCGAGGCGTCGCGCGTCCATGGCAAGCCGTCGTAGCTGAAATTGTCGAGCGAAAAGCCGCGCGCATAATAAATCGTGCGCTCGCTGTCGATGTGCTGCACATACACGCCCGGCGTGTGATTAAGCACCTCGCTCAGCTGCACCAGGCCGAAATCATCCATCTGCTGGCGCGTCACCACGCTGACCGCGTGCGGCGTCTCGCGCGGCGACAGCACCAGGCGGTTCGCCGTGCTGACGGCGCCCGTCGTGTAGGAACCCGTGTCCTCCGTCACCTGGCCCAGGTAATTGGTGGTGATGACCACTTCCGGCATGGTCGCCTCAAGCTGGGCGGCGGCCTGCGGCGCGGCTTGCGCGGCGCTTTGCACGGCGCTTTGCACGGTATACACGCCGCTGTCCGTCTTCAGCAAGGCCAGCCGCGTGCCCTGCAAGGCGCGGCGCAAGGCTTGCTCCGCCGTGAAATCGCCGTGCACGGCCGCACTGCTGACGCCGCGCGCCAGGTCCGCATCGATGGAAATGCGCACGCCGCCACGGCTGGCAATGGCGATCAGACTGGCATTGAGGGGCTGGGCCGGCACATCGTAGCGCATGGTGGCCGACGTGACGTGGGCCGGTGGCGTCTGCGCCAGGACGGTGGGCGCGGCGCAGGAAAGTAACATTACAGCCAGGGGAATCTGGCGCATCAACAATGGTGGCATGCTGGGACTCTATCTTGATGGTGAAGGAAAAGTGGGGCTACACCAGGTATGAGTCGCGGCGCGCCGAAAGTGACAGTGCCGGCGCAAAAAATATCTCAGCTTGTCTTCAGGTCGAGTCCCGTCCACCAGCCGCCAGGGCCCTGGCGCAAGGTCAGGGGCAGGGTTTCGGCCAGGGCCAGCAGGGTGGCGCCGCTGTCGTCGAGCGAATAATTGCCGGACACGCGCAGCGCCGCCGCCTGCGCCGTGATGTCGATGTAGCCGTAGCGGTACGGGCGCAAGGCGGCCACCACGTCGCCCAGCCGCTCATCGACAGCCACCAGCATGCCCTGCTCCCACGCCGTCGCCTGCCCAGCCGCCATGCCGGGCAGCAGGGTCAATCGATCCTCGTCAAACCGCGCCGCCTGGCCCTGGCGCAGCACGCGCGCCAGGCCTTTGCCGGCCGGACGCACGTCGAGATCGCCCCGCACGGCCAGCGCCACGGTGCCGCGCGCTTCGCGCCGCAGCATCAGCTCGCCGCCCCGCGCCGTCACCGTGCCATGCGCGCTGCGCAGCACGAACGGCGCGTTGGCGCCAGGCGCCACGCGCGCCAGCAACTGGCCCTGGCGCAAGGCGACTTGCCGGTGTTCATGACGGACATCCGTATCGGCCGAGGAGCGGGCGTCGAGGGTCAGCACGCTGCCATCGGCCAGCGTGTAGCGGCCCCGCCGGGCCGTGGCCGTATGCAGGTCCGCGCTCCAGTCCGGCAAGAAGGGGCTGCCGCGCAGCAGCCAGGCGCCGCCGAACGCCGCGCCCGCCAGGCACAGGACGCCCTGCAGCCATTGGCGCCGCTGGTCATCGTGCCGCGCGGCGCGCGCCAGGGTGTGCCCGACGGCCGCCGCCCCGCCCGCCGCCTGCAGCGGGCCGACGCTGTGCTCGACAGCCTGCCCCAGCGTACGCCAAGCGGCCGCATGGCGCGCATCGGCGGCCAGCCAGCGGGCGAAGGCCTGGCGCTGTCCTTCGTCCGCTTCGCCCGAACTGAGTTCGACCAGCCAGCCGATGGCGGCATCCTGGATGGTCGAAGCAACGCTCATGCCGCGTCCGCCACCGCCAGGCAGCAGCGCAAGCCCTGCGCCATGTACTGGCGCACCATGCTGGCCGACACGCCCAGTTCAACGGAGATCTGCGCATACGTCAAGCCGTCGAGCTGACTCATCAGAAAAGCGCTGCGGGCCTTGGCGGACAGGGTATCGAGCGCGCGCGACAGGCGTCCCAGCGCTTCGAGCAGCACGGCGCGTTCCTCCGGCGACGGCTGGACGGCATCGGGCAGCAGCGCCAGGGTCTCCAGATACGCCTGCTCGATATCGCGCCGCCGCCACTGCTGCAGCAAGATGCTTTTCGCTACCGTCGTCAGGTAGGCGCGCGGCTCGCGGATGGCGGACAATCTTCCCGCATGCAGCACGCGCACAAAGGTTTCCGACACCACATCCTCGGCTTCCGCCCGATTACGCAAGCGCAACAGCAAGCGCTGCAGCAGCCAGCCCTGGTGGCCCGTAAAGAGGCTGGCGGCCAAGGCGGCGTCATTCGGGGGAAAAGAAAAGGCAGACAAGAGCGGATCCGGCGACATAAATGATAATGATTCTCATTATATGGCAGGGACTGGAAGATGTCGCGCAATTTTGCTAAAGTTGTCCTACGCAGGCAACACCACCGATCGCACGCGCCGCGCGCAGGGTGTTGATTTGACCTCCATCCCATTGGACACTCGCCATCGCATGCATGCATCCCCAGTCCCGGGCACCGAAGGATATGCCGACAATGCCGGACAGCTGATCACCCGGTATGCCGGCGTGATCGCCGCTGATAAATACAAAGTGGTCAGCCACCTGCTGCCACGCCGGGCAGGCGCCGTGCTCGACATCGGTGCCGGCACAGGCTCCGATTCGGCGTGGCTGGCGAGCCTGGGGCACAAGGTGGTGGCAGTGGAGCCCGTCGCCGCGTTCCGGGAAGCGGGCATGCAGGCGCATGCCTCGCCCGATATCGAGTGGGTGGACGACAGCCTGCCCGCGCTGTCAGTGATGACGGCGCGCGAAACCAGGTTCGACCTGGTTTTCCTCACTGCCGTCTGGATGCATCTTGCAGCGGAAGAAAGAAGCGCGGCGATGGAAAACATCAGCCAGTTGCTCAAGCCCGGCGCGCTGCTCGTCATGTCGCTCAGGCATGGCCCCGCCCCGGAGAACCGGCGCATCTTTGACGTCTCTGCCAGTGAAACGATAGACCTTGCGGCACGCCACCATCTCGCAGTCGTTCTGAGTGCGCAGGCGCCGTCCGTTCAGCAGCAGAATCGCCAGGCGGGAGTCAGCTGGGCCTGGCTGGTCTTCGAGCGGTGACGGAGGCCGCAGCAGGCTAAGAGCCTATCCCAGTAGATGAATACATCCCCTGCTGGCGCCCCTCGGAAGCGGGGACTGCGTTGATCGTCGTCGCGTGGCTCGCCACGCGTGCTCCTCACGCCTTGTCCGCACTCCGGATGAACTGCCAGCAGAAGACGCTCCCTACTGGGATAGGCTCTAAACCGTCGACATGACCGCATTCAGGGCACGCCGCAATTCCTTCAGCCGGGGCGGCTTGCCCAGCACGCAGTTGACGTGGTCGGGATAATCGCTGTCGGCCGCCAGGCGCTGGCCCCAGCCCGTGAGCATGATGATGGGCGTGGCCGGCGAACAGCGGCGCACGGCGCTGGCCACCTTGCGCCCGTCCACGTGAGGCATGCCCAGGTCCGTGATGACCACGGCAAAATCCTCGTGCCTGTCGCGCGCGGCCAGGAAGCTATCGATGCCGGCCTGGCCCCCATCGGCCGACACCACGTCGTGGCCATCGATTTCCAGGATGTCGCGCAGGGACTTGAGCACCATCGGGTCGTCGTCCACTACGAGGATGCGCAGGCGCGGTGGCACAAGGTAGGCCATGTCGGGCGCTTGCTGCCCCTCGTCCGCGGCGCAGGCGGGGAAAACCAGGCGCACCGCCGTGCCCTGCCCCGGCGCCGTGACGATGTCGATGCTGGCGCCATGGCGCTCCATCATGCCGTACACCATGGCCAGGCCCAGACCCGTGCCACGCTCGCCCTTGGTGGTAAAAAACGGTTCCAGGCAGCGGCGGCGCGTATTGTCGTCCATGCCGATGCCCGTGTCGCCCACTTCGATGCGCACCTGCCGCGCCGCCTCGCCCGCTACGCCGACGCAGCTGGTGCGCACGCTCAGGGTGCCGCCTTCCGGCATGGCGTCGACGGCGTTGAAGACCAGGTTCGTCAGCGCTTCGCGCAGCTCGCCCGCGCTGCCGGGCAGCATGGGCAGGCCGTGCGCCAGCTCCGTGTGCAGGGCGATGACGATGCCGCGCTGCTGCGGCATGTCGCTCCAGCGCGCGCGCGTCAGGTCCAGCACCTGCTGCACCACCAGGTTCGCGTCGATGGGCGAGAGCGCCAGTTGCGGTTCGCGCTGGCGGTAGAATTCGCGCATGCGCGCCACGGTGGCGGCCACGTCGTCAATGGCGCGTTCGATCACTTCCAGGCAATGCCGGCCCTGCGGACTGAGATTGGTTTCCGTCTCCAGCAGCGATTCCGTGTACAAGGCCACGGGGGAAATGGCGTTATTGATATCGTGCGCGATGCCGCTGGCCATCTGCCCCAGCGCGCGCAGGCGCTCCTGCTGCATTACCGACTGCTGCGTCTGGCGCAAATCGTCATACGCGCGCTGCAGCGCGCCGTAGAGCTGCGCCTGGTTGGCGGCCAGCGCCACGTGTTCGCTCAGCTGGCTGAGGAATTCGCACTCGCCGCTGGTAAAGCTGTGCGCGGCGCGGCGCGCCACGATGAGTATCCCGAAGACCGTGTTTTCGGCCAGCAGCGGGGCCATGACGAGGGCGCGCAGCCCCCCTTGCGCCAGGCGCTGCGGAAACGGGAACGCCACGTCGGCGATGTCGGCTTCATACACGAGCTTGCCGCGCACGCAGCTCGACAGGCCATTCTCGTCGATGGGAATGTGCGCGTGTTCGCCCATCATGAACGATAGCGCCAGCGCCTCGCTGCGCACGCCCACGCACGTCACCTGCAGCGCGTGTTCGGACGGTTCATAGAGGCAGATGCAGCTGAAATCGATGGGCAGCTGCTCTTCCAGGCTGCGCACCACCACCTGGAAAATGCTGCGCAAATCCTGCCGCTCGCCGATCGAGCGCGTGATCTGCTGCAGCAGGTTCAGGCGCTCAAGCTGTTCATGCACCTTGCGCTCGGCCAGCTGGCGTTCCTGTATCTGCGTTTCCAGGGCCGCATTCGCCTGCGCCAGTTCGTCGCGCGAGACGGTGGTGCGGCGCAGCTTTTCCGTCATGCCGTCGAAGGCGCGTGCCAGGTCGCCGATTTCATTCCTGGTATGCACGCCGAGCGAGAAATCGAGCTTGCCTGCGCCGACGATCAGGGTGCCCTGGCGCAGCTTCTCCAGCGGCCCCGTGACGCTGGTCATGGTGAAATAGATCAAACCGGCCACCAGCGCGATGATCATGCCGCCGAACAGTATCACGGCCACGTTGGCCCGCTGCTGGGCGTCCAGCACGCCTTGCCGGCTCAATGCGGACAGCCGCATCGCATCGGCGATCATGCCCTGCACCTTGCCCATGATCTGGCCGGACAGGCGCGACTCCAGCTCGCCCAGCACCTCGCGCCGCTGCGGGTCCTGACCCAGCTCGCGGTGATTCGCGACAAACAGCTCGAACAGGCCGTCCACGCTTGCCAGGTCGCGCCGCAATTCCCGCAGCAGCGCGCGCTCCTCGCCGGCGCCGAAGGCCGGCGTGGCCAGCAAGCCGGTGGACAGCGACTCGCTGCGCAGCTGCCACTGTGCCCGCGTGCGCGCGCCATGGTGCAGCGCATATTCGATCGACAGGTAGCGCAGCGACGTGACGGCTTGCAGGATATCGGCCGCCGCCTTGTTCTTCGCCAGTTCGCGCTGCATCGCCATGCTGGTGGAGAACAGCACGGCGACGATGACGGCCACCAGCAGCACGCAAAACAGTTCTGCCAGCTTGAAGCGCGTGACGATTTTCACGGTGGCCTTCTCAATGGATGACCGTCACGGCCGACGGCGCCACGGCTTCCAGGCCGTCCAGGTAGACGGCATCGAGGAAGTTCGGCATCTCGCCGTTCCCGGCCAGCCGGTTCTTGATGGCCCAGCGCGCCTCGTCTTCCAGCGCCAGCAGCAAGCGCTGGTCGAGCACGATGCCGAACTGATAACCGTGCCAGGCCGCCTGCAGGCGCTGCGCCTCGCCGGCCGACGCCTTGGCAAACAGCGCGCGTGCGGCATCGGGCTCGTCCCGGCAAAAGCGCGCGCCGGCGATCAGTGCGCGCAGCACCTTGCGCATCGTCGCCGGGTGGCTGCGCACATAACCGCCCGTGCCGGCCACGTTGAACAGGCCCGCATACACGTCTTCGCCATAGAAGATGGCCGCATTGCCGGCAATGGCGTGCGTCATGCCCGTCAGGAACGGTTCCCAGCCTGCCGCCGCATCGACCTCGCCCCGCGCCAGCGCCCCGGCCAGCTGGTCCGGCGCGTAGTTGCGCATGCTGACTTCGGCGGGCAGCAGCTTCTGACGGTTCAAAAAGGCCTCGAGCGTGAACTGGCCGGAAGTGCCCAACGTGACGCCGATGCGCTTGCCCTTCAGGCTCGCGGGCGTGGACACGCCGCGGTCCAGGCGCCCCACGATGCCGTGGTCGCGCTCGGCCTCGAAGATGCTGGCGATGATGACGACGGACTGGTTCTGCAGGCTGGCCAGCACCACGGGAATATCGGACGCCGTGCCCAGGTCGGCCTTGCCCTGCAGCACGGCTTCCAGCGAAGCCTTGCCCGACGAATACGGCTGCAGCAGCGCGTCAATGCCTTCGCGCGCGAAATAACCGTGTCCGCGCGCGGCCAGCACGGGGCAGCTGCCCACATACTCCGCATTCACGGCCAGGCGCAGCACTTCCACGGGACCGGGCGGCGGCGCGGGACGGGCAGCGAGCCGCCAGACGGCCACGGCGGCCAGCGCCAGCAGCGGCAGTGCGGCCGCCAGCCAGACCGCCCGCCGCGCCGGTGCCGGGCCGTTCATGCGCTGCACGGCGCCGTGGCCGATTCCAGCGCGCTGTTGACGGCCTCGGAAAACGCCGCCACGTCGATCGGCTTGGTCAGATAGCGGAAAAAGCCCGCAGCCAGCCCCTGGCGGATATCGCCGGGTCCGGCCACGGCCGTCAGCGCGATGACGGGAATGTGCGCGGTGCGGGCATCGGCACGCAGCAGCTGCATGACTTGCGTGCCGCTGATGTCGGGCAAGTCGCAATCCATCAGTATCAGCTGCGGCAGGTGGCGGCGCGCCATGTCCAGGCCCGTCTGCCCGTCGCCGGCAGACAGCAGGTCGAGATCGGGGCGAAAATGCACCAAGCCCGCCACCAGGGTCACGTTCAGGGGATTGTCTTCCACATACAGCAGCGTCTTGCGCTCCGGCAGGGGCATCGTTTCAGCGGACCGGGCAATGGCGGACAGGCGCGGACTCTCCTGCAGCGGGTAGCGCGCGGGGCAACTGTCAATATCGAGCCAGAAAGTGCTGCCGCGCCCGGGCGTGCTGGTCACGCCTATGGTCGCCTGCATGGCTTCGGCCAGGCGCTTGCTGACCACCAGCCCCAGTCCCGTGCCCTCCTCGTCGCGCCCATCGCGTCCCAGGCGGTTGAAGGGCTGGAACAGCACCTCCAGCTGCGCGGCGCTCAGCCCGCCGCCCGTGTCGCGCACGGACAGGCGCAGCTGCCGTGCATCGACGGGCTGGCAATCGACGTGGATCTCGCCCTGATCGCGGTTGTACTTGACGGCGTTCGACAGCAGGTTGAGCAGCACCTGCTTGAGGCGCGTGCGGTCGGCCAGCACGTGCACGCTGCCCGCTTCGACGAACGTCAAGGTGATGCCGCGCTTGCGCGCCAGCGGCTCCATCATTTGCCAGCATTCGTGGTAGATATCGGCCAGGCCCACGGACTCCATCGACAGCGCCATATTGCCCGACTCGATTTTGGCGATGTCGAGGATATCGTTGATCAAGGTCAGCAAATGCCGGCCGGCGCCGAAGATGTGCGAGGCAAAGGTTTTCTTTTCCTGCACCGTCGAGGGGATGGAATCGGACGTGAGCATCTGCGAAAAGCCCAGGATGGCGTTGAGCGGCGTGCGCAGCTCGTGGCTCATGCTGGCCAGAAAATTGGTTTTTTCCTCGTTCGCCCGCTCGGCCACTTCGCGGGCCAGCCGCAAATCCCGGTTCATGGCGTCGAGTTCGGCCGTGTGCTGGCGCAGCAGCAGTTCCAGGCGCGCATTGGCGATGCGCAGCTGGCGCGTCTCCAGCGCCCGCGCCAGTATCAGCAGGATGCCCGACACCTTGAACGGCTTGACGACGTAATCGAGCGCGCCCGCCTTCATCGCTTGCACGGCCGAGGCGATCGTGCCTTCGCCCGTCATGATGATGCAGGCCAGGTCCGGATCGATCTTGCGCGCCGCTTCCACCACGGCGATGCCGTTCATGCCCGGCATCATCAGGTCGACCAGCAGCAGGTCGAACGATTCGACGGCCAGCAGGGCCAGCGCCGCCTCGCCCGAAGCGAGCCCCGTCGTGTCGTACGCCTGGCCGCGCAAGGTGTCGCACAGGGCGCGCACGTGCGCCAGCTCGTCATCGACGATCAGTATCCGGGGCGGCATTGATGATCTGTTCATGCATTCTCCTGGCGGCATGGCCTTGCGGAGAGGGAACTTGCCCCGCAGCATGCGTTCCGAGCATAGCATCTGGAAATTACCAAAAATACACGCTTTGTCACGCGCGCGCTGGCGCGGGGCAGATGTCAGCTCATGACGGGCAGCCCGCGCAGCAACTTGTCGAGGGTCAGCGGATAGTCGCGCACGCGCACGCCCGTCGCGTTGTAGACGGCGTTGGCGACGGCCGCCGCCACGCCGCAGATGCCCAGCTCGCCCACGCCCTTGGCTTTCATGGGCGAGGACATGGGATCCGTTTCGTCGAGAAAGATCACGTGCTGGTGCGGGATGTCGGCGTGCACTGGCACTTCGTAGCCGGCCAGGTCGTGGTTGACGAAGAAGCCGCGGCGCCGGTCGACCACCAGTTCCTCCATCAGGGCCGCGCCCACGCCCATGGTCATGGCGCCGATCACCTGGCTGCGCGCCGATTTCGGGTTCAGGATGCGGCCGGCCGCGCACACGGCCAGCATGCGGCGCACGCGTACTTCGCCCGTGTCGCTGTCCACGCCCACTTCGACGAAATGCGCGCCGAACGTCGATTGCTGGAATTTTTTATCGAGCTCGCCGTATTCCATATGGTCTTCCGCGACGATATCGCCATGAAAGGCGGCGGCGGCGAGCGGCACGCTGCGTTCGCCCTGGCTGACTTGCCCATCGGAAAAGCGCACCTCCTTTTCATCAAAGCCCAGCTTGCCGGCGATGGCCTGGCGCAGGCGCACGCAGGCCGCGTACACGCCGGCCGTCGAGCTGTTGCCGCCCCACTGCCCGCCCGAACCGGCCGAGACGGGGAAATCCGAGTCGCCCAGACGCACGACGACCCGGTTCAAGGTTACGCCCAGCATTTCCGCCGCCGTCTGGGCGATGATGGTATAGCTGCCCGTGCCGATATCCGTCATGTCGGTCTCGACGGTCACGATGCCGTTGCCATCGAGACGCACCCGGGCGGCGGACTGCATGACGAGGTTGTTGCGGAAAGCGGCCGCCACGCCCATGCCCACGAGCCAGCGGCCGTCGCGCCGCATGCCCGGCTGGGCTGCTCTCTCTTTCCAGCCGAATTCAACGGCGCCCGTGCGCAGGCAGTCGATCAGGCGGCGCTGGGAAAACGGTCTGCCCGGTTTTTCCGGGTCCACCTTGGTGTCGTTCAGGATGCGCACGACGATGGGGTCCATGTTCAATTTCTCCGCCAGCTCGTCCATGGCGATTTCCAGCGCCATCAGCCCCGGCGCCTCGCCCGGCGCGCGCATGGCGTTGCCTTCTGGCAAGTCGAGCACGGCCAGGCGCATGGCCGTCATGCGGTTGGCCCCCGCGTACAGCAGGCGCGTCTGCATCACGGCCGTTTCCGGCTGACCGCCCTTCAGGTCGCCCGACCACGATTCATGGCCGATGGCCGTGATCTTGCCGTCGCGCGTGGCGCCGATGCGCAGGCGCTGGATGGTGGCGGGCCGGTGCGTCGTGTTGTTGATCATCATGGGCCGCGTCAGGGCCACCTTGACGGGACGCTGCGCCGCGCGCGCACCCAGGGCCGCCAGCAACGCTTCGGCGCGCACGAACAGCTTGCCGCCGAAGCCGCCGCCGATGTAGGGCGAGACGATGCGCAGCTTGTCCTTCGGCATTCCCAGGGTGCGGGCCAGATCGCCCCGGCCCCAGTCCACCATCTGGTTCGCCGTCCAGACTGTCAATTTATCCCCCTCCCAGGCGGCAATCGAGGCGTGCGGCTCCATCATGGCGTGCGACTGGTCAGGCGTCGTATAGGTAGCGTCCAGGCGCACTGGCGCATTCGCAAAGGCGCCGGCGAAGTTGCCCGTCTTGCTGTCGGGCTTGCCGTCCTTCGGCTTGGCCGCCGTGCCCTTTGCTTTGGCCAAATCGAAGGCGCCCGGCTGCTCGATATACTTGACATCGAGCAACTGCGCGGCCGAACGCGCTTGCTCGAACGTTTCCGCCACCACCAGCGCGATGGCCTGGTGGTAATGCTCGATGTCCGGCCCGCCCAGCAGCTTCGCCGTGTTCATCTTGCCTTTGCCCAGCTTGCCCGCCGATTCCGCCGTCACCACGGCCAGCACGCCGGGCGCGCGGCGCGCGGCGCTGGTGTCGATCGAAGCGATGCGCCCCTTGGCAATCGCCGCGCCGACGACGTGGCCGTAGGCGGCATGCGGCGCGGCCTTGTTCTGTTCATACGCGTACGGCGCCGTGCCCGTGGTTTTCAGGGGGCCGTCGATGCGGTCCGTGGGGCGGCCCACGACTTTCAGCTGGTCGATGGGATTGGTGGTCGCAGGTGTCGTGAATTTCATGGCCCTAGCCTTTCTTCGCTGGTGCTTGCGCCAGGACGGACGCCACGGTGCGCTGCGCCAGGATCAGCTTGAAGCCGTTATCGGCCGTCGGCCTGGCGCCGGCCAGCAGGCGTTCGCTGACGGCGGCCGCGCCAGCGGGCATGGCCTGCTCGGCGGCGGCAAGCCGCCACGGCTGCGGCGCGACGCCGCCCAGGGCCAGCCTGCCGGTGCCATCGGGCAAGATGATCGCCGCGACAGACACCAGCGCGAACGCATACGAGGCGCGGTCGCGCACCTTGCGGTAGACGTGCGTGCCGCCGATAGGCCGGGGCAAGGTCACGCTGGTGATCAATTCGCCCGGCTGCAGCATCGTTTCCAGCTGCGGCGTACTGCCCGGCAAGCGGTAAAAGTCGGCGATGGGGATGCTGCGCGTGCTGCCGTCGGCCCGCACCGTGTCGATGCCGGCGTCGAGCACGCGCATGGCCACGGCCATGTCGCTTGGGTGCGTGGCGATGCACGCCTCGCTGCCGCCCAGGATGGCCAGCGGCCGGCTGAAGCCGGCTATGGCCGAGCAGCCGCTGCCCGGCACGCGCTTGTTGCACGCCTGGTTCGTGTCATAGAAATACGGGCAGCGCGTGCGCTGCAGCAGGTTGCCGGCCGTCGTCGCCTTGTTGCGCAATTGCGCCGAGGCGCCGGCCAGCAGGGCGCGCGACAGCACGGCATAGTCGCGCCGCACCGTGGAGTGCGCGGCCAGGGCCGTGTTGCGCACGAGGGCGCCGATGCGCAAGCCGCCGTCCTTCGTCGTCTCCACCTTGTCCAGCGCGAGGCCATTGACGTCGATCAAATGCGCGGGCGTTTCGATCTCCAGCTTCATCAGATCGAGCAGATTCGTGCCGCCCGCGATGAAACGGGCGCCCGGCGTAGTCAAGGCGGCCGCCGCCGCTTCGGCCGGCGTGGCGGGCTTTTGATAGCTGAACACTCTCATGCCGCCCCCCCCGCCACCTCGGTGATGGCTTCGATGATGTTGGAATAGGCGCCGCAGCGGCAAATATTACCGCTCATGCGTTCGCGCAATTCTTCGGGCGTCGCTTGCGGGGCCGCGTTCAGGTCCGCGCTGACGTGGCTGGGGATGCCCTGGCGGATCTCGCCCAGCGCGGCGACGGCAGAGCAGATCTGCCCCGGCGTGCAGTAGCCGCATTGATAACCGTCATGCGCGATGAAGGCGGCCTGCATCGGATGCAGTTTCTCGGGCGTGCCCAGCCCCTCGATGGTGGTGACCCTGGCGCCGTCATGCATCACGGCCAGGGTCAGACAGGCATTGATGCGCTGGCCGTCGAGCATGACGGTGCAGGCGCCGCACTGGCCATGGTCGCAGCCCTTCTTGGTCCCCGTCAGGTGCAAATGTTCGCGCAAGGCGTCGAGCAAGGTGGTGCGCGTGTCGAGTTCCAGGCTGTGGCGCCGGCCGTTGACGTTCAGGCCGACTTTCATCAGGACGGGCGGCGCCTGTCCGGATTGGGCCGCGCCATGGGCCGCTTCGGCTGCCCCCGTCACGCCGGGCACGGCCACCGCCGTGGCCGACAGCGCACCGGCGATCAGCAAGCCGCGCCTGCCGGCATTGATGTGATTACAGTCTGTCATCTCGCGCTTCCTCCTGGCTGTGGACTGGCTGGGTGGGCGCATGCAGGCCCGAAGCAGCAGTCTGGCGGCCGGATGCCTAAGCGTCTGTACGCGAACGAACGTTCAGCCTCAAGCTGCGCCGGGTCGTGCCGACGCCGCCCTGCGCCGCGTAGCCCGTGTGGCGGGCGCAATGGTCGAGCGCCTGGCGCAAAGCCGTATCGACGTTGCGCAGCGACATGTTGTGCCGCTCGGCCACTTCCTGGCGAGTCAGCTCATCCACGCGCAGCGCTTCGAGCACTTGCCGGTGGCGCCGCGGCAGCAAGTCGACGGCTTGCGCCAGCCGGCGCACGTCGGCCTGCAGCTCGGCCAGGCGCTCCGGTCCCGCCGCCGTATCGGCGAGGAAATCGACGAGGCCGGCGGCGCCATCCTCCTCGTCCGCATACAGCCAGGCGCGATTGCGCCGCAGGCTGTCCATGGCCGCGTTGCACGCCACGCGAAACACATAGGCGACGGGGCTGTGCGCCAGCGCCGCGCCGTCCCCGGCCGCCAGCGCGCCCAGGCGCAGCCAGGCGTCGTGCAGGCTGTCGCTGGCCAGCTCGGCGCAGCCCAGGTGGCGCGTCAGGCGCCGGTGCAGGGCCGCGTAATTGCCTTCCAGCACCGCCTGCAGCCTGGAGCCCTGCCCCGGCGCCGGCGTTGGCACGGGCGCCATATCGTTGGCCGCCTGCATGCGGGGCCGGATGGCGGGCCGGTACCAGGCCATGCCTGCCTGCCGCATGGCACCTGTCATGCGCAAGGGCAAGGCGCCAGCCATGCCGGCCATCATGGCGACAACCTGCTGCGCTCTTGCGCCGTCAGCTGGCGCGTGGCCGATTCCGGCAGCGTGCCCAGGCCCAGCACGCGCACGGCGCTGCGCGGGTTGTAGTCGGCCGCCTCGGTGCGCGCGCCATCCTGCGGCGCCGCTTGCGCGCTGTCGGGCGGCGCGTCGTTGCCAAAGCCCAGCACGCGCACCGTGAACACGGACGGCTGCGCGGCGCGGGTGGCGGCGCGCTCGCGCTGCACCACCTCCTGGGCGGCGGCCGTGGCCTGCGTGGCGGCCGCGCTGGCGTTGGTCATGGCGGCCACGTTGACGGACGCCACCGTCGGCATGCCCTTCGATTCGCCTTTGACCTGGATGTTCGCCGCGTTCACCACCGTCAGCGCGGCCAGGTTGACGCTGCCCGAGACGCGGATGCCCGCCTCGCCCGCGTCGATGGTGCCCAGCGGCGCCAGCAAGTCGACGTCGCCGGCCGGCACTTCGGCGATCGGCGCCAGGGTGGCGATGCCGGCGCCCGTGCTCGGCACGTCGGACGACAGGGTCACGTTGCCCCAGTTGTCATACACGCGCTTGGGCGGCGTGTAGACGATGGTCGACTTCGAGCCGCGCCCCGCGTTGATGTCGCCCTCCGACGACCAGCCCAGGATATCACCGCCAAACGTCGTCATGACGCGGCTCTGGCCCAGCAGGATGCTGCCGCGCGAGAACAGCTCGATGTTGCCGCCGCCCTTGGTGATGACGCCCGAGGTCGACGGCGGCGCCTCACCTTCGATGCCGAACACCTGCTTGCCGCCAGGCGTCAGCAGCTGGATATCGCCGCCGAAGTTGGTGTGCACGTAGCCGCTGCGGGGGAAATAATCCCAGCGCTGCTCGCCGTCGTTCCGCTTGGCGTAGAGCCCGCGGTACATGACGATGTCGCCCGCATAATCGATGGCCTTGCCGCTGGCGTCCTTGGCCGGCGCCAGGGCCGCGATGGCATTGCGGCTGCGCAGGAAGCTGCCATAGCGGGCGCTGTCCGCATCGTTGAACTCGCGCCCGCCCGCCTTCAGTTCCGCGAAATACACGTCGCGGGCGAAGACGCGCTGCTGCGGCTCGGGCAAGGCCAGATAAAAGGCCTGCGCCTCGGCGGCCGTGCCCTTGAAGCCGTAGCGTTCATTCAGCCAGGTCGTCAATTCGGTCGCATACGACTTCACCACCTTGCCAGCCTGCTCGGCCAGCGGCACGCCCGCCTGGGCCACGTTGGCCGGGTCCAGATACGGCTTGACGAAGCGCAGGTAATCGAGGCCAGCCGCGCCCACGCCCGCCTGCATGGCGATGCTGGCGCCCGGACGCTTGTCTCCGGCGACGACAGGGCCGAGGCTGACGACGCTGCCCTTGTCCTGCATCAATATGTTGCGCCCGGCGCTGATATCGAGCGTGCCGGGGCCGGCCACGTTGAAGGAACTGCTGAGGATATCGCGCCCGGCCGAGACCACCGAGACGTCAAATGCATTGTTGTGCACGAACAGGTTGCTGTAATTGTGGAACATGATGTCGCCACTGCTCGTGCCGTCGATGCCCTCCAGCAATGCCGTACCGCTGCCGACGATATCGCGGCCCGCCTTCATCCACACCGGTTGCGCCCCCTCATACCAGGTGGTGCCCGCATGCTTGGCGTCGTAGAACGCGACCATGCGGCCACTATTGACGCCGATCAAATCGCCCTTCACGGCATAGATGCGGGCCGCTTGCGTTCCGCTGTTGGCGGGCCCGGCGGCGGAATCGGGGCCGAAGGCGAACAGCGGGAAGTTCCACTTCGTTGCCGGCGTCCCCGTGCTTGAGACATTGCTAGCCAGGGGACTGCTCACGTAAGGCTTGATATCCCAGCCCGTGAAGCCAGGCTTGAACGGCGTCGCGATGCTGTCGGCGGCAGCGCCGGACTGGCTGACGGCATAGCCGCCCGCATAGATGGAATCACTGGCCAGCCATTGCAACTGGGCGTTGGAAGACGGCGCCAGCACCAAAGGATCCGCATACACGGACGCGCTACCCCAATCCGCGATGGTCTTGCCGTAGTACAGGCTGCCATTCGCGGCAGCCGCCCGCACGATGGAGGGATAGACGATGGCCAGGTCGGTGGCCGTGCCGATGGGCCCCGTCAGCGGCGTCATGTTGCCGCCGGCGGAGAACAGGTCGAGCGCCGTGCGCGGCGTCCACAAGCTGAACCAGCTGTAGCCGTAGCCCTGCTCGCCCGCCGCGCCGGTAAACGGCGTGGCATTGAACGCGGTCACGCGGCCGGGGTCGGCAACGTCCTGCAGCACCTGGTCGCCCAGGGTTGCCACGCTGAAGGTAGCGTCGCCCGGCACCAGGGTCATGCCGCCCCGGGGCGAGGCGCGCGTGGCACGGAAGGCGTCAAAGGCGCGCGTTTCCAGCGGCACGTGATCCGTATTGCGCGTACCGTATTCCAGCGCCACGCTGCCCAACTGCGTGGCCAACGTTTCCACGTGGCCACGCAAGTCGACCAGCGCGCCATTCCGGTGGCCGCCACCGGGCTTGCTGGCGGGGTTGAGGGCGCCGCCCACGCGCAAGTCCAGGTCGCCGCCGCCCGTCAGCAGCAGGCTGCCGTCGGCCTGCACGCGGCCCGTGCCGCCGACAGCCAGCAGCAAGCCCTGCGAGCGTCGATTGATGTTTTCACTATAAGAGCTGCCGGTCAGCGGCGCCAGCACGCCCGCATCGCCCGCCACGTCGGCGCGCAGATTGCCGCCGCCCAGGGTGCCGAAGCCTGTAAAGCCCAGCACCGTATCGGCCAGGGTATCGCGGCCCACGTAGCTGCCGAAATTGATCCACCACGCCGTCGGCTGGGGCGCGCCGCCCGTGGCCACGCCACCGCTGCCCTGGCGCCACAGCCAGTTGCCAACCGCCACCGAATCGCCCAAGCCATCCTTGCTGACGGGGCGCCCGTTGCTGGCGACAGCCGCGTCGATCAGCGAGCCGCTCAAGTCACCGGCCACCTGCAGCAGCAGATTGCCGCCCTGGTCCGGATACCATGCGCGGTAGATGCTGTCGGCGCCGCCGTCGACCAGGTGTTCGTGCGCACCGTCCGGATTGTTCAATACCTTGCCGTCGGCATTGCGCGCCCGTGCCTGGTTGAACGGGTCGCCTGGCAACGTCGGCGTGGACGACATGCCTGCCGTGTACACGCCATACAGGCTGTCCACGCGCAGGTCGCCGCCGCTGACCAGGTCCAGGTCGCCCGTGCCCGTGCGCAGCACGCTGTGGCGCAGGCTCGACGCCTTGTAGTCGAACGTGGCGTTGGCCATGCCGCACCAGGTGGGATTGTCCTCGCAAATGGTCGGCCAATTGAGCGCCACGGGGTCGAGCAGGTCGCCCGCCTTGACGCTGGGATCCGCAAACTCTTCCGCGCCGGCCTTGGTCCACACGTAGGCCACCCTCAGATCGCACCAGCCGGGGGTGTCGGCACAGAACTGCGCAATCGTGGTGCCGTTCTGATTGAGGAATTCCTCGGAGATCGGCTCGCCCGCCACGACGCCTTCGATACCCTGCTCTCCCGCTTCCTTGCTCCAGTACTGCACGCCTTTCGGCGGGATCAGGATGCCGTACATGCCGTAGTGGCTGTCGGCCAGGCGCAGGGTACCGTGCGCGGGATGCGCCTGCACGCCGCGCGTGTCGGCCGCCTCCAGGTCGGCGCCCGCCACCAGGCGCATGCCCCATGCTTGCGAGCCTTCGGCCAGCATGGGCGCGATGGCCCACAGCTTGCCCTGGCTGCCCGCCACGTCCGGGCGCAGCTGAATCGCGTTCACATCGGGCATCAGCTTGACGTCGGTGCCGGACGGGATCAGGGCGCCCACGGCCAGCGCCAGGTTGCCGTTGAGCGCGAACACCGAGCGTTCGCCCGCCACACCAGGCAGCGGCACGCCCTTGGGCCAGGTCATGGCGCGCACTTTCACCGTTTGCCTGAGCACGCTGCCCGCATCGAGGCGCATGCCGGCTGTCAAGGTCTGCGCCGTGGCCAGCAGGCTGCCGGCCGCGTGGACGATATTGCCGGCGCTGTCGCGCACGGCGGCCGCCAGCACCGTGCCTGCCGGCAAGGTGACGGCCTGGTCCAGGGTCATGGCCGCGGGCAGGCGCGTATCCGCATCCAGATTGAAGCCCTTGAGGGGCACGTCGTAATTGAGCGCGATCCCGCCCGGGAACAAGGTGCCGTCGGCCACGGTCACGCCCTGGCCCGGCACGATGACGTCGCTGCCATTGATGTCGCGCCCCGGCAGCAAGACCCAGCCGCCGTCGTCCGTGGTGGCGGGCGGCGGCGCGAAGCCGTCGTTGATGCTGCCGTAGATGCTCAAATCCCCGCCGGCGCGCAGCAACAGGCTGCCCACCTCGCCCGACCCGCGCACATTTGTTGCTTGAAAGCGTGGATTGAGGCTGGCGTAGCGCATGCCCGACAGGTCCAGGTCGCCCCGCACCAGCAGGTCGCCGTCCGGCGTCTTGCTGACGATATCGACGCCGGGGCGCAAGTGCAGCGCATCGGCATACGCGGCCGTGTTCAAGCCCGCCAGCTTGATATTGCGCAAGTTCGTGTTGACCAGCGCCGCGTCGATGAAGGCCGTGCTGTCCGCATGCTTGCTGTCAAGATATGCCTGGTCGATCACCTGGTAAGGGCGGCCGCTGGCCGACAGGTCCGTGGCGTAGGCCGCGTCGTCATAGCGCTGCATGGCGTTGACGGCGATCGATTTCGCGCCGCGCACGGTAAAACCGCCGCCGGTGGCGATGGCGATATCACCAAAGGTGGCTGCGTCCGCATCCGTGCGGGAACCGCCGCTACCCAGGCGCGGCGCGCTCAGTTCCAGCGTGCCGCGCGCGGCGCCGTCGTATTCGCCCTTGCCCTTGCCGGCCAAGGCGGCCGTGCCGTGGCGCAGGTCGATCTGCGCACCGCCGGCCAGGTCCAATGTGCCCTCGCCCGCGTTCAATTCCACCGTGGCCCGGTTCGGGCTGTCGATGATCTTGCCATAGCTGTCGACGCGCAACAGCGTGCCATGCGCGTCGAGCACGGCATTGCCGGCCAAAGTGAGGCCATGCTTGCCGGCCAGGCGGATGCTGCCCACGCGCTCGCCGCTGGCGTCGATCGTGCCTGCCACCGTCAGGCGGCCATTGTCGAGCGATACCTGCACCTCGCCCGCCTTGAGTTCATTGCCTATCGTCAAATCGCCCTGTTTCAGCTGAAAGCTGCGCCCGCCCGTCACGCCGCCTTCCGTCAGGCGCGTGTTCAGCGACGCGAACTGGCTATCCAGGGTGCCGCCCGCGCCCAGCGTCTGCGCGCGCACGTCCACGCTGCCCTTCTTGTATGGCACCACGGTGCCGCCCGCATCGTGGCTGCCGCTGGCGCCGCCCAGTATCTTGCCCTGCAAGTCGACCATGCCGGCCGCGCCATCGAGGGCCACGGCCTTCAGGCTGCCGGCGCGGTTGTTCTCGGCCGACAGGTCGATCACGGCACCGCTAGCTGCGCGGATATCGCCGGCGCGGCTGTCCAGCGTCACGTCGCCGCCCCAGCTGTATTTATCCACGTCGAAAAAGGTGCTCTTGCGGCCCGCCATGTCGATGCGCGCGCCGTCGGCCACGGTGATGTCGTGCTGGGCGCTGATCGTGAGCTTGCCGCTCGGTAGTACCACGGCCGTCGCCACGCTCACGCTGTCGCCGTTCAGCGCCAGCTGCGCACCCAGCGCCGCGTTATTCTTGACGGGAGCCGCTGGCGCCGCGCCGGCCGGCGCCGCCACCTTCAGCGCGCCGCCCGCCGTGTAGCTGTGCGAGGAACCTGCGTCGCCCGTCAGCAGCGGCGTGCTGATATTCAGCTTGCCGCCGCTGTACTGAAAGCCCTTGCCGGCCTCGTAGGCGCCCTGCGCCTGGTAGACGGACAGGCTGCCCTTGTGGTTGGCCGTGACCTGGCCCGACGCCTTCAGGTTGACGTTGCCAAAGCCCAGCGCCAGGCGGTCGAACGAGGCGACGCCGGCCGGCTGCGTGAACGGGCCGAAGCCGAAATCGATGCGCTCCGCTTCCAGGTTCAGGGTGCCGCTGCCCGTGCCGGCGCCATGCGCGATGACATTGCCGGCCGGCGACAGGGCGCCGCCCCAGATCAGGTTGGCCGTGCGGATGGTCGCCACGGCATCGGCGCCGCCCTGGCCATACATGGCGGGCGTGGTCAGCACCAGGCGCTCCAAGGTCGATTTCCCCGTGCCCTTGTCATAGGTATCGAGCACCACGTCGCCATAGAAATTGACGCTGTCGGCCGCGCTCAGCATCAGCGCCTGCAGGGCCGGCGCGCCCGTGCTGGTATCGCCGCGCAGCAGGCGGTCCAGCAAGCCCTGGTTCATGGCCAGGCCGGTGGAACGCGTGCCGCTGGCCTGGGCCGCCGCCAGCGCCTCGTTCGAGCCAATATTGATGGCGCCCACGGCCAGGCTCAGGTTGCGCGTGCCGTAGCGCGCCGTGTCGTCCAGCTGGAAGCTGCCGGTGGTCGACAGCAGCAACGTGCCTTCCGAGTACAGGCTCGCTGTGCCCGTACCTGTGCCCGCGCAAGCGTCGTCGCATACGCCGATGCGGATGCCGCCGCGCGTCGCGCCGCCAACCGGCGCCACATTGAGCAAACCGTTCGAGGCGGCCAGCACGTGCACATCCGGGCGGCTCTTGTAGACGAAGCCGTCGTTGGCGTCATATGCGGCCTTGCCGCGGCCCACAGTGTTGATGCCGGCGCCGGCGGCGATATCGATCAAGCCATCGCCCAATTCATAATTGCCAGGATCCTGGGCCACCAGGAATACCTCGGGCGCCGACAGGATGGCTCCCGCGCGCAGGTAGATGGCGCGCGCCGAATTGACGCCGAAGTTCACGTAATTGCCGCCCTGGCCATACTCCACCGTGGATGAATTGCCCACCACGATGCGGGCCGCGCCGATATTGTTCAGGCTTGACGCGCGCACGCTGACCTGCCCGGCGCCGCTGGTGGCCGGCGCGCCGTCGGCGAGGATTTCAATATCGCCGTTGGCACTCTGGCCCGGCATCAGCAGCACGGTGCCGCCATAGCCGCCCTCGGCGGCGCCGAATTTACCGGTGCCCTTGAACTGGAAGGTGTCCGGGCCGCCGTCCTGCGCCAGGGTCAGCTTGAGCGTCTTCGCGTCGGCCGGCAGCTGCGCGCGGGGAATGCCCCGCGTTTGCGCATCGGCCAGCGCGTAGGCCGCATAGCCGGTTTCGTTGTATTGGGAATAGGTGCGCAAGGCCTTGGCCGGCGTGAGTATCAGCTGGCTGGCCAGCGGCGCGCGGATGTCCGTGCCGGCGATCGACAGGGTGCCGGGCGCGGTCCAGGAACCGTTGCGCAGCGGCTGCGCCAGCGTGCCGGCGCTGCCCTGGCCCGCCAGGCCGTTCAGTTCCACGCGGAAGGCGCCCGGCAGCAGGGCATAGGTCGACGGCATCAGGGTATAGGTGCCGGCGGGCAAGCCCGGCACGCCGCCGCCCAGCGTCACCTGCCGGCCGATGGCCGGATCGGCGGCGCCCTTGTCGCCGCCCGCGGGCGCCTGCGGCGCCTGCACGCCGGGCACGATGGCGTACACGGGATTCGTCGCCAGGCCCGGCAGGACAAAGCCGCCATTGGCCCCCACCTGTACCAGCGGGTGGTAGCGCGCGTCGGTCGAGCCGCCGCGGCCCGCGATGAAACCGGCGCCCGTCAGTTCGCCGCCGCCGGACAGGTCGAGCAGCGCGCCAGGCCGCACGTCCACGGCCACGCCGGCCATGTCCACGCCGATGCGCAAGCCGCCCTGCGCATTGATGCCGCCCACGCCCGTCAGGGTGGCCGGCTTGCCGTTGACGTTCCAGGTCTGGCCATCGAGGGTGCCGCCGTACGGCATGACCAGGCCGGCACCGCTGACGGAGGTGATACTCCCTGGCAACAAATTAACGCTCAGGCTCTTGTCATTGTCATAGCCTGCCGCGCCGATGGCGAGGCGCCCCAGCGGCGCGCGCACGACGCCGCCCTGCTCGATGTGCGCGGCCTCCAGCTCCAGCGAGCCGAAGGCGGAATACGGCATGGCCGGCACGCTGTCGGTGGTGCGCGCGAAGTTCAGGCTGTGCGCGGGATCGTAGCCTATCTTGCCATTGATCTTGCCATAACCGGCCCGCACGGCGGCGCCGGCGCCCGTCTCCGGGTAAAGCTGGGCCGCGCTGAGGGTCATGTCGCCCGATGTGGACAGCACCGTCGTCGCCTGGTTGCCATCCCATCCCAGCGGAGACAACAGGAAACGCAGGTCGCCGCGGCTGCTCAGGCGCACGTCGTCGGCAACGATATTGACCATGCCGCGCACGTCGATCAGGTCGCCCGCCATGCTGATCTGGCCGGCCACCGGCGACTGATCCGCGCCGCCTGGCGTGACATAGTAGTCGCGCCCCACCGGCTTGAGGCTGGCCAGGCGCACATACGGCGCCGCGATGCTGATCTTCGCGCCGGGCTTGCTGCCTGGCGCCAGCACGGGCGCACCGTACAGCTGGAAGCTTTGCTGCAGCGTCAGCGACACGTCGCCATCGAAGGAGGCGGCGCCGAGCAGGGCCAGGCTGCCGAAGCCGCCCGCCTCCACTTGCTCGACCGAGTAACGGCCATGGCCGTACTGCAGCGCCTGCGGCCCGTCCTGCGCCGCATCCTGCGCATGCACGCCGCCGGCCAGGTCGCTGGCAACCTTGTGCTGCGTCAAGGCCAGCTGGCGCCCCTGCAGCACCTTGTCCGTCGCCAGCGTTTTCAGGTAGATCGGGGTGCCCGTGGCCACGGACAGGCTGCCGCCCGCCGCGCCCGCGCCGCCCGCCCTGGCCAGCAGCTGGCCATCGAGGTACAAGCCATTGTTCGACGCCAGCGCGATGCTGCCGCCCGCGCTGGCCACGTCGATGGCCGCGCCGTTCACGTCCAGCACGGCGTGCGCGCCGGAAGCGTCGAGTACGGCACCGTCGCGCACGACGACGAACAGGCTGGCCGCCGACGTACTGCCCTGCGCGTGGTCGATTTCGCCGCCGACGACGATGCTGCCGCCGTCCGCCACCTTGCCATAGCGCCGGCCCTGCGCGTCCGTGGCCGTGACGGCGCGCGACGCCACGTCGAGCACGGCATTCTCGCCGATCCAGATGGAACGGCCATGGCCGGCCGCTTCCACCGCTTCGGACACGTTCACGTCGACGCCCACGCCGCCCAGGCTGATCTTGCCGCCCCAGGCGTTCAGCCGGCCTTCCACCGTCAACTGGCCCACGCTGGCCAGCTTGATGGACTGGCCCGCATCGACGCTCACCACGGCGCCCTTGCCTATCAGCAGCTCGGCGCCGGCCATGTCCACCGCGCCGGACTGGATATCGCCCACCTGCAGGGCCAGGCTGGCGCCCTTGCGCTGGATCAAGGTGCCCTTGAGCGGGTTTTCCGTGACCTGTTCCGGCGTCCACAGGGCCAGTTTTTCATTGTCCACCACGCGCAGCACGGGCATGCGCACGTCGACTTGCGTGCCGTCCGCAACCGTCAAGCCCTGCTTGCCGACCAGGCTGTAACTGGAAAAACCCTGCTCAAAAAAGTCGCCGCCCAAGTGCAGGGGGCCGGCCTCGGTTTTTTCAGTTTTGCCGATCAAAATCTTGTTTGCCTGTAATTCCAGCTTGCCGCCGCCTTGCACGCCATGGCCGCGCACTTGTGCGCCTTCGCCCAGCACCAGGTCGGCCTTGGCGCCATAACTGGCCAGGCTCACATTGCCGCCCTTGCCGCCCTGCTGTTTCGCCTGCGACAGGATGGCCGCGCCCGAGCCGGCGTCGATCAGGCTGCCGCTGCCGAGGCGCACGTCGCCGTACGCCCGCAGCGAGACATTGCCGCCATTGATATAGGGCAGGCCGGCGGCGGCCAGCGGATCGCGCAGCACATTGCTGAGCAAGCCGCTGGTATCGAGGCTCACGCCGTCGGCCAGCACCAGCTTGCCCACGGGCCCGCCCGGATTGACGACCGTGTCGTTCATGCCCAGCGCGCCGAGCTGATTCAGCACATTACCGGCCGCAATGCTGCCGCCATGGCTGCGCAGGCTGGCATTGATGGCCACGTCCTTGCCGAACAGGGTGATATTGCCGCCGTCGGCCACCTGCAGCGCGCTGTCGACGGTGATCGATCCTTTCGCGGCGATACGGATGGCGCCCAGATGTTGGTCATTGAGCAAGTTGGTATCGAGCAGCAGCTTGCCCTGGCGCTCTGAAGCCAGCACGCCTGTCACGTCGAGGCCGGCGGCGATGCCGTCCTGCACGCGCGTCAGGCGCACCTCGTCCATGACGGCCGACAGCGCATGCTGCAGCACGCCCGTGCGCTTGTCGAACATCGGCTGGTACTGGCCGACGATCAGCTGCCCCCGCTGCGCGGCGGCGAACTGCGACTGCTGGTAACCGTCGAGCAGGGCCTGCGGCGCCTGGGTCTGGCGCTCGCCCTGGAAGACCTCGCCCGCGATGCCCCCTTCCAGCACGGCCGAACCGGTGGCGACCACCAGCTTGCCGGCGTCGCGGCCCACCGTATAGCCGTTTTCCAGCCGTTTTTGCGCGGCGATCAATGGATTGGCGTAGAACGCGCTGGCATCCTTGCCCCAGCGCGCATGTTCTTCCTCGTAACCCTTGTACACGCCCGCATACGGCAAGTCGGCCGGCGCGCTGCCCGCCTCATACAGCTTGCCGTCCGCGCCCTTGAGCCAGGTCTGGCGCAGCGCGCCCGTCTGCACGTCGAGGGTGCCGCCCGACAGGTTGATGGCAGAACCAGCTTGCGTGACGACATCCTTGCCGCCGAAGCTGACGGTGCCGCCCTGCGCCATCCACTCGCTGACGGAATGGCCCTGCGTGCCCAGGTAGCCGGCCACTTCCAGCAAGCCGCCGGCCGTGTACCAGCGGTCGCTGTCGTAGCCGTTCGTGCCCTTCGGTACGAACACCAGCTTGCGGCGGTCGACCCAGATATTGTTGTTGATCAAGGCCTTGCCGTCGCGGTTGACGGGCGCGTCGCGCTGCTCGTTGCCCTGCACGTTGATCTCGACATTGTTCGCCTCCATGGCCACCTTCACGCCCACGGCGCCGGAGACGTCGAGCTGGGCGCCGTCGCGCAGCAGGCTGCGGCTGGCCGCGTTGACGGCGATCTGGCCGCCCGTGGCCAGGGTCAGCGAGTCGCCCATGAATTCCACCGTGCCGGTGCTGCCGATCTCGATGCGCGACTGGTCGCGGCGGTCGTTGACGGCAACGATGTTTTCCGTGGACGTCGCGGCCGGGCCGCGCATGGCGTCGCGCTGGCTGTCGAGCGCCGTCGTCTTGCCGTCGTCCTCGATGACGATGGCCGTGGTGGCGCCCCGTCCCACGATGACGGCCGCGTCGCTGCCCAGGGCGTTGAGGTGTATCGTGCCGCGCGTGGCCGCCGTGGTGGAGGCGAGCACGACGCCTTCCTGGCGCACGTCGCGCCCGGCCAGGGTGACGTCGCCTTCGCGCGCCTGGATCAGGCCCGTGTTGACGACCTTGCCCGCCGTGCTGCCGGCCGCGAACTGCGGCGTGACTTCGCTGCCGCGCGTGCTCGACAGCGGATTGCCATCCGTGCCCACGCCTTTTTTAATGGTAAAACTGTCGCCGGCGGCCAGCAGGGCCTGGCCCTTGGGCGTGGCGATCTCGCCCGCCTGGTGCACTTCCTTGCCCAGCAGCATCACGTAACCGCCGCCTTCCGTGCTGCCCTTGGGCGCATTGCTGGCCAGGCGCGCGCCCGCCTGTACCTGTACCTTGCCGGCCGCGTCAGTAAATGTCGTGGCGCCGGCCGTGCCGGCGCTGTAGATGCCGTTTTTCTGGAATTGCGTATCGCTGATGCGGGCCGCGGCCGCCACCAGGCTGCGCGTGTCGACCTGGCTCGTGCCGGTAAACACGATGCCGTTGCGGTTGACGAGCAGCACCGTGCCGTCGGCCTTGATCTGCCCCTGGATCTGGCTGGGACGCGCTTGCGGATCGTTGACCCGGTTCAGCACGGCCCAGTCCTTTTGCTGCTGGAAGGTCAGGGTCGTATCCTTTCCCACATTAAATGTTTCCCAGTTCAGGATGGCCTTGTCCGCCGTCTGCTGCACCACCACGGCCGTCTTGCCGTTCGCCACCGTCTGCACGGGCGCCTGGGCATTGAGCCAGCCGGCCGTCAGGCTGTTGGTGTCGACCTGCAAGCCGCCCTGCGCCAGGCCGTTCGGCGCGATGGCGCCGCCGGCGGCACTCTGGCGCGCCTGCGCCTGGGCCGATTGCTGCGCGGCGATGGCGCGCGCGGCCAGGTTCAGGTTGTTGAGCGAGCGTTGCAACTGCTGATTGGCCTGCTGTTGCTGGCCCTCGGGCCGGCTGCCCAGGGGCAGCGGCTGGCCATTCGGCAATCGGCCCGAGGTGGCAGCCGTATTCTGCGCCGCACCCTTGGCCGCGAACCAGCCGCCGCTGAACGCCTGCTGCGCCCGCGCCGGCGTGCTGAAGGCACCCGCCATCAGCATGGTGGTCAGTGCGTAAGCAAGCGGCGTGAGCCGCAGGCGGCTGCCCAGCGTGGAAGTACGCTGCGCGCCCGTGTCAACGGTTGGGACTGGGCGCTGGGCAGTGTGAAGCTTGGTCATGGCAATAGTTTCCTGGCTAGTGGGATGGGAACGGAGCCTGGCGTTAGCGCAAGCGTCCATGCCTCCATGACGTAGCTGGGCGGCGGAAGGGATAATGTTTTTTGAAAAATATTTTGATACGCGTGCCGCCGGGGCATCCGGCATCCGCCGAGATCAGCTCAGCAAGACGATGCCGCCCGGCAAACTGATCATTTCTACTCCCGTCAAGTCGCGTATCATCGCCAGCGCGCCATCCATCTGGCGGATGGAAAAGCGCATGCGCACGAGGCGGCGGCCCAGTTCGGGATTGCGCAGCAGCACGCGGCCGGGCCGGTAGCGGTTGATTTCATCGACCACCTGGGACAGCGGCTTGCCGGCAAACGACAACGCACCCGTGCGCCAGGCGCTCGCTTCGCCCTTTGGTGCGGTCGTGGCCGCCTGCGCGCCCCCGTCGTCGTACACCAGTTGCTGTCCTGCATCAAGGGTCTGGCGCCGCTGCTGCCAGACCACCTCGACGGCGCCCGCCAGGCAAGTCACGCAGACGGCGTCGCCCGTGTGGCGCACATTGAAGCGGGCCGACTGCGCCAATAAACGCCCCGCGCCCGCCACCACCGACACGGGCTGGCGCGCGCCGCTGGCGAGGATTTCCGCCTCGCCGCCCAGCAGTTCGATCGACTCGGGCGCCCGCACATCGATGCGCGTCTGCGTATTCATCTGCACCGTCATCTGCTGCGACAGGGCCAGTTGCCGCTGCTCGCCCGTGCCCGTGCGGTAGTCGGCGCCAAGCTCCTGCAGCGACGGCCAGGCGCCCAGCGGCGGGCGCAGGGCCAGCACGGCCACGCCGGCCGCCAGCGCGCCGCCGAGAAAAGCGCGCCGCCCTGGACGGAGCGGGAACGCCAGCACGTTTGCCCGCGGCGGCGCGGCGGCGGCGCGGGTCAAGGCGGGATCGAGCGCCTGCCACACCTGCCTGAGTTCGCGCCAGGCGCGCGCATGCGCGGGGCTGCGCGCGCACCAGGCGCGCAAGGCGTCGGCGTCGGCCTGCGTGAAATCGTCGGCACGCAGGCGTGCCCACCAGGCGGCGGCTTCCCGGCCGATGGCAGTGTCGTCATGTTCAACAAGGTCGCGTGGATCGCGGTCGGAAGCGGTCATGGGATTCATCAATATTTACGGCGGCCCGACACATCGCTGCGCTGGGCCGCATCGGCGTCGGCCATGCACGTTTTACAGTGTTGCATGGCGGCCTGCAATTCTTTCTTCACCATCGCCACGGAAATGCCGAAGCGCTCGGCGATCTCCGCATTGAGCATGCCGTCGATGCGCGCCGCCGTCAGGATGGCGCGGCGGCGCGGCGACAGGCCCGCCAAGGCCGCGTCGAGCGCCTGCACGTCGAGCCGCGCCGAGACGATGCGCGCCGGGTCGCTGATGTCGTCGCCCGTCTCGTCGGCCATGTGCATCAGCTCCTCGCGTTCGCGCTCGGTGACGATAATGCGGTCGCGGCGGTAGGCATCGGTGGCGATATTGGCCGCCATGCGCAGCAGGTAGGCGTCGGGATTATGGACGGGCGCGGCGGCGGGACCGGGCGCCACCATCGCCTCGAGGCGCAGCCAGGTTTCCTGCAGCGCATCGGCCGCGTGGTGCTTGCAGCCGACCACGCGTTCGAGGCGCCAGCGCAGCACGGCGTAGCGCGAACTGAGGTGGCCTTTGAGCCTGGTGCGCAGGTCGGGCAGGCTCATGGCGCGGAGATTCCTTGCACGCCAGCGACGCAATCGACTTCGCTGCCCGGCCCTTGCGGCAGCAGCAGGATGGAAACAGGCTGCGGCATCGACGGCAGCGGCGCGGCGCCCACGCGCATGCCCAGCACCACGCGCGCAATCGCCGTGTCGCGCGCGCGCAAGCCCGTGCTGTCGAGCAGGTGCACGCGGTCGACGACGCCGGCGCGATTCAGATACAGCTGCAGCGCCAGGCGGTAGCCGCCGGGGCGCGTCTGCGCGGCGCGGCACAGCAATCCCAGCAGCACGTGCTGCAGCCGGCCCACATAGGCCGCGTGGTCGCCGCCGCCCTGCGTGGCACCCGGGATGTCGGCGGCGGCCAGCATCGCGGCCGGCGGCAGATCCGCTGCGGCTAGCGCCGAAGCCGCGGCCGGGGCATACACGATGACGGCTTGCGCGTCGGACAGGCGCGATTGCAGACCCGTGCCCTCCAGCAAGACTTGCAGGGCCGCGCCCGCCGCATAGGGGCCGCGCACGGCGCCCGACTGGCGCTGCGCGTAACGCTGGTCGATCAGCACGGCGATGCCCGTGCGGCGGCTGTATATATCCAGCGCGTCGCCGAGGTTTTGCGCGGCGATATCGAACTGCAAGACGGCGCCGTCGGCCGGCTGCGCCCGCACGGGCCCCACCGCGGCCAGGAAACCCAGCAGTACCAGGTATCCGGCCAGCGCAAGCACATGGACGGATGCCGGGCTGCCTGTCATATCGCTATCGTGTCGCTATCGTGTGAGGAGTAAAGCGGACGCCTGGGGTGTTTACAATGAACAATCCTTGCGTCAACTGCAACAGACTACACAGCAAACATGACGGCTTCGTGACATGCTTATCACCAATAAATTTCGCCATGCGGGACGTCGGACGCGGCAATGATTTCGGCTACACTGGCTGCTACTTTCCCTTTCAGACGCCTGATGATCGAAAAGAATCTGCCCGAGCTGGTCATGCTGAAGCGCCTCATCGACGAGGGCGGCAGTCACCTGGAAGTGGCCGCGCCCTGCAGCATCGCCATCGATGGACGCGCATTTCCCGTGTATTCGATCGCCATGGGCAATCCCAGCCCCGACGTGCCCGTGCTGGGCTTTTTCGGCGGCATCCACGGCCTCGAACGCATCGGCACGCAAGTGCTGCTCTCGTTCCTGGAAAGCCTGGTCGCGCGCCTGCGCTGGGACGCCACCTTGCACCAGCAACTGGAAACCATGCGCCTCGTGTTCATGCCGCTGGTCAATCCGGGCGGCATGTGGCAAGCGACGCGCAGCAATCCGCGCGGCGTGGACCTGATGCGCAACGCGCCATTGAGTGCGCGCGAAAATGTGCCGTTCATGCTGGGCGGCCAGCGCTACAGCCCCCGCCTGCCCTGGTACCGGGGCGCGGCCGGAGGGCCGATGGAGCGGGAAAGCCAGGCCGTGTGCGACCTCGTCGAACGCGAACTGCTGTCGCGCCAGTTCAGCATCGCCCTCGATTGCCATTCCGGCTTCGGCTTGCGCGACCGCATCTGGTTTCCGCACGCCCACACCAAGGTGCCGATCGAACACCTGGCCGAGATCGGCGCGCTGGAAGAGCTGTTCAGCCAGAGCTACCCCAACCACAACTATGTGTTCGAGCCGCAAAGCCGGCAATACCGCACGCATGGCGACCTGTGGGACTATCTGTACCTGAACGGCACCAGCTACACGGGCCGCGTGTTCCTGCCCCTGACCCTGGAAATGGGCTCGTGGCTGTGGGTCAAGAAAAATCCGCGCCAGCTGTTCAACCGGGTCAGCATCTTCAACCCCACGGCCGCGCACCGCTTGCAGCGCGTGCTGCGGCGGCACCTGGTGTGGTTCGATTTCCTCATGCGCGCCGCCAGCAGCCACGGCCGCTGGATGCCGGAAGGCTTGCTGCGCAAGGCGCAGCGCCGGCGCGCCCTGGCGCAATGGTACGAATCATGACGACGCCCACCTGGATTTTATTGCGCGGCCTGATGCGCGAACAGCGCCACTGGGGCAGCTTCCCCGCCACCCTGGCGCGCGCCCTGCCCGGCGCCCGCATCGTCACGTCCGACCTGCCCGGCAACGGCACGCGCCACGACGAAGACAGCGCCACCCGCGTGGCCGCCATGGTGGAGAACTGCCGCCATCACTTGCTGGCGCGCGGCATCCCCGCGCCATACCACTTGCTGGCCCTGTCCCTGGGCGGCATGGTGGCCGTCGAATGGGCAAGCCGCTATCCGCAGGAAATCGCACGCTGCGTGCTCGTCAACACGAGCATGCGGCCATACAGCCCGTTTTACCGGCGCCTGCGCTGGCAAAACTACGGCGCCCTGCTGCGCCAGTTGCTGGCCGGTGATGCACGCAGCCAGGAAGCGCTGATCCTGCGCCTGACGAGCCGCAGGCACGCCCATGGCAATCCGGCGCTGCTGGCGGATTGGCTCAGTTACCAGCAGGAATATCCGGTCAACCGGTGCAATGCGCTGCGCCAGCTGCTGTCGGCCGCCCGCTACCGCGCCCCCGCCAGCCGTCCGGCCATGCCCGTGCTGGTGATGGCCGGCGCGCAAGATCAATTGGTCGACCACCGCTGCTCGCAGCGCCTGGCGCGCGTCTGGCAAGCCGATTGCCTGATCCACGGCGATGCGGGCCACGACTTGCCGCTCGATGAGGGCGAATGGCTGGCGCAATCGGTGGCGCGCTGGCTGGGAGTGCCAGCGGCAGACGACAAGCAGATAAACACAGCCCAATTAATATGCAGATAAGCAACCATACGGACCAGCTGGCAGCGCTGGCGGAGGCCGGCGTACGCGAGCACATTTTCCCGGGTGCGGCCTGGGCCGTGGGCACCGTCGACGACGGCGTGGCGGGCGCGGCCGGGCGGCTCACGCCCGATCCCGCCAGTGCCGCGATGCAGGTCGACACTCTGTTCGACATCGCGTCGCTGACCAAGATCATCAGCGTCTGGTCGCTGACGGGCCGGCTGCTGAAGCAGGAACGCCTGGGCCTGGACACCCGCCTGGCCGACGTGCTGCCCGGCACGCACGGCTATGCGCTGGCGCCCGTCACGATTTTCCAGCTGCTCACGCATACGGCCGGCCTGCCGCTGCGCGCCCGCCTGCGCGCCAGCTATGGCGAGGTGTACGACGATATCGTGCGCGGCGTGCTGCGCGAACCGCTGGAAGGCATACCAGGCCAGGCGGTCGACTACACGGACCGCGCGGCCCTGATCCTCGGCCTGGTCATCGAGCGGCTGCTGGGCATGCCCCTGGACCAGGCCCTGGAAGAACATGTGCTGCGGCCGCTGGGCATGGCCGCCACGCGCTTTGGCCCGCTGCCGGCTGCGCATGGCAAGCTGGTCGCGCCGACCGAGTATTGCGAGCAGGCGGGCGCCCATCTTGCCGGCGTGACGCATGATTTTTCGACGCGGCTGCTGGGCGGCGTATGCGGCATTTCCGGGCTGTTTTCGAATGTGCCGGACCTGCAACGCTTCCTGCAGGCGATGCTGGCGCAGGAGCGCCATGGCGAGGTGTTCGACGCCGGCTGGGTGCGTGATTCGCTGACCGTGCAAACGGGTTCCTTGAGCCCGTCGCGCGGCCTGTTCTGGCACCCGGCGACAGGCAGCGGGCCGCAGGACGACATCTGGTGCCACCAGGGTTTCACCGGCACGGCCCTGTGGATCAGCCCGCAGCGCGGCCGCTATGCGGTGCTGCTGACCAATAAGCTGTACTTCACGCGCGATTCCGCCAGGGTCAACGCGCTGCGGCACGCTTTCATGCGCCGCGCCTTCGGTCTTTGAACTTTATAGCCGCAAGCTCACGATGATGGCCAGCAGCAGCGCGCCGGCGGCCGCCAGCAGCGAACTGTTGAAACTGTGCGACTGCGCATACAGGCTGCCAGCCAGCATGGGGCCGATGATCTGACCCACGCCATACACCACCGTCATGCCTGCCATCATGTTGGTGCCCGCCTTGACGGCTGCCCGCTGCGCGGCCGGCATGGCGATGGTCACCGTGCCGACGAACGTGCCGCCGACGAGGATGGCGCTGAGCAGGTAGCCGGCGGCCGAGGGCGCCAGCACGGGCAAAGCCACGCCCAGCGCCTGCAGCAGCAGGTTCAGCCTGAGCGCCTGGCGCGTGCCCAGGCCCTCGTGCAGCCGGTGCCACAGGAAGCACGAGGGCGCCGCCCCGAGGCCGAACACGGCCCACACGTGGGCGGAATTCAAGCCGGGCAAGGCCGCGCCGACCAGCACGGGCAAATACGTGGCCGTGACGATGTAGCCGAGTCCCGCCAAGCCGTAGATCAGCACCAGCGGCCACGGCGCCACGGACGCCAGCGCCGGTGCGATGGCGTGCGGCGGCGCGTCCAGCGTCGCCGGTCCGCCAGCGGCAATCGCGGGCGCGGCCGCCAGCCCCGCCAGCGCGGCGCCCCCGGCCAGCAGCAGCCACATGCCCGCGCTGTGCCAGCCCAGCTGCGAGGCCAGCACCAGCAATTCGGCCGAGACGGCGATGCCGACGCCCACGCCCGCGTACAGCAGCGGCGCGCCGCGGCCATGCCGGCGCTGTTCCAGCAGCCACAAGGAGGCGGCCACCATGGCCAGGGCGCTGAAGACGCCCGCCACGCCCCGCACCGCCACGATGAGCCAGACGGGCATCGGCACCGCCAGCACGCCCAGGCACAGCGCCGTGCCGGCCGCCGACCACAGGCACAGCCGGTGCGCGCTACGGGCCCGCGCGCGCATGGCCAGGATGGCGCCCAGCAGGTAACCGGCATAATTGGCCGAGGCGGCCAGGCTGCCTTCGCGCAAGCTCAAGACGCCTTCCTCGACCATCTGCGGATAGATGGCCGTGAAGGCGAAGCGGCCGAAGCCCATGCCGATGGCGAGAATGACCGCCGCGGCGATGGCCGAACGCAGCCTGGCCGCCCCGCTCACGGCGCCGCCTCGCCCAGTTGCACCAGCAAATGCTGAAAGGCGGGCACGTCGAATCCGACTCTCCACACGAGCACCGTGTCGGCTTGCCCGGCGGACAGCGTTGTCAAGGTGGCTGGCGCATCGGACAGCGCCAGCACGCTGGCCGGCAGCACGGTCACGCAGGCGCCAGCCGCCACGCAGGCGATCATGGTGTGATACGAACTCAACTCCTGCACGCGCCAATCGGTCGAACCTGCCACGCCCAGCAGCTCTTCGGCGATGCCACGGTAGGTGCAGCCCTGCGGAAAGGCCGCCAGCGAGCGCGTGCGCACGTCGATGGCGTGGCGCGCCTGCCCTTCACTGGCCGGCAGCAACAGACACAATTCCTCGCGCCACACGGCGGTCGATGCCAGCCCCAGCTCTTTCAGCGCGGCGGCGCCGCCGAACGCTGGCGGCAAGGCGACGAAAGCGCAGTCGAGCAAACCCGTGCGCACTTGCTCGATCAGGGGGCGCGACGGCCCCGTGCTCAGCGCCAGGCGCGTGTCCGGATAGCGGGCGTGATACGCGGCCAGCAGCGCCGGCAAGCGGCTGGCCGCCGTGCTTTCCATGCTGCCCACGCGCAGGGTGCCGCCGTCGCGCCCGCCCGTGACGACATGCCGCGCTTCTTCCGCCAGCGCCAGCAAACGCTGCGCATACTCGAGAAAGCGCTCGCCCGCCGCCGTCAGGGCCATGCGTTTATTGGCGCGCACGAACAGGTCGGCACCCATATCGGCTTCCAGCTGCTGGATGCGCGTGGTGACGCTGGACGGCGCGCGGCCCAGCCTGGCTGCGGCCTGGGTGACGCTCAGTTCACTGGCCACGGCGCAAAAAATCGTCAGGGATTCCATGTCCATCATGTTCTCGATTTAAGAATTATTATGCTATTATATTCTTCAAACAAGAATATTGCGCAATATCCTCAATTTCATGAAGGAAACATCATGAGCACGTCCCAGCGCTTCCTCGACCGTCTCGGCTTGCAGCACCCCATCATCCAGGCGCCGATGGCGGGCGTCTCCACGCCGCGCATGGCGGCCGCCGTCTCGAACGCGGGCGGCCTCGGTTCGCTGGCCATCGGCGCCGGCACCGTGGCGCAGGCGCGCCAGATGATGGCCGACACGCGCGCGCTGACGGACCGCCCCTTCAACGTGAATGTGTTCTGCCATGCGCCGGCGGTCAGGGATGCGCGGCGCGAGGCGGACTGGCTGGCCCATCTGGCGCCCCTGTTCGCGGAACTGGGCGCGGCCGTGCCTACGGAACTCGACGAGATATATCAAACCTTTCTCGGCAATGAGACAGCGTTTGCCCTGCTGCTGGAACAGCGTCCCGCCGTCGTCAGCTTCCATTTCGGCTTGCCGGCGCGGCAGCAGATCGCCGCCCTGCGCCAGGCCGGCGTCTACACGATGGCCACGGCCACCAATCTGCGCGAGGCGATGCTGATCGAACAGGCGGGCGTCGACGCCATCGTGGCGCAAGGCGTGGAAGCGGGCGGCCACCGTGGCGTCTTCGACCCGCAAGCGCCGGACGAGCGCCACAGCACCAGCGTGCTGCTGCGCCTGCTGGCGGGCCGCACCACCCTGCCCCTGATCGCGGCCGGCGGCATCATGGATGGACAAGGCGTCCGCGCCGCGCTGGACCTGGGCGCCGCGGCAGCCCAGCTGGGCACGGCGTTCGTGCTGTGCCCGGAATCGTCGGCCAATGCGGGCTACCGCGCCAACCTGCAAAGCGCGCGGGCCGCAAGCACGCGCCTGACCAGCGTGCTCTCGGGCCGTCTGGCGCGCGGCATGGTGAACCGGCTGATCGAACATGGCGAAGCGCCGGGCAGCCCGCCCCCAGCCGACTATCCCGTTGCCTACGATGCCGCCAAACAATTGAACGCCTTGGCCAGCCGGCACGGCGACAGCGAATTCGCCGCGCAATGGGCCGGCCAGGGCGCGCCGCTGGCGCGGGAAATGGGGGCGGAGGAACTGGTGTCGGCACTGGCAAGGGAAATGGCGGCCTGATGCCGGGATGCTTCTGGCAATACGGAGGCGCATCCCGGCCAGTCACACCACGGCAGCGCTGAACGACTCGGGCCGCCGCGCAAGCAGGTGAGACAGCCGCTGAAGACCGGCCTGCAAGCGTCCACGGTCCTTGATGCTGCCCAAAGAGATGCGAATGGCGTTCACGGATGCGCTGCCCGTTGCGAACGCCTCCGCCGGCGTGACGGCGATGCCGTAGCTGGCGGCTGCGAGCGCAAGCTGCGAGGAGTTCCAATACGCGGGCAACTCGAGCCATACATGCAGACCGTCTCCGGCGCCGCTGTAGCGGCCCGCCAGCACATCGCGCGCCATCCGGTGGCGCAGGCGCGCCTCCTTGCGTACGCCTTCCATCAATCTGTCAGCCGAGCCGTCGAGTATCCACTGCGTGGCCAGGGCGGCCGTCAGAGGAGCGACCATCAGCGCAAATGATCTTAGCGCGACCAGGAAACGCTCGCGCTCCGCCGGGTCGCGTATCAGCACGAAGGCGACACGCAAGCCGGGCGTGAGGCATTTCGACAGCGTGGAGATGTAGAGCACCTGCGCCGGGGCAAACGCGGCAACGGGCGGCGGCGGAGCATCGGCAAGAAGCCAGTAGGGATCGTCCTCGACGATGCGTACATTGCAGCGCTGCGCAATGCCGGCCAGCTCCTTGCGCCGGCGTTCCGGCATGGTGATGGCGGTCGGGTTCTGCAATGTCGGATTGAGGTAGACCAGCGCGGGCTGGTGCTGGCGGCACGCTTCCTCAAGCAGCTCAGGCAGCATCCCGTGCTTGTCCGCGCCCACCGCGATGACGTGCCGGCCGAACTGGGCCGCAGCGGCACGCAAGCCCGGATAACTCGTCGGCTCTGCCAGGATCACATCGCCAGGCTCCGTCAGCGCAAGGATCAATGCGGCGATCGCCGCTTGCGCACCGGGACAGACAACCACCTGCCTTGAATCCAGAGGTCCGAACATCGGTTCCAGCCACCTGGCTCCGGCCTTGCGGTCGGAGTCGCTTCCCCCGCCCAAGTGATAGGTCATCAGCAACTCATTATCGGCGCGCATCAGTACTTGAGACAAACCTTGTCGCAACATGTCGTCGAAGTCCACGCCCTCCGGCGGTGGCGGCGTATTCATGCTCAGGTCGAGGATAGCGGTCAATTCGACTTTCGGCGCCGCGACATACGTGCCGCGCGCGCCGCGCCCCTCCAGCAAGTTGCGGCGTCTGGCTTCGTCGTAGGCGCGCGTGATCGTCGTCAGGTCGACGCCCAGCTGTGCCGCCAACTGGCGCTGCGTCGGCAGACGGTCGCCCGCTGTCAGCGAGCCGTCTGCCACCGCCACCTGCAAGGCATCCGCAATTTGCAAAAAACGTGGCCCCTTGTTCCCGGCCAATCGCGGCAACCAGCCCGTCAAATTTTCATCTTGTATGGTTTTTAACTGGGACATTTTGTCTCAATGTATGGAGATTGTTTTAAGGTAGTATGCCTCATAACGTGCAGCAACACCATCCTTGCATGGCAGTCGCAGACGTTTTTTCCTCACTCATCCGCATGCGGCGCATCGCTGCGCTCGATACCGTCGTTATTTCAGAGCTGGCTATAATGAAAGAGTCAAACAGGATGCCTGGGGGATAGTTGAAGAAAAAGTTGGAACAGAAGCTGCTGAAGCAGCAATTTGAGGCAGTGCGCCTCACGACAGATAGTGTCAAGTAATCAAGTAATAGACTGGAAATACGCAAAATGATCGATTGGACCCCTATAGTCTTCGTGACATTCAAGGCACTCGTGCTCGCCACCGGCATGTTCTTCGCCATCAAGTGGCATTACGATCAAGGCAAGAAGGATAAGGATAAGGCGAAGCAGAATCGCGCGGTGCTGCGCGCGAGCGGCAAGGTGGTCGCCATCTTCGCGCTATTGCTTCTGGCACTCGGGATCGTCACCTTCTTCGTCGTCAGCATGGTCGGTCTGGACATGACCATGCCATGATGACAGAAAGTCGCCGGCCGATATGCAGCGATGCGGCAGCAATTTCCCGCCGCGGCGTTTCGCGCAGGCTTGCCTCAGCAAGGGATTGGACGGCGAGCCTTTGGCTTTCTACTTCCGGCGGCTTCCCTCAGGGCGTCTGCCGCGGGAGCTGTTCGGCAAGTCCGATGAGGATGCCTTCGGGACCACGGATGTAGCAGAGCCGATACATGTGTTCGTACCGGACTACTTCGCCGACCAGCTTCGCGCCGCGTTGGACGAGCCGGACGAGCGTATCGTCGATATCCTCGACGGTAAACATGACACGCAGGTAACCGAGAGCGTTCACTGGGGCGTCGCGGTGATCGGCGACCACGGCCGGCGCGAGGAAACGGGATAACTCGAGACGGCTGTGACCGTCCGGCGTACGCATCATGGCAATCTCCACGCGCATGCCGCGCAGACCGGTGACGCCATCGGCCCAGTCGCCGTCAATTGGGGCGCGCCCTTCGAGAACGAGTCCAAGTTCGGTGAAAAATTCAATGGCGGCATCGATGTCTTCCACGACGATGCCGACGTTGTCCATGCGCTTGACTGTCATATTGCCTCCTGGGTGTCTAAGCCGCTACGGCAACCTGTGCCGGAACGTCGGCTCGATGTTACGCGCATGCAGCCAGCGCACGATGTCCTCCAGTGTGGCGTCCTGCAGCAGCAAGCCTGGCTGCGTAACGGGCTTTACCGCCGGTAATGGCGCGGCGACGGGCGCGAGAGCGGGCACGGCATCAGCCAGCCCCGCATGTCCCTGCAGCTTCGCCAGCGCCTGCGCGAATTGTGCCGGAGTGATGCTGCGCAAGCTTTCCAGGAAACCCAGCTGGGCGGCGGGCGGCGGCGGCATGTCCAGGCCCGGCTCGTCGACGAAGGCGGCGCCCATGCTGGGGTGGATGAAGGCGGCCCACTTGCCCGATGGCTGCAGGCATGGCGGCAGCGCCGCCTGCGTCACGTAGTCTGGCGGCGCTGCGGCGAGGATGTCGGTCGAAGCAGGCAAAAAGGTGGAACGCAGCAGCTGCACGAACTGGCGCGCCTGGGCAACGGGCACGGGCGTGGCCAGAGACAGCCATAACTGGAACGCCGTGCCCGAGATGCTGACGGCGGGCGCCGGCAAGTCCAGCTCGTGCTGCACGGCATTGGCGATCATGCACAGCGCGCTCCAGTGCGCCTCGCCGCCGCCCTTGCCGCCAAACTCCAGCACCAGCGCGCGCGTCAGGCCGCTCTCGGTCACGAGTTGCACGGCCACCGTCTGCTCGCCCGACAGGTGGCGTGCCAGCACGGCCGGCGTCAAAGGCTGGACGCCGCCCTGCGCATCGACGTAGTGCTGCTGTTCCTCGAACAGGTACAGGCGGGTGAGTTCGGAAATCAGTTTATGCATGGGCAGCCTCGTAATGACGTTGAGCAACACTTGTCAACGTGCCCCGATTATAGCCTTCCCGCACTTGGCGCACTCACCCTCCCGGCGCCAAACACCAGCCAGCTGGCCACGGCGAACAGGCAGGCGGCCACGCCGCCGTACAGCATCACGGCGCCAAAGCCTTGCGCCAGCGCAAGCTGGGCCACGCCGGCCGGCAGCGCGCCGGCACCCTTGCCTGCCGACAAGTCCTCAGCCATGGCGCGCACGGTGGCCGCGTCCAGTCCGCCAGGCAGACGGGGCCGCAAGGCGGACTGGATGCCTTCGACGAGAATAAAACCCATCAGCGCGATATTGATGGACAGGCTGACCATGCGCGCGCTGATGTCGATGCTGGACGCCATGCCGGCCCGTTCGCCGGGCACGGCGCCCGTCGTCGTATTGGTGACGGGCGTATTCGTCAAGCCCAGGCCCGTGCCCGCCAGGAGGCAGCCGGGCAGGATCGTCAGCCAGCTGGCGGCGTCCGCATGGCTGCCCCACAGCATCAACAGGAAACCCGCGCCGATGGCCAGCATGCCGGCAGGGATCACCAGGTCGGCGCGGTAGCGCAGCGCCAGCCGCTCGGCCAGCGGCGGCATGAGCAAGGTGGGCAAGGTGTAGGCCAGCAGGGTCAGGCCCGTGCCCAGGCTGCTGTAGCCGAGGCCATGCTGCACGTACAGGGGCAGATAGATCATGAACGGCCAGAAACTGCAGTTCATGCCCGCCGAGCCGAGCAAGGCGCCCGAGAAGCGGCGGATGCGGAAGACGGCAAAATCGACCATCGGTTCGGGCTGGCGCCGTTCGATGGCGGCAAACAGCACCAGGCTGACGAGCGCCACGGCCAGGCTGCCCACGGTGCGCGGGTCCGTGACACCCAGCGCCGGCCCCTGCGTGATGCACCAGGCCAGGCTGAACACGCCCAGCGACAAGGTGGCGATGCCCGCCACGTCCAGATTGCGCCGCTGCGGGTCACGCGATTCCGTCACGCCCAGGCCCGCCAGCAGCAGCGCGACGACGGCCAGCGGCCCGTGCACGAGAAATACCCATTGCCAGTTTGACAGCGCGACGATGGCCGCGCCGATGATGGGGCCAAAACCCAGGCCGATGCCAAAGACGATGCCCCAGGCACCAAACGCCCTGCCGCGCGCGGCGCCGGCCGGGAACTGCCGCGACAGCACGGCCACCTGGCAGATCAGCATGGCGCCGCCGGCCGCGCCCTGCAGCGCGCGCGCGGCGATCAGCACACCCGTGCTGCCGGCCCAGCCGCAGACCAGTGAACTGACGCCGAACAGCGCCAGACTGGCGAGCAGCAAGCGCTTGCGGCCGTAGCGGTCGGCCAGGGTGCCCGTGGCCATCAGCACCGTGGTGCAAGCCAGCGTGTAGGCGTTCATGATCCACTGCAAATCCTTGAAGTCGCCATGCAGCAGCGTTTCCAGGGTGGGCAGGATGACGGGCACGCTGGAAATTTCCAGGCCGAACATGAGCGAGGCCAGGCAGACGGCGGCCAGGGTCAGTGTATTTTGTTGCGAAGTAGTCAGGTGCATCGAAGCCTTGATGTCGGTAGTCATGGAGGCGCGCGTGGGGACGGCGCACCGCGAGCCGCCATTCTAGAAAGCCTCGACTCATGAGGGAAATGATAAAATTTTGTACAATTCATTCATTTTCATCATGAATCACAGGAACTAGACGCCATGGACTTCGATACCGCCCTGCTGCGCGCTTTGCTTGCCGTAGCGGACACGGGCGGCTTTACACGCGCCGCCGAACGGCTGCACCTGAGCCAGTCCGCCGTCAGCCACCAGATCCGCCGCCTGGAACAGCAGGCTGGCACGGCGCTGCTGCAGCGCACGACGCGCAGCCTGCGCCTGACGGAAGACGGCGAGGATTTTCTGCGCCACGCGCGGCAGATCCTGGCGGCCCAGGATGCCCTGTCGCGGCGCTTCCAGCGTTCCTCGATCGCGGGCGCCGTGCGCTTTGGCGTGCCGGAAAATTTCATGGGCGCGCGCCTGCCCGCCCTGCTGGCGCAATTCGCGCACCTGTTTCCCGCCGTGCGGCTCGATGTCACGGTGGGCACCTATCTTGACTTGCAGCAACTCGTCGCCGCCGATGCGCTGGACCTGGCCGTCGTCATGGCCCCGGCCGATAGCGGCGATGAGACGGCCGTGCTGCGCCGCACGCGCTTCGTCTGGGCCGCGGCGCACGATTTCCACCACCACGACGGCGCGCTGCCCCTGCCGTTGGCGTTTTCACCGGCGCCGTGCCTGCACCGGCAAGTGGGCGTCGACGCCCTCGATGGCGCCGGGCTCGACTGGCGCGTGGCGTTCACCTCGCCCAGCCAGCAGGGACTACGCGCCGCCGTGCTGGCTGGGCTGGCCGTCACGGCCCTGCCGCAAGGCGACCTGGAAGCGGGCATGGTCGTCATCGATGGCCAGCATGGCTTGCCCGCCTTGCCCGCTGCCCAGTTCCAGCTCGTCTGGCGCGCCGCCGGCAGCACGGCGGCGGCCGAAGCGTTCGGGCAATTGCTGCGCGAATGGTCGGCCGCTGCGGCGACGTGACTTTGCAAAAAAGTGTAGCCTTCGCAGGCAGACATTTCCAGGCCAAAGGACCTCCTCCCCATGACATCTCGTACTTTCCTCGTCACCGGCGCGACACGCGGCATCGGCCATGCCATCTGCACCCTGCTGCATCAGCAAGGCCATCGGGTGATCGGCATCGCGCGGCACGTTGCGGGCGTCGACTTTCCGGGCACCTTGGTGGCCTGCGATCTGGCCGATCTGGCGCAGACGGCGCAGGTTCTCAAGGCGCTGGAAAAACAGTTTGATATCGATGGCATCGTCAACAATGCGGGCATTGCCTCGCCCCAGCCGCTGGGTCAAATCGACTTTGCCACCTTGCAGAGCGTGTTCGACCTGAACGTGCGCGCCGCCATCCAGGTGACACAGCAGTTCGTGGATGCGATGAAGCAGCGCCGCTATGGCCGCATCGTGAATATCTGCAGCCGCGCAGTCTACGGCAGCGTGGACCGCACCGCCTATTCCGCCGCCAAAAGCGCCCTGGTCGGCTGCACGAGAACCTGGGCGCTGGAGTTGGCCCAGCACGGCGTGACGGTCAATGCGATCGCCCCAGGCCCCGTGGAAACGGCACTGTTCCGCAAGACGCGCCCCGTCGGCAGCGAAATGGAACGCCAGGTGCTTGCCACGATACCAATGCGGCGGCTGGGACAGCCGGATGAAGTCGCTGCCGCCGCCGGCTTCCTGCTATCGGAGCAGGCCAGTTACGTGACAGGTCAAGTCTTGGCAGTGGATGGCGGAGGCAGCCTCGGCGGGCGCGCCTGACAAGTCAGCACCAGCAGCAAGGCCAGCGCCAGCATGGCACTCGCGCTGCCCAGGGCAAGCGTCACGCGGTGCGCCAGCAGCGGCACGCCCGCCAGCTGGCCCGCGCCAACAGCCGAGATCGCCACCAGCGTCGCCAGCCCCAGCGAACTGCCCAGCTGGTGCGCCACGTTGACGATGCCGGATGCCGCGCCCGCATCCTGCGCCGGCACGCCGGCCACGCCGGCCGCCGTCAGCGGACTGAGGGCCATGCCCTGCCCCGCGCCGATCAGCACCATCGGCAGGGCCACACCCAGCCAGTAGGCCGTACCTGCATCGACACGGCTCAGCCATGCCATGCCCAGCAGGGTCAAGCCCAGGCCCATGGCCAGCAGGCGCGCATTGCCGAAGCGCCGCGTCAAGCGCGGCACGCACAGGGCCACGCCGAAGTTCACCAAAGTCATGGGCAAGAAGGCCAGGCCCGTCAGCGATGGCGGATAGCCAAGCACCACTTGCAGGAATTGCGTGGTGAAAAAGAAAAAGCCGACCATGGCGCCCAGGAACAGCACCCTGGCCCCGTACGCAGCATTGCGTTGCCTATCGGCAAACAGACGCAGCGGCAGGATGGCTTGCGCGGCGCGCCGCTCGATGGCGATGAACGCGGCCAGCAGCAACATGCCCGCCGCCAGGGCGACTTGCGTCAGGTAGTCACCCCAGCCGGCGCCGGCCGAGCGGATCAAGCCATACACGAGGGCCGACATGCCAACGGTCGAGCTGGCGGCGCCGGCCACGTCGAACTGGCCCCGGTTGCGGGCGCTTTCCGCAATGAAACGGCGCACTGCCGCCAGCATGGCCGCGCCAATGGGCAGGTTGAGGAAGAAACCGACTCGCCACGACAGCCATTCGGCCAGCACGCCGCCCAGCACCAGGCCCACGCTGGCGGCGATGCCCGCCACGGCGCTGTACAGGGCGATGGCCCGCGTGCGCTCACGCCCCTCCGCGAACGTGGTTTGCAGCAAAGCCAGCGTGGACGGCGCCAGGATGGCCGCGCCCACGCCCTGGATGGCGCGCGCGGCGATCAGCATGGCCGGCGACTGCGCCAGGCCGATGGCCAGCGACGCCACGGTGAACAGCGCCAGGCCCAGCTGCAGCAGGCGGCGCCGGCCAACCGCATCGCCGGCGCGCGCGGCCAGCAGCAGCAAGCCGCCAAACGTCAGGGTATACGCGCTTTGCACCCAGGCCAGGCCCGTATCCGTAAAGCCCAGTTCCTGGTGAATTTTCGGCAAGCCCGTCAGCACGATGGACGTGTCGAGCACGATCATCACATAGCTGACGAGGATGATGGCGAGGATGGCCGCCTTGTGCGGCGCGGCGGGGACAGCGGGATCGGGAACAGTTTTCATGCCGCCACTGTATGCCTTCCCCATTACCATGAATAGATGCTAAAGTCCGCATGAACTTATTAGTGTCACTAATGAATGAGAAAGGCAGCCCACCATGGCGCAGACCAACTTCAACGACATCCTCGCCTTCGTGGCCGTGGCCCGCGCAGGCAGTTTTACCCGGGCGGCGGCCAGGCTGGGCGTGTCGCAGTCGGCCTTGAGCCAGACGGTGCGCGCGCTGGAAGAACGGCTCGGTCTGCGCCTGCTGGTGCGCACCACGCGCAGCGTCTCTCCCACGGAAGCGGGCGAACAGCTGCTGCGCACGGTGGCGCCCCGCTTCGACGAGATCGAGGCGGAGCTGGCCCTGCTCAGCGAGCGGCGCGACAAGCCGGCCGGCAACATCCGCATCAGCGCGGGCGAACATGCGGCGCTGACCGTCCTGCAGCCGGCCATCGCCCGCTTGCTGCCCGAGTATCCCGACATCCACATCGAAGTCGTCGTCGACAATGGCATGACCGATATCGTGGCCGCCCGTTGCGACGCGGGCGTGCGCCTGGGCGAGCAAGTGGCCAGGGACATGATCGCCATGCCCATCGGCCCGGATTTCCGCATGGCCATCGTTGCCTCTCCCGCCTACTTCGCCCGCCATGCGCCGCCCGTCACGCCGCAGGACTTGATGGCGCACAACTGCATCAACATGCGCCTGCCCACCCTGGGCGGCCTGTACGCCTGGGAATTTGCCAAGGATGGGCAGGAGCTGAAAGTGCGCGTGGAAGGACAATTGATCTATAACAACATGGCCATGCGGCTGCATTCGGCGCTCGACGGCCTGGGGCTGGCCTGCATGGCCGAAGATGTGGTGCAGCCTTACGTCGCCGATGGCCGCCTGATCCGCGTGCTCGACGACTGGTGCCCCACGTATGCGGGCTACAAGCTGTATTACCCGAGCCGGCGCCACCCCTCGCCCGCGTTTACCTTGCTGCTCGACACCTTGCGCCATCCCCGGCTTTGAGCCAGCGCAATCGTTCACCGGGTGCGCATAGTCACCACACGAACACGCATTTACGGTGCGGCGGCACAGGACTATAGTGGCTGCTTTCCCACCTGTTCAAGGATCGCCATGAAACTCTTTTATTCGCCGGGCGCCTGCTCGCAGGCGCCGCACATCATCCTGCGCGAAACAGGGGCGGCCTTCACCCTCGTGAAGGTCGACCTGGGCCAGCACCGCACGCAGGAAGGCGGCAATTACTACGACCTCAACCCGAAAGGCCAGGTCCCGCTGCTGGCGCTCGACGATGGCACGACCTTGAGCGAAGGCCCCGTCATCGCCCAGTACATCGCCGAACGGGCCGGCAGGCAGGATTTATTGCCGCCCGCGGGCAACTTTGCCCGCTACAAGGTGCTGGAATGGCAGAACTACATCACGTCCGAGCTGCACAAATCGTTCAGTCCCCTGTTCGATCCCCGCTTCGACGCCGCCACCAAGGCCTTATTCATCGAGCAACTGGGCAAAAAATTCAAGTGGGTGGACAGCCGCCTGGAAGGCCGCGCCTATCTGACGGGCGACACATTCACGGTGGCCGACGCCTATCTGTTCGTCGTTACCGGCTGGGCGCCGAACGTGGGCGTGGACTTGTCCGCGCTGGCGCATCTGCAGGCCTTCCTCGCAAGAGTGGCCCAGCGCGACAGCGTCAAGGCTGCTTGGGAAGCGGAAGGATTGGCCAAGGCTGCTTAAAAGCAGTGTTGCTGTGCAGGAAAAGACCGCTCCTTGACGGCGCTGACATAGGCCGTGAAGGCGCCGCCGATGCTGGCTTGCCCCGTCATGAAGTCGCGCACGAAGCGTGCCTTCTTGCCAGGAAACACGTTGAGCATATCGTGCATGACGAGTATCTGGCCTGAACAGTGCGGGCCGGCGCCGATGCCGATGGTGGGAATGGCCAGCAGCGCCGACACTTCCCGGCCCAGCGCGGCCGGTATGGCTTCGAGCAGCAACAGCGATGCGCCGGCAGCCTGCAGGGCCAGCGCATCGGCTTTCAGCAAGGCCGCGCTGTGCGGCGTCTTGCCCTGCACCTTGAAGCCGCCCAATTGGTGTACGGACTGCGGCGTCAAGCCCAGGTGGGCGAACACGGGGATGCCCCGTTCGGTGAGAAAGCGCACGGTTTCGCACAGCCAGCCGCCGCCCTCCAGCTTGACCATGTGTGCGCCCGCCCGCATCAGCTGGACGGCGTTGGCATACGCCGCCTGCGGCGTGGCATAGCTGCCGAACGGCATGTCGGCCGCCAGCACGGCCGTACGGTTGCCGCGCGCCACGCTGGCCGTGTGATAAGCGATGTCGGCCACGCTGACGGGCAAGGTCGTGCCTTGCCCTTGCACTACATTGCCCAGCGAATCGCCGACCAGCAGCAGTTCCACGCCACAGGCATTCATCAGAGTGGCGAAACTGGCGTCATAGCAAGTCAGGGCGACAATCTTTTGCCCCGCATCGCGCATGCCCAGCAAGGCTGGCAGCGTCAACGGCTTACTATGCGGCAAGTGTTCAGTGTGGTCCGGCGTGGGCATGATCTTCATTTCATTTCGTTAAGTTAAGTTTTCTCGGACTTGCCGTGCATCACCATGATGGTTTGCTGCATCAGCGCACACAGGGTTTCCTGGCCATCCTTGACGGCAAACACTTCGGCTTGCGTGACGATCAGCGTGCGGCCGGGCCGCACCACCTTGCCGCGCGCAATCAATTTCTCGCCATCGGCGGGCGCCAGCAAATTCATCTTGTATTCCACCGTCAGCACGGACGCGCCTTCCGGCACCATGGTCATGGCCGCGTAGCCGGCGGCCGAGTCCGCGATCATGCCCACCACCCCGCCATGTACGAAGCCGTGCTGCTGCTCGATGCCACTCCAGTGCGGCACGTGGATTTCCGTGCTGCCATGCGCCACCATGGGCAGGCTGGCCCGGATCAGGGTCATGGCGTTCTGTAAATCAAAACTGGCGCGGACTCGGTCGGCGAAGTGCGGGTCGGGAAGTCGTGTCATGGTGAAATACTTTCTCAAGTGAACAGAAAAAACTTACGGCACCACTCTACCCTGCTTCTCACGCCCTGCGAACAACAGCGTCAGCGGGCCGCTTGCACTGACCAGCACAATGCCGGCCAGCACCAGCGCCGCGCCGAGGAGAAACGCCATCGACACATGCTCGTCCAGCAACACCGCACCCAGCAGCACGCCGAACAGCGGTGTCAGGAAGGAAAATATGCCCAGGCGCGACGCCAGATAGCGGCGCAGCAAATGAAACCACGCCAGCAAGCTGGCAAACGAGACAATCACGGACTGGAACACCAGATTGCCGATGACCAGGGGCGTGGCCGCGAAGGCCAACTGGCCCAACAACGCTGCCGCGCCCAGCAGCAGCACGCAGCCCGCCGTCAACTGGTACAGCACCACTTGCGTGGCCGGCACGTGCGCCAGGCGCGAACAGCGCACCACCACCCTCGTGGCGCCCCATGCCGCGCCAGCAGCCAGGCACAGCAGATCGCCCAGCAAGCCATGCGGATGGGCCAACTCACCCGCTGCCGGAGCCACGGGCACAAAAGCAACGACGATGCCGGCAAAGGCCAGCGCCACGCCGGCCCATTGCAACGGGGCAAGGCGCTCGGACGGCAGCCGAAAGTGCAAACCCAGCGCCACGAACAACGGGCCCGTGTAGAGGAACACCACGGCATGCGCTGCGCTCGTGTATTGCAATCCCGCCCCCAGCAGCACATATTCGAGCGCGAACAAGCCTCCCGCCAGCAAGCCCGGGCGCCAGGCGGCGCGCGCCTGCGCCAGATTCTCGCGGCGCGCCAGCATCAGCAGGCCCACGAGCACGGCAGCCAGGCCCGAGCGCAGCGCGATCTGCAGCACGGGCGCCATGTCGTGCGCCACCGCCTTGATGCCCACCTGCTGCAAACTCCATACGACGCACAGCAGTGTCATGACGGCCACCGCCTGCCCATCCATTGCCTTGCGCATCTCCACAGTATTCCTTGTCGCATGTCGGAGTCCTCATTATCAACGGTGCGGCTTTTCTTGATATAGTGAGAATCCGACACTCCCTCCTTCAATACAGCCAACCACAATGCCCGTGCCCACCACAAGACATCTGCTGCTGGCACCCTACAGCGGCGCCCTGCCAGCCCCCATCTGCTTTCGCAGCGCCGCCATGCCGGCCGCAGGGATTTATCCCAGCCACAGTCACTCCTGGGGCGAGTTCGTGTATGCGCTGAGCGGCGTGGTGGAAGTGCTGGTGGCAGGAAAACACTATCTGGTGCCGCCCCAGTACGGCATCTGGCTGCCGCCCCGCGTGGCGCATACGGGGCAGAACCGCCATCCCGCCTGCCACAGCTCGCTGTACGTGAGCGAAGCACTGTGCGGGGAGCTGCCCGCCGCGCCATGCGCGCTGGTCGTCACGCCCTTCGTGCGCGCCATGCACGAGCACTTGCGCAGCCATCCGCCCGGGATGCCGCAGACGATTCATGAAGAGCGCCTCTTGTACGTATTGCTGGACCAGCTGGCGCGCGCCACGCCCGTGGGCAGCTATCTGCCCAGTTCGGATGACCCCATGCTGGGCAAGGTGCTGGCCATGCTCGACAACACCCCCGGCGACGACCGCCCGCTGGCCGTGCTGGCGCAGGCCGTCAACACCACGGAGCGCACGCTGATGCGCCGCTGCCAGCGCGACCTCGGCATGAGTTTCGCCCAATGGCGCGCGCGGTTGCGCGTGATTAAGGCCATGACCATGCTGGAAGCAGGCCAGACGGTGGAAAGCATCGCCTTCGACCTGGCATATGCCAGCTCCTCTGCCTTTATTACCATGTTCCGCAAGGTAACAGGCGAGACGCCGGACGAGTACCGGCGGCGCAGCGCCTAGCCGCACTCGCCAGGCGCCCGCAACCACGCCCACTGTGCGAAAATGCCCGCCTTCGCCATTGCCGGACTTTACTCATGCCGCACGCTGCCCTCGCTACCCTTGCTGCCCTTTCCGGGCGCGACGCCCGGCGCATCGCGCGCCACGCCCAGGCGGCCGATGCCGCCCGCTTCCTGCATCCGGCCCAGCAGGCGCTGCTGCACCGGCGCGGCTGGCTGACGATGCTGGCGCCGCGCAGCGCGGGCGGCGCGGAATTGCCCCTGCCGCAAGTGGTGCGCCTGGAAGAAGCCGTGGCCGCCGTCGACGGCAGCATGGGCTGGGTGCTGACCCTGTGCGCGGGCGCCGGCTGGTTCGCCGGCTTTCTGGCGCCCGACATGGCGCGCGCCATCATCGGCACGCCGCGCGCCTGCCTTGGCGGCAGCGGCGCGGCCACCGGCTACGCGGAGGAAGAAGGCGACGGCTACCGCATCACGGGCAGCTGGGACTACGCCAGCGGCGCGCCCATGGCGACCCACTTCACCCTGAACGCCCGGCTGCGGCGCGCTGGCCAGCCCCTGCTCGACGAACAAGGCCAGCCGCGCATCCGCGCCTTCCTCGTGCCCGCCGCCCTGGTGCGGCTGGTGCCCTCGTGGAACAGCATCGGCATGCGCGCCAGCGCCTCGCACAGCTACCGCATCGACGGCCAGTGGCTCGGCAAGGAACACGGTTTCACCATCAGTCCCGCAGCCGCGACGGCCGACGGCCCCCTGTACCGCTACCCGTTTTATTCGCTCGCCTACGTGACCCTGGCCGCCAACGTGGCCGGCATGGCCGCGCATTTCATGGAATTGGCCGAAGAATGCATGCGCCACCGCCGCCATGCGCGGGCCGGCCTGCCGCTGCTGGAGGTGCCGGAAGTAATATCCATGCTGCAAGGCAAGCAAGACGCATTGATCGCCGCCCGCGCGCGCTTTTATGCCGTGCTCGATGACAGCTGGGCAACGGTGGCCGCCGGCGCGGCGCTCGATGCGGACGCCATGCAGGCCGTGCAAGCCGCTTCGCTGGCCCTGGTCGCCGTCTGCCGCGCGGCCGTCGACGGCCTGTATCCATATTGCGGCCTGTACGCGGCCCGCGAAGACAGCGCCATCAACCGCGTCTGGCGCGATTTCCATACGGCCAGCCAGCATGCGCTGCTGCTGCCGTAGCGTGAACGCGCCGCGCGGCAACGCCAGCCAGCGTCTTAGCGCGGATAACTGTCGTCCGTCACCTGCTCCAGCCAGCTGACCGCCGATCCGTCTTGCGCCTCCGCAATGGCAACATGCTGCATAGCGGACGTGGCCGTCGCACCATGCCAGTGCTTGACACCGGGCGGTATCCACGCCACGTCGCCCGCGGCCAGTGCCTGCAGCGGTCCCTGCCAGTGCTGCACCCAGCCGTAGCCTTGCGTAACGATCAAGGTCTGGCCCAAGGGATGCGTATGCCAGGCCGTGCGTGCGCCGGGCGCGAAGGTGACGATGCCGCCGCCCACGCGAGCCGGAGACGGTCGCTGGAACATGGCGTCGACCTCGACCGCGCCCGTGAAGTAGCGGGCGTCGCCCGTGATGGCGGGCATGGCGGCGGCGCGCGTGACGGTGACGGCCGCTGGCGCAGAAATGGCGCCTGCCTCGGCAGAAGCGGTGGCAGAAACGGCGCCGGCGGGCAGGCAAAGCGGCAAGAGTGCCGCGGCGTATCGATGCATGTCTGGTTTCCTTTCATGCCGGTAAGATAAGCACACGTGCCGCCGGGCAGCCGGCTTCGCCTGTCCTGGCCAGTCAAGCTTAACAGTGCTGGCTCGCGCTGATAAGCGGCGCAACGCCACTAGGGCTTATAAGCTGGGCTGATGAATAAGCCGATGCACGGCCGATGGCAGAAAGGCATGCGAACGCCATGCCAGCCGGATTGCCTGATAATATGGGGACATTGCTACTTCTCGCTCCCTCTCATCCATGCACGTCAACACGCTCAGCAGCCTTGCGCAACTTTTGGCCAGCGCCGAAACGGAAACCCTGTCCTTTCCCACCAGCATCAATACGGCCCTGCTCCTGCAAAAGGAACTGGCCAACCCGGATTGCCACTCGGCCGACATCAGCCGGCTGCTGCTGTGCGAACCCACCTTGTCGGCGCGCGCCGTGGCGCTGGCCAATTCGGCCATGTTCGCGTCCGGCCACACGCCCGCCATCACCAGCGTGCGCGCCGCCGTCGAGCGGCTGGGCCACCGCAACCTGTATGCGCTGGCGACGGCGGCCGTCATCCGCCAGCTGAACGCGGGCATCCGCGACGAAGCCTTGCGCGCCCGCGCCACCCAGCTGTGGGCGCACACCGTGCATGTGGCGGCGCTGGCGCATGCGCTGGCAGGCGCCGTCACGCAGACGGATGCCGATACGGCGCTGTTCGCCGGTATCGTGCATGAAGTAGCCGGTTTTTATTTGCTGGCCCAGGCCGACAAGACCCCGGGTCTGTACACCGAGCTGGAAACGCAGATGGCCTCCACCCTGGAAGTGATCGGCCGCGCGCTGATGCGCCAGCTGGGCGTGCCGCTGTCGGTGGCCGATGCCGTCAACGCCTTGCCCGGCTCGACCATCATGTTGCCGCCCGAAGGCTTGCGCGACACCCTGCTGCTGGCCAAGGCGCTGGCGCCCGTGCCTTCGCCGCTGCCGCAGGCCTACGTCACCATCAGCGCGCCGCTGCAGGCCTACCTGGAGCACGACCCCGTGCTGCAGGCGCTGCGCACGCAGCCGTCGGCCGAAGCGAAGGCCCTGATCAAGGTGCTGCTTAGCTGACGGCCGATCTGCTATGATGGCGGAGGCCCGGACGGACCCGGCCCGCTTTCATTGATGTGCACTGGAAAACTGCCTTGACTACCTCCCTACGCATGCTCGGCCTGGCCGCAGCTCTGACCATGGCGTGCAACGCCAACGCCGACAGCTTCGTTTCCTCGGCCTCCAGCGCCGGCTCCCAGTCGAGCGGCAGCATTTCCGATTCGCTCAACGGTTCGAGCAACAGTTCCTCGCGCGACAACAAGGTGGCCAATGGCCCCTACCGCATCATCGACGTGGCCGCCGTGCCGGGCCGCGACGGCATGACGCGTTTGACCATGCAGGCCGAGGCCACGGCCACGCCGCTGGTGCTGGACTTGCCGCAGGCGGCGCTCGACAAACAGCAGCTGGCGCAAGGCGACATGGTGCATGCGCAAAACCGCGCCTACGGCATCGAATTCTCGCGCAACGACACGCGCGCCGCCTTCTTCCTCGTGCTGGCCGACGACTGGTACGGCGAACTGGCCACGCGTCCCGTCAGCCTTTGATTCGTTTTCTCCTGCACCGCCCGGCACTGCTGCTGGGCGTTTGCGCCATCTTCAGCGCTGGCGCCGCCCAGGCAGGCACCTCGCTGGCCTCGTCGCGCTTTTGCGACCGCGCGCAGGAACTCACGGCCACGGAACAGGACCGGCTGCTGCGCTTTGCCGCCGTCGTGCGCGAGGAACTGGCCGCCAGCGAAGGCAGCGTGGCCCTCATCAGCCGCTCCGGCCTGGACCTGGCGCGCTTCGGCATCCGCTATTCGCACGCGGCGCTGGCCTGGCGCCACGACAACGACAGCGGCTGGTCCGCGCGCCAGCTGTACTACGCCTGCGACGAAGGCCGTCCGCGCATCTTCGACCAGGGCACGGCCGGTTTCGCCATGGGCACGGCCAATCCATCGCTCGGCTACATCGCACTGGTGAAACTGCCGGCCGAAACCGTGCCGCCCCTGCGCCGCGCCCTGCTCGACCCTGTGCGCGTGCAAGAGCTGCTGGCGGGCCGCTACAGCGCCAACGCGTACGCTTTCAATTTGAAATACCAGAACTGCAATCAGTGGGTGGCGGAAATGCTGGCCGCCGCCTGGGGAGAGCTGGCCGCGGGCAGCGACTTGCGCGCGCGCGCCCAGGACTGGCTGCGCGCCGCGCCTTACACCCCCGCTCCTGTGGACGTGGGCGCCCGCTGGCTGATGCTCGGTTCCATCTTCGTGCCCCTCGTGCACATGGACGACCATCCGCCCGAAGCCATCGGCACGATGCGGCTGGCAGTCAGCCTGCCGGCCAGCCTGGAAGCGTTCGCGCGCCAGCGCCTGCCGGCCAGCGAGCGCGTGGAAATCTGCCACGACGGCAAACAGGTGGTGGTGCACCGGGGCTGGGAACCGGTCGCCGACGGCTGCGTGCCCGGCCCGCACGACCGCGTCATCGCCCTCGACGATACGCCGCACAACATTCCCTAAGCAGTCCGGGCGGCCAGCGCCGCTTCGACCTGATCGAGCAAGTGCGCCGGCTGCGGCCCCTGCCCCATCCGGCGGGCCACCTCGCCGCACGCCAATTGAACCTCGGGCGCGGCCAGCAAACGCGCCAGCTGGCGCCGCATGCGCCCCGCCGACAAACGCCTGGCCAGCAAGACATCCCCCACGCCGAGCCGCTTGATCCGCCAGCCGTTGTCGAACTGGTCGTACGCGAACGGCACGATCAGTTGCGGGATGCCCGCGCGGAAGGCATCCGCGCTGGTGCCGATGCCGCCATGGTGCACCACGGCCGCCACGCGCGGCAGCAGGGCCGCGAACGGCGCGTACGCCTGCCACATGACACTGGGTGGCAAATGCTGCGGCACCTGCGCCGCATGGGACGTGAGGAATAAGCCGCGCCGCCCCAGCCGCCGCAACACGTCCAGGGCGATGCTGAAATAGCGCTGCGCGTGCTGGTGACCGGTCCCGGGCGTAAAGACGATGGGCGGCTCGCCCTCGCCCAGAAAGCGTTCCAGTTCCGGCGGCAGCGCCGCGGCGCCATGCGGGGCGGCGCCGCCGAAACCGGCTTGCACGAAATGCGGCGGCCAGTCCGCCTGCGGGGCGGCGAACCAGGCGGGAAACAGCCCCAGCGAGGCATCGGGCGCGGCCAGCATGTGCGCAAAAAAATGCGCTTCGGGCGGCAGGCCGTGCTGCGCGCGCGCACCGTTCAGGCCAGGCAGCAGCACCGGGTCGACCATGCCGCGGTGGATCATCCGCCACAGCGCCTCGCGCCAGGACAGCGGCACCCAGGCGGGAATGCGCAGCGAGCCGGCCGCCAGGAAATCATGGCTGCTGCACAGGTTCGATGGCGCCAGAAAGGCCGCGACGATGCGCAGGTCCGGGCGTACCGAGCGTGCCAGGGCGGCCATCGGCACGAGGAAGGGATGGCACAGCACCACGCACTCTTCACCGTCCGGCAAGCCTTGCACGACGTCGCGCACGGCGCCCAGGTACGGCACGAGGCCGCGCCACACGACGCCCCAGCCCTTGCGCTCATCCCACAGGCCGGGGTCGCCCAGCATGGCCTGCCCCTCTTCCTGCGTGCCGAAGGTGCGATACGGCAGCCTTGACGCCAGCGCCGCCGCTTCCTGCCAGGCCGGCACCAGCAGCAGCACGCGCCGCTCCCGTTGCCGCAAGCCCTGCGCCAGCGCGATAAATGGTTGCATGTCGCCGCCGGTGCCGTTGCTGGCGACGATGACGAGCGGCGCCGTCGGGTGGCGGTCATCCGCCAAGGTGGCCTCCGTGCCTGGCGGCGCTCATCGGTGCGCCCCACGCGCCGGCAGTTGTAACATCATGTCCCACTGGTCGATGCCGGGTCCGAAGCCATCCGGCGTCACCTTGACCGGCACGAAGCCGAAGCGCGCATAAAAGCCCTGCGTGTGCTGGCTGGTGTTCATGCTCACCCTGGCCACTTGCGGCACGGCGCGTATCGCATCCAGGCGCGCCTGCGTCAGCGCGCGGCCCAGTCCCTGGCCGTGCACGTCCTGCGCCACCATGCCCCAGCACAGGCTGGCGACCGTGCCGCCCGCCTCGATCGCATGGCCGCCGCAGGCGACGATGCGCGTTGCTCCCTCGACCGCACGTTCGATGACCAGATACGGCTGCGTTGATGCTTCCAGCCAGGCGACGAAGGCCGCGCGCTCGGACGGGTCGAAAAAGCGCGGCGTATTGCCGTCGAAAAGAGCCAGGCAGGCGTCGCGGTCGCCGGCCCGGTAAGGACGTACTGTTTGCATTTTGCGTACTCAAAAGAACATGAACGCCGATTATACGGGCTGCGCGTTCAGGCCAGCTGTTCCGAACCGACGACGTGTACACCCGGCGCGGCGGCCAGCGCCGCTTCCAGCAGGGCGCCGGCGATGCGCGGCGCGGGATTGATGCGCCAGCGGCGCGGCAGCACGGGACCCAGCACGCGCAGCAGGCGCAAGGCGGCGCCCTCGCCCGCGCGCGCCACGTCGCGCTCGCCGCCGATCAGCCCGGGCCGCACGTGCGTGAGCGACGCAAAACCCAGTGCTTCCAGGTCGCGTTCCAGTTCGCCCTTGACGCGGTTGTAGAAGATACGCGAGCCGGGATTGGCGCCGGCTGCGGAATTGAGCGCGTACGCGCGCGTGCCGGCCGCCAGCGCCAGGCGCGCCACGGCCAGCGGGTAGTCGTGGTCCACGCGCGAAAATGCCTGCCGCGTACCGGCCAACTTCATGGTCGTGCCCAGGGTGCAGATGACGGCGTCCGCCTGCCACCAGGGCGCGCCGGGCGGCAAGCGGTCGAAATCGACGAGCGGCGCATCGAGTTTGGGATGCGCCGGCAAGGGCTTGCGCACGGGGGCGACGACCTGGCTGACGCGCGCGTCACTCAGCGCCAGGCGCAGCACTTCGCGGCCCACGAGGCCGGTGGCGCCCACAAGCAATAATTTCATGGATTTCCCGTTTAAGTTGCTGTCAGCCACCACCATACACGGAACTCAGGACAGGCGCAGCGCCAGCGCCGCCAGGGTCGCCAGCAGCACGGGCACGGTCAGCACGATGCCGACGCGGAAGTAATATCCCCAGGAAATGTGGATGTTCTTGCTGTCGAGCACATGCAGCCACAGCAAGGTAGCCAGGCTGCCGATGGGCGTGATCTTCGGGCCCAGGTCGCTGCCGATGACGTTGGCGTAAATCATCGCCTCGCGCACGGCGCCCTGCGCCGTCGTCGGGTCGATGGCCAGCGCGCCCACCAGCACCGTCGGCAGGTTGTTCATCACGGACGACAGCAAGGCCGTCAACACGCCCGTGCCCATGGCCGCGCCCCACACGCCGTACTGGGCACAGTGGTTCAGCAGTCCCGTCAGGTAAGCCGTCAAGCCCGCATTGCGCAAGCCATACACGACCAGATACATGCCCAGCGAAAAGACGACGATTTGCCATGGCGCATGGCGCAGCACGTGGCGCGTGGAAATCACATGGCCCTTGCCTGCCACGCCCAGCAGCAGCGCGGCTCCGACGGCGGCGATCAGGCTGATGGGAACGCCCAGGGCTTCCTGCGAGAAAAAGCCCGCCAGCAGCAGCGCCAGCACCAGCCAGCCGGCGCGGAAGGTGGGCAAGTCGCGGATGGCGGCGCGCGGGCGTTTCAGCTGCGCCACGTCATAGTCGCGCGGGATATCCTGGCGGAAAAAGATCAGCAAGGCCGCCAGGGTGGCGCCCACGGCGACGACGTTGACGGGCACCATCACGGACGCGTACTCGGCAAAGCCGATCTTGAAATAGTCGGCCGAGACGATATTGACCAGATTCGACACCACCAGCGGCAGGCTGGCCGTGTCGGCGATGAAACCGGCCGCCATCACGTAGGCCAGGGTGGCTTTGGCGGAAAACTTCAATGCCCGCAGCATGGCGATGACGATGGGCGTCAATATCAGCGCGGCGCCGTCGTTGGCGAACACGGCGGATACCAACGCGCCCAGCAAGACCAGCAGCACGAACAGTTTTGTCCCGCTGCCGCCGCCCCAGCGCGCCACGTGCAGCGCCGCCCACTCGAAGAAGCCGGCCGCGTCCAGCAGCAGGCTGATGATGATGACGGCAACAAACGTGCCGGTGGCGTTCCACACGATATGCCAGACGACGGGGATGTCGCCCCAGTGGATCACGCCGGCCAGCAAGGCGACGCCAGCGCCGATGACGGCGCTCCAGCCGATGCCCAGGCCGCGCGGCTGCCAGATGACGAGGGTTAAGGTGGCGAGAAAGATCAGGAAAGCGGTGAGCATGCGGCAAGGTTCCGGAGAGGGCAGCAAGGCGCGCAATCGCGCCAAGGCCGGTGAGTGGATACAATGATTCCATAATACTGGAAATATCAAATAGAATCAAAGTCATCATTCACCTGACCGCAAGCGGCCGGCACGGCGCCTTGCCAAGCCCTCCCTATTCCGATAGCTGCACAGCTTTTTTATCGAAAAGGAACCAGCTCGTATCGACCTTGACGAGCAGCTTGGTCGGCGACAAATACTCGGCCGTCACGGAAACGGCATTGCAGTCTTCCTTCAGGACGATCAGGCTGGCCATGGAATTGCTGCGTATATTCGTCTTGTACGCCGTATGATATTGCTCAGGTTCCCCTGCCGGCCATGCCAGTTGCGTATCCTGGGCTACCTTGGACATCTTTTCCGGCGCCGAAAACGTTCCGTCATAGCCGTGATAACTGACGCAGACGCTGACGCCATCGCCCGCATCGACCCTGAATTGCCGCGCCCCGATGTCCACCGGCGCCACCAGCGTCTGATAATTCATCTGCCAGCGGCGCTTGGTCGCACTTTGCGCCCAATCGTAGATCAGGGCCACGCCCGCCTTCGGGTTATAGGCGACCGTGCGCACCGCGCCTTGCAGCAAGGGGTTCCAGACTGACGTTTTTATGTCGCGGCTGCGGTAGGCGTCCGTGGCATCCCCGGTGGCGACCGACCAGTCGCTCGTCTCGGCCGCATGAAAATTGATCAGCCTGCCATGTGGCTGCATATAAAACAGCGGCGCCCCCGGCGCAACGGGGCTTGCCGCCGGCTCGGCCTGGCCTATGCCGGCGTCCTCATATCCCTCTCCCGCGTCGAACGTCAGCGCATTCTTGTAGCGCGTGGCGCGTCTGATCCGCTGCTCCGGCAGACTGCCAAATTCCTTATAGGTGCCGCCAGAAATGAAAATACTCTTGCCTTTTGACACAAAGGTAAACGCATTGTTGTCAGCATGGCTGTGGTTGATGGCGCCGAGACGGCTGGAACGGAAAAACAGGCTGGAACGCTGCGGATCGGCCGCATTGGAGTGCATGGCGACCACGCCCGCATCCTCGAACAGATACGTGCGTTTCAAGATGGGCAGCACAGCGGGCTCAACGGGAGGTCTGATTGCCGTCAGAAAATAATGCTGGAAAGGCAAGTAAAAAGACTGGGTCTGCTCAATATTGTCCCGGTAATACCATTCATCGACAGGATTCTGCGATACCTGGGCAAACAGGCGGTAGGAGTTCCAGGCATAGGATTCATACCCCCCCGTCAGGTTGCTGCCGTCGCCGAACGTGCCGCGCACCTTGCTCCAGCGGCCCCGCACCGTCTGCGCGTGGAAATTGTCGCCGAACTGCCGCAGCGCGGGGATATGGCTGATATCCACGTTGGCCATCAACAGATACGAAGCCATGGCCGGTGCATACGAGTTGAGCGCGTTCCAGGCATAATTGATGCCGTTGCCAAACGCGCTGTCCGTGCCGCCGCCCCACGTGCCCGAACTCGTGATCAGCGTTTCCCAGGCAGTGGTAAAACGGTTAACCGGCGCCAACGGCTTGCCTTTTGCATTGCAGGACTTGTCATATTCCGCACCCTGTTCAAACGTCACGTCGCCGCCAGGTCCCTGGCCGACGGCGCCGGTCGACAGCATCAGGGTTTGCACCGCATAGTAGGCCGCGGCCAGGACATGGGAATCATACGGATTGGCGCGCAAACCCGCCTCCATCTTGTACATCAGAGGATTGAGCCGCCCGTTGATCGCCTTGATGAGTACATAGCGGTCCGCCCTGGTCATGTTGTAGTAAAGCATGTCCAAGCCTTGCGCCAGGGCGACCATGATCAGCCTGTTGGCCTGGTCCTGCTGGCATTCGCCGGTCACGCCGTCCGGCGCCCAGCTGGCCAGCTGCAGCAGGCGGGCGATGGCCTGTGCGTGATACCGCTGGTCGCCCTTGAGCAGCGCCGCCACGGACAACCGCTCTATCCCCTGGGCAGCCCTGAACGCTGCGTCGGCGATAGCTTCCGGTTTCAGGCCGATGGGCTCCGCGGGCATCGGGTACTTCGTATTGGCCAGTACCTGCTCCGCCTCGGCCAGGTACGTTTTGTAGGATGCCGCCAGGGGGCTGGCCTGCACGGCGGCGTGGATGGCCGACATCTGCAGGACCTGGCCATTCGCCGCCACCGGAATCAGACGCGGATGCAGGCGCTGTCCTATCCTGGCGATGACTTCGGTGGCGGCGGGCAGGTCGGGCAGGTTGTCGACGGCATTGCCGTCGAAATGAAAACGCCGGACCGCGCCGGACCTGATCCGGCCGTCCGGAAAATGATACTGCACCTGCCACGTGTACAGCCCGGTTTCGTTCAACAGCTCGGGCAGGATCAGCGACGTGCGCGTCGTGGTGATACTCAATGGACTTTTTCCACTGGGAAAGTTAAGCGTCAACACCATCTCTGCGACGTTATAAAAGTCAGGCCAGACAAACACCGGATTACGCACTTTCACGGACGTGCAGTCGCGCGGCTCGATGCGGGCATACTCATGGCCCATGACAAAATCGCTCTCCTGCACGGGTTTGCAGCCGGTCGCGTACGCTTCGGGAATGTAGTCCTTGTCCAGCAAGACCCCGGCAGACAGTTCGATGGTGCGCGTAGCGGTTTCCGGTTCGCCGGGAGTGCTGGCCGTCAAGGTATGGCGCAAGGTGGCGGCATCGCCGGCCGCATACCTGACAATCTGGCTGTTGCCGCTGACCGGCACGCCATTCAGCGTGACCGTGGCTGCCCCGCTCACCTCCCAGTGCAGGCGCACCGGCTGGCCCTCAACCACCTTCAGGTGATCGGCATCGAATGCCAGGATCGCGGGCGCAGCGTGCGCTCCGCCTATGCAAACCGATAACAACAGCGCGACATGGGATTGACGCATACCTACTCCTTTTGCAATGTGAACCAGAAAAGACACCAGTCCCGCAGAACACTGAGGAATAGTGATGTTACCATTATAATAACATCAAGGCGGCAGAATACTTATTATTTTGAAATCATTTCCACGCACGACAGGCGCGCCCCATACGCATGGCGGCCAGCAGCAGCGGGAAATGGCGATACGTCAAGCCCGCGTAGCATTCCGAAAGCAGATTCGCCGGCAATCAAGCCATCTTATGCCCGCCCATGGTGTGCGCTACGCAGCGCCCGGCGCACCGAGCACGGCTTCGACTTCCGCCTTGCACTGCAATAGCGCCGACAGCAGCTGTTCCCGCTGGGCGTGGAAACGCAGGGCCGGCACGCCCAGCGACAGCGCGTAGCGCTCGCTCGTGCCCGTGTTCAGGGCCACGCCGATGCCGCACACGCCAGGTGCGTGCTCTTCCATATCGACGGCATAGCCCTGCGCGCGTACCTGTTCCAGGTGCGGCAGCAGTTGCGCAAGCGCCGTGATGGTCTGGTCCGTGCGCGCTTCCAGGCGTTCGCCGAACAGCCGGGCCAGCGCGTCTTCCGGCATCTGCGCCAGCAAGGCCTTGCCATGCGCGGTGCAGTGGATCGGGTAGGCCGTTCCCACGGCCGACACGACGCGCAGTTCATGGTCGGAACAGTACTGGTCCACCGACACCGCATGCAGGCCGCGGTACACGCACACGTCCACCGTTTCGCGCGTGCGCCGGCCCAACGCTTCCGCATACGGCCGCAGGACCGCCACCACGTCCGTATGCGCCGACGCCGCCAGACGCGCGATGGCCGGACCCAGCTTCACCCCGCCGACGCCGGAACTGACCAGTTGCTGGGCTTCCAGCGCGGCGACGATGCGGTGCACCGTGGTGCGCGGCAAGTCCGCGCCCTTGGCGATCTGCGCCAGGCTCAGGCCGCCCGTCTGGTTTTCCAGCGCGCGCAGCACCGCCGCCGCGCGCGCAATGACTTGCTTGCCGCTATTGCCTTCGTTTTCTTCACTCATCTCTTTACCCAATTATGCATGACGATAGCTGCCGTGACGGCATTGACCGGCATTGTACATGGCCCTATAATTGTTCCATCATTCGGAACAGTGTTCCGTATAACGGTTTTCAACTCAGGCACCGGGGGAGGCGCATGTCCAGCCGCAGTATATCGAAGACAGCAACGTGCACGCTCCTTTCCGTTGCCAGCCTGACCATCATGGTGGGATGCGTGCTGGTCCCGGGATTGCCGTCCATTGCCGCGCGCCTCGGGGTGGCCGACGCCGCCAGCTGGCTCGTCACGCTGCCCTCGCTGGGCGTGGTGCTGTCCGGCCCCTTCGCCGCCATGCTCATGCAGCGCCTGGGACTGCACCGCACCCTGCTGGCGGGGCTGTTCCTGTACGGCTTGCTGGGCGTCTCGGGCATGTTCCTGCATGGGCACGTTGCCGTGTTCGCCAACCGTTTCCTGCTGGGTGCGCCGACGGCGCTCGTGATGGCGTCGGGCACGGGGCTGATCTCGGCCCTGTTCAGCGGCCAGGCAAGGCTGCGCATGATCGCCAGACAAGGCATGACGATCGAACTGGGCGGCGTGCTCTTCCTCGCCCTGGGCGGCCTGCTGGCCACGGCGGGCTGGCGCTATCCCTTCCTGCTGTATCTGGCTTCGTGGGTGCTGCTGGCATGCGCCTGGCGCTGCGTGCCGGCACCTGCCCCTGCCCCGGATGCCGGCCTGGATGGCGCGCCGCCAGCGCCCGGCCCGTCGCGCGCCCTGCTCCTCGTCCATGCGCTGGCGGCGCTCTCCATGACGGTATTTTTCGCCGCCATCATCGTTTTGCCCCTGCGCCTGCAGCAACTGGGCTGGAGCGAGGACCGGGCCGGGTATCTGCTTTCCTTCGTGTCGCTGGTGGCCGTGGCGGCCGCCTGGCTGATGCCCCAGGCGGTCCGGCGCCTGCATGAACACGGCACCCTGGGCGCCGCCTTCGCCTGTTATGCGCTGGCACATCTGCTGTTTGCGGGCGCCGCCGCGCTGCCCACGCTGCTGGCCGGCGCCGTGGCGCTGGGGATGGGCTTCGGCCTGTCCGTGCCCCTGTGCACGCACATGACGGTCGAGCGCAGCCACTTGCCCAGCCGCAACCGCAACCTCGCCTATCTGTCGATGGCCATCTTCGGCGGGCAATTTCTCTCTTCCTTCATGACGTATCTGTCCGGCAGCCACGCCACGATGTTTGCCGCCACGGCCGCGCTGGCCCTGCTGGGCGCGGCCGTGGCGGCCGCCCCGCTGCTGCGCCGCCGCCCGGCCGGCACCACCGCTGTTTCCACCACCCGCACTGAAAGGTAAGACCATGGATCTCAACGACGTCCACGCCCTGCTGCACCCCGCTCCCCTGGCACTGGAAACGGGCTTCGAACGGCTGCCCAGCGGCGTGCTGCACGTGGCGTGCCGCACCGACTTGCCAAATTGCACTGGCGAGATGTTTGAATGGTGGTTCCGCTCGCGGCCCGACACGGAACGCTACCTGATGTGGCACCCGGTCGACCACCTGGCCAGCGGCTGGGCCGAAGGCAGCGCCGGGACGCACGTCGGCTCCATCCATCTGGCGGAAGAATTTTTCAGCGGCATGCCGGCCGAACAGCTGGCCATCCAGTTCCGCGATCCGCGTGAATTCTTCGAGGGACGGCAATACGAGGCGGCGCGGGCCGAGGGCCGCATTTCTGCCGCCGTGTGCGCCAGGGTGGGCATGAGCTATGCGCCGCCCCGCACGGCGGACGGCGCCGTCATCGGCGGGCGCCTGCTGCACATGGGCCGCGACACGGCCTGGGGCATGACCTTGCGCAGCCATTTCTACATGGGCCAGGACTTGCCGGACGCCGGCCACAGCCCGCAAGAGATCGCCGCCCTCTTCCCCGAGGCATTCGCCCGCGCCCTGCTCATGCATTGCTACAACGAATTCACCTTCCTGGCGCAATTCCTGCGTTCCCACTACCAGGCGAAGCACCGCGACAGCGTGCCCGTGGCGCTGCCCTGGTAGACGGAGGTTTACTCCTCGAGGCCGCCGCCCAGCGCCTTGTACAGCGCCACGGCCGACTTGAACTGGTCGCGCCGCGCGTCGAGCAGGGCTTGCTGGGCCGCATACGACTGGCGCTGCGCGTCGAGCAATTCCAGGCGGCTGTCCTGGCCCGCGTCGTAGCGCAGCTGCGACAGGCGCTGGCGCTGCCGCGCCGCCGCCACCACGCGCTCCTGCGCGGCGATCTGCTGCGCAAACGTGGCGCTGCCGGCCAGGCCGTCGCGCACCTCGCGGAACGCCGCCTGGATCGCCTGCTCGTACTGCAGTACGGCCACGTCCTTGCGCAGGCGCGACAGCTGCAGTTCCGCGCGCAGCTGGCCGCCCTGGAACAGCGGCTGCGTCACTTGCGGCGCGAACGACCAGCTGCGCGCGCTGCCGCGGAACAGGTCGCCCAGTTCCGGGCTGGCAAAGCCCAGCGACGCCGTCAGGGACAGGCGGGGGAAGAAGGCGGCGCGGGCGGCGCCGATTTCCGCATTCGCCGCCGCCAGCGCATATTCGGCCTGCAGGATGTCGGGACGGCGCGCCAGCAAGTCCGACGGCAGGCCGGGCGGCAGCTGCGTCAGCACAGGCTGGCCATCGAGCGGCCGGCCGGCGGGCAAGTCCGTTGGCAGCGGCGCACCGAGCAGCAATTCCAGGTTGTTGCGCGAAAGTAGACTGGCCCGTTCGCGCGCCTGCACGTCCGCTTCCGCCGTGGCCGCCTGCCCTTGCGCTTGCGCGACGTCCAGGCCGCTGCCCTGCTGCGCGCCGTGCAGGCGCTGCGTCAGGAGCAGCGCCTGGCGCCAGTCAAGCAGGGTTTGCCGGGCCAGCGCCAGCTGTTCCTCGGCCAGGCGCTGCTCCAGGTAGGCGTCGGCCACGGCGCCGATCAGGGCCATATGCGCGGCGCGCTGGCCCTGCTGCGTGGCCAGATAGCGGGCAAACGCCGCGTCCGATAGCGAGCGCAGGCGGCCGAACAGGTCGATCTCGAACGCGCTCATGGCGATGCCGGCAGTGAACTGATTCTGTGTCACAGCGTCGGCGCCGCGCTGGCGCACGCCGCCCGCATTCGCGCCGATGGCCGGATAGCGGCCCGCATCCTGGATCTGGTACTGCGCCCGCACGGCTTCCACATTGAGCGAAGCCACGCGCAAGTCGCGGTTGTTTTCCAGCGCGATATCGACCAGGCGCTGCAGCCGCGCATCGAGCAGCATCTGGCGCCAGCCCAGGTCGGCCGCGGTGTCGGCCGTGGCTGGCGCGGCAGATTCTGCATAGCTGGCCGGTATCGGTGCCGCCGGCTTGACCAGCGGCGGCGTCAGGGAACACGCCGACAAGGCCAGCGCGGCCAGGGGCGTGAGAAAAAAGAAACGCATTACAACTCTCCTTCCACCGCCTTGACGGCGATGCGATCACTGCGTTTGTTGAAGTACGTACCCATCTTGTCGACGGCGCCCAGCACCACGACAAAGAACACGGGCACGAAAAACACGGCCAGCACGGTGGCGGTAATCATGCCGCCGAACACGCCCGTGCCGATCGCGTGCTGCGTCTCGGCGCTGGCGCCCGTGGCCAGCATCAGCGGCACCACGCCCAGCGCGAACGCCAATGACGTCATCAAAATCGGGCGCAAGCGCAGGCGCGCCGCTTCCACCGTCGCCTCGACCAGCCCCTTGCCCTGCGCCTGCAACTGGCGCGCATACTCGACGATCAGAATGGCATTCTTCGCCGACAGGCCGATGATGGTGATCATGCCCACCTTGAAGAACACGTCGTTCGGCATGCCGCGCAGCATCACGGCCAGCACGGCGCCCAATAAGCCCAAAGGCACCACCAGCATCACGGAGACGGGAATCGACCAGCTTTCATACAGGGCCGCCAGCACGAGGAAGACCACCAGCATCGACAGCGCCATCAGCATGGGCGCCTGCGACGCCGATTCCTTCTCTTGCAGCGACTGGCCCGTCCACGCCAGCGCGAAGCCCGGCGGCAATTGCTTCACGAGCCGCTCCATTTCCAGCATGGCGTCGCCGCTGGACACGCCGGGCGCCGCGCTGCCGGAAATGCGCGCCGACGGGTAGCCCTGGTAGCGCACCAGCTGCAGCGGCGACTCGCTCCACACGGGGCGCACGAGTTCGCCCAAGGCTACCATGCCGCCCGCGTTATTGCGGATGCGCAAGGCCAGCACGTCGTTGAGTTGCATGCGCGACGGCGCGTCGGCCTGGATGATCACCTGCTGCATGCGGCCCGCGTTCGGGAAATCGTTGACATAGGTCGAACCCATGGCCGCCGTCAGCATGTCGGCAATCGCCGTAAACGATACGCCCAGCGCTTCGGCCTTGGTGCGGTCGATATCGAGGCGCACGCTGGCGCCGGGCGGCAAGCCGTCCGGATACACGCCCGCCACCTTGCTGCTTTGCGCGGCCAGGCCCAGCAGCTGATTCTGCGCCGCCTGCAGGGCCGCGATGCCCTGGCTGGCGCGGTCTTGCAGGCGCATGGAAAAGCCGGACGAGTTGCCCAGTTCATCGATGGCGGGCGGCATCAGGCTCATGATCACGCCCTCCTTCGCCTGCGACATGGCCGCCTGCGCCAGCGCCACTTCTTCCTGCGCCGTGGCGCCGTTGCGCTGTTTCCAGTCCTTCAGCATGGTGAAGGCCAGGCCCGCGTTCGGTCCCGCGCCGGAAAAGCTGAAGCCGAGGATCGATTGATTTACCTCAATGCCGGGCCGCGTGGCCACGTGCTGTTCGTACAATTTGACGACATCGAGCGTGCGCTCCATGGTGGCATCGGACGGCAGCTGGATCGAGGTAATGAAATATCCCTGGTCTTCTTCCGGCAAAAAGGCCGACGGCAGCTGCATGAAGGCTACGCCCAGCGCCGCGACGATGGCGCCGTACAGCACCATCGAGCGGCCGGCGCGTTTCAGCATCGCCACCACGCCTTTTTCGTAGCGGGCCGTCATGCGCTCAAATTGGCGGTCGAACCACAGGAAAAAGCCTTTTTTATCATGGTCATGCGGTCCGATTGGTTTCAACATCGTGGCGCACAGGGCCGGCGTCAGGGTCAAGGCCAGAAACGCCGAGAACAGGATCGACACGGCCATCGCCAGGGTGAACTGGCGGTAGATGGCGCCCACGGAACCGCTGGCCAGCGCCATCGGGATGAACACGGCCGTCAGCACCAGGGTGATGCCGACCACGGCCCCCGTGATTTCGCGCATCGCTTTCGAGGTCGCTTCCTTCGGCGACAGGCCCTCGGTCGCCATCAGGCGCTCCACCGCTTCCACCACCACGATGGCATCATCGACGATGATGCCGATGGCCAGCACCATGCCGAACATGGTCAGCACGTTGATGGAATAGCCGGCCAGCAGCATCACCGTAAACGTTCCCATCAGGGCGATCGGCGCGACGATGGCGGGAATCAGGGTGTAGCGTATCTTTTGCAGGAACAGGTACATGACGAGGAAGACCAGCACCATCGCCTCCAGCAAGGTGACGATCACTTTCTCGATCGAGATTTTCACGAACGGCGCCGTATCGAACGGCACCGAGTATTTGATCCCGGCCGGCATGGTGTGCGCCAGTTCGGCCATGCGCGCGCGCACGGCCGCCGCCGTCTGCACGGCGTTGGCACCGGGCGACAGCATGATGGCGGCGCCCGACGCGGCTTGGCCGTTTTCGCGGATGCTGAAATTGAAGCTTTGCGCGCCCAGCGACACTTTTGCCACGTCGCCGATGGTCACTTTCGAGCCGTCCGCATTCGCGCGCAGCACGATGGCGGCAAATTCGGCCGGGGTTTGCAGCTGCCCCTGCACCGTCAGCGGAATCGTCACGCGCTGGCCGTGCACGGCGGGCGAATCGCCGAGGCGGCCCGGTGCGATCTGCACATTTTGCTGCGCGATGGCGGCCGTCAGCTCGCCCATGGCGATGTTGTAGGACACCAGCTTGGCCGGGTCGACCCAGATGCGCATGGCCCGCTCGGAGCCGAACAGCTGCACCTTGCCCACGCCGGGAATGCGGCGCAGCTCTTCCGTCACGTTGCGCGCCAGGTAGTCGCCCAGCGCCACTTCGTCATGCTGGCCATTCTCGGAGATCAGGCTGACGATCATCAAAAAGCCGGACGACGCCGATTCCACCGTCAAGCCGTTTTGCCGCACGGCTTGCGGCAAGCGCGGCTCGATGGCTTTCAGGCGATTCTGCACGTCCACCTGCGCCATTTCCGGGTCCGTGCCCGGCTGGAAGGTGACGGTGATCGAGGCCGAACCCGAGGTGTCGGTGGACGACTCGAAATACAGCAGGTGCTTGACGCCCGACAGTTCGCGTTCGATCAAGCCCACCACGGAATCGTTCATGGTTTGCGGCGTGGCACCCGGATACACGGCGCTGATGCTGACGCTGGGCGGCGCCACGGAAGGAAAACGCGCAATCGGCAATTGCGGTATGGCGATCAGTCCGAACAGGACGATGAAGACCGCCACCACCCACGCAAAGACGGGGCGGTTGATGAAAAATTGAGGCATGTCGTTAGACTTTCATTGAATTCAAATGGCGCATCAACGCGCTTTGGCGGCAGCTGCGGCTGCCACGACGGCCGGCTTCCATGGCTGCGGCGCGGCGGTGGCGCCCGGCTGCAGCCGTTCCTGGCCTTCGATGACGACGGTGTCGCCCGCCTTCAGGCCGCCGTTGACCACGTACTGGTGCTCGACCACGTCGCCCACGGCGATCGGTTTCAGGCTGGCTTTGTTCGTGCCGTCCAACACCCAGGCCTGCGCCTGGCCGCCGCTGCTGCGCAAGACGGCTTGCTGCGGCAGCAGCACGCCGTTGGCCTGCACGGCTCGGGCGATGCGGGCGCGCACGAACATGCCCGGCAAGAGCTGGCGCTGCGGATTGTCGACCAGCACGCGGATGACGGCGTCGCCCGTGCCCGCATCGACGCTGATGCCCGAGAACAGGATGCGGCCCGTAACGGGATGCGGCTGGCCATCGGCGCCTAGAATGGTCACGGGCAGCTTGTCCGCGCCACCCGTACCCGAGGCTTGCAGCGCGGCCAGCGCGGCGGCCGGCTGGCGCACGTCGACATACACTTTGTCGATCTGCTGGATGCGCGCCATCGGCGCAGCATCGGCCACGCCTACGAGCGCGCCTTCGGTCACCAGTTCGGAGCCGATGCGCCCGGCAATCGGCGCCTCGATGCTGGCAAAGGCCAGGTCCAGGCGGCGCCGGGCCAGGGTCGCGCGCGCCTGCGCCACGGTGGCCACGGCTTGCTCGCGCTGGGCCACGGCGTCGTCATATGCCTGGCGGCTGATGGCGTCCGCTTCCACCAGCGGCTTTAACCTGTCCGCCTGGCTGCTGGCGCGGTTCGCCGTGGCCACCGCATGCTGCAGGGCGGCGGCGGCCGAATCGACGTCCGCCTGGAACGGCGCCGGGTTGAGCTGGAACAGCTTCTGCCCCGCCGTCACGTCGGCGCCCTGCTCGAACTGGCGGCGCAGCACGATGCCGCCCACCTGCGGGCGGATGTCGGCCGTGCGGAAGGCGGCCACCCGGCCCGGCAATTCGTCGCTGAGGACGACGGGTGCCGCTTGCAGCTTGAGCACCGTCACGGCGGCGGGCGGCGCGGCCGCCTCGTCCGGCGCGGGTTTGGAACAGGCGGCAAGGCTGAACAGTGCCGCGGCGATCAACATGTTTTTCTTGGTGAAGTGGCTCGGATGCATGGTCTTTCTCTATGGCAGATCCCAACCGGCGGTCCGGTCGACAGATAAGCGCAGCATAAAAGGCCAAGGTGGACATTTCGTCAAAGAAATGTGGAGATTCGATGGAGAGAAAGAAGAATGCTAGACTATTTGCATGAACTATCATCACAGCGCCAGCCAGCCCTCTTTTCTTGCCACCACGCCCCCTTCCGCCCTCATCCTGATCGCCGAAGATGAACCGCAAATCGCCCGCATCCTCGCCGGTTATCTGGAGCGCGACGGTTACCGCACGGCCTTCGCCCTCGATGGCCAGGAAGCGCTGCAGCAGCACCTGGCATTGGCGCCGGACCTGCTGCTGCTCGACGTGCAGATGCCCCGCGTCGACGGCTGGGCCGTGCTGGCGGAAGTGCGGCGGCGCGGCGAAACGCCCGTCATCATGCTCACAGCCCGCGACCAGGATGCCGACAAACTGGCCGCCCTGCGCGTAGGCGCCGACGACTACATCATCAAGCCCTTCAATCCGGCCGAAGTGGTGGCGCGCGTGGCCGCCGTGCTGCGCCGCTCGCGCGTGCGCCACCACCCGGTGGGCGGCCAGCGCCTGCGCTGCGGCCCCATCGAGATCGACCAGGAAACGTACGTGGCCAGCGTGCTGCGCGACGGCGCGCCCGTGCCCTTGAGCCTGACCTTGACGGAATTTCGCCTGCTGGCGCACCTGGCGCGCACGCCGCGCCGCGTCTGCAGCCGCCTGGAATTGCTGGAGTCGTGCATGCCCGAGAGCAATTCGATGGAACGCACGGTGGACAGCCACGTCAGCAAGCTGCGCAAGAAGCTCGAGGAAGCGGGCGTGATGAACATGCCGGCCAGCCTGCGCGGCGTGGGCTACCGGCTGGAAAGCGAGCTCTGATGCGCTTCACTGGCCTGAACCGGCAGATCATCCTGTCGATGTCCGTGCTGATGGTGTGCAGCATCCTGATCATCTGGATCGGTTCCTGGACCTTCTTCGCCATCGCCTTCAAGATCGATCCCGACATGCTGTCCGAGCCCGACGACTGGTCGCCCAGCACCGTCGAATGGCTGTGGATCTTCGCCATCACCGTCTTCGGCCTGGGCCTGGCCGCCTTTTTCGCCCTCAAGCTGGCCGCGCGCATCCTGAAACCGATCAATTCCGTGATGGACAGCGTGCGCCGCGTGGCCCACGGCGACCTGTCCGCGCGCGCCTTCGCGGGCGACCGCAGCCTGGGCGAGACGGCCATGCTGGTCGACGACTTCAACAGCATGGCCGAGCGCCTGCAGCGGGGCGCCAAGGAAAGCGAAACGTGGAATGCCGCCATCGCGCACGAACTGCGCACGCCCGTGACCATCCTGCGCGGCACCTTGCAAGGCGTCGTCGACGGCGTGTTCAAGCCCGAGGAAGTGCCGTTTTCCAGCCTGCTGGCGCAAGTCGAGGACCTGGGCCGCCTGATCGAGGACTTGCGCACCCTGAGCCTGGCCGACAGCGGCCACATGCAGCTGCGCATGGCGTGGACGGACCTGACCCTGGAAATCGAGGAAGTGCGCCGCCTGCTGGCGCAGGAGATGGAGGCGGCCGGCTTTACGCTGCAGCTGCACCTGTCCGACCATCCCGTCTGCTGCGACGCGGCGCGCATCCGGCAAATCGTGCTGGCCCTGCTCGACAACGCGCGCCGCTATGCGCATCCGGGCCTGCTGCGCGTGCGCACCCGCGTGCAGGCCGGCCAGTATTACCTGAGCGTCGAGGATGCGGGCCCCGGCATTGCAGAGGAACTGGCGCCGCATGTGTTCGAAGCGTTTCGCCGCGGCGACAGCGACGGCGGCGACCTGAACGCGGGCAGCGGCCTGGGCCTGGCCGTGGTCGAAGCCATCGCGCGCGCGCACGGCGGCAGCGCGGCCTGCACGCGCGGCAAGGCGGGCGGCAGCGTGTTTACCGTCAAGTGGCCGGTCGAGCACGGCGCGCCGCCGGCCGCCTAAGCAAGACCGTCGGCGCGAACCATGTCGACAAAGGCGCGCAGCACGGCAGGCATCTGCCGCCGGCTCGGGTAGTACAGGAAGTAACGGGACGGCGGCGGCAGGCAGTCTTCCAGCACGCACGCCAGGCGCCCCGCCGCGATATCGGCGCGTGCGTCGGCTTCGTACACATAGGCCAGTCCCGCCCCATCGCGGGCCGCGCGCAGCATCAGCTCGTCGTCGTCGAACACCAGCGGACCGCCGACGGCGATGCTGACGGCTTCCCCATCCTGCCCGAACTCCCACGCATACTGGCGCCCGCTGGGAAAACGCCGGCCTATGCAGGCGTGCGCCAGCAAGTCGCGCGGCGTGCCCGGTGCGCCATGCGCCGCCAGGTAGGCGGGCGACGCCACCACCACGAACGGCTGCGGCGCGCCCACGGGCACGGCGATCATGTCGGCCGCCACCTGTTCGCCGAAGCGGATGCCCGCGTCAAAACCGTCGCGCACGATATCGATCATGCCGTCATCGGTGACCACTTCGACCTGCACGCGCGGATAGCGGGCGACAAAACCGGCCAGCATGGGCGCGAGCAGCAGCCGAGCGGCGGGACGGGGCACGTTCAGGCGCAGCGTGCCTGCGGGCACATCCTGCAGGGCGCTCAAGTCTTGCAAGGCATCGTCGATTTCGCGCATGGCCGGCGCCAGCCGCGCCAGCAGCTGCTGCCCCGCCTCCGTCGGCGTGACGCTGCGCGTGGTGCGGTTCAGCAGGCGCACGCCCAGGCGCTCTTCCAGCGCGCGCAATGCGTGGCTGAGGGCGGAGGCGGACACGCCCCGCTCCAATGCCGCCTTGCGGAAGCTGCGCAGGCGGGCGACGGCGGCAAAGGCCGTCAATTCGTTGAGGTCAGCCATTGTCGAGGAAAAAATTCATGAAAAAAATTCAGTAATACATACAGGATTAGCCATCTTATCGCATGCTGTTCCTTCATCCATACTCCTTGCATCTTTTTTTGAAGAGGAGTGAAAAATGGAACACAGAACACTGGGCAACTCCGGCTTGCGCGTCGCCCCCATCGGCCTGGGCTGCATGGGCATGAGCTTTGCCTATGGCGGCGCCGACGAGGCCGCCTCGCTGCGCGTGCTGCACCGGGCCGTGGAGCTGGGCGTGACCCTGATCGATACGGCGGAAGTCTACGGTCCCTACGCCAACGAGGACTTAGTAGGCCGCGCCTTGAAGGAATTACGCGGCAAGGTGAGCATCGCCACCAAGTTCGGCTTCAAGATCTTGCCGCACGGCCAGGGCGTGGAACGCATGGCCGGTGTCGACAGCCGCCCCGAACATATTCGCCAGGCGGTGGAAGGGTCGCTGTCCCGGCTCGGCATCGAGTGCATCGACCTGTTGTACCAGCACCGCGTGGACCCGGCCGTGCCCATCGAAGACGTGGTCGGCGCCATGGCCGAACTGGTACGGGCGGGCAAGGTGCGCCACCTGGGGCTGTCGGAAGTGTCGGCCGCCACCCTGCGCCGCGCCCACGCCGTGCATCCGATTGCGGCCGTGCAGTCCGAATACTCGCTGTGGAGCCGCGACGTGGAAGCGGACGTGCTGCCCGCCTGCCGCGCGCTCGGCATCGGCTTCGTGCCCTACAGCCCGCTGGGCCGGGGTTTCCTGACGGGACGGCTCGCATCCAGCGCCGCGCTGGCGCCAGACGATTACCGCCACAGCCTGCCCCGCTTCCAGCCGCCGGCGATGGCGGCCAACGGACATCTCGTTGCCGAATTGCAGCGCCTGGCGGCGGCGTGCGGCGCCACGGCGGCCCAGCTGGCCCTGGCCTGGCTGCTGGCGCAAGGCGACGACATCGTGCCGATTCCCGGCGCCCGCAGCCTGGCCCACCTGGAAGAGAACGTGGCCGCCGCGCAACTCACTCTGAGCGGCGCCGAGCTGGCCGCCATCGGCGCCGCCATCGCGCCCGCCAGCGTGCAAGGCGAGCGCTACCCGGCAGTGGAGCTGGCCATGGTGGGGCTGTAAAGGGCAAGAGACAGCTCATCTATACAACTCTCTTTGAGGGGCCGCACTTGAAATGGCTGAATCCGCTATCATTTCCAATCTGAACTATTCACTCTGAAAGGGATTCACATGTCCGATTTGCTCGAAACACTGCAATGGCGCTACGCCACCAAGAAAATGGACCCGACGAAAACGGTGCCGCAAGACAAGGTCGAGCGCATCCTGGAAGCCGTGCGCCTGACGGCCAGCTCCAGCGGACTGCATCCTTACGAAGTGTTCGTCGTGACGAATCCGGCCCTGCGCGAGCAGATTAAGCCGCACGCGTGGAACCAGTCGCAAGTGACGGACGCCTCGCACCTGCTGGTGTTTGCCGCCTGGGACAATTACACGCCCGAGCGCATCAACGCCCGCTTTGACCTGGTCAACACCGTGCGCGGCTTCAAGAACGAAGGCTGGGAAGCGTACCGCCAGCAGATCCTGGCCACGTATCCGCAGCGCGATGCCGAGACCAACTACCAGCACGCGGCGCGCCAGGCGTATATCGGCGTGGGGACGGCCCTGATCGCTGCGGCGCAGGAAAAAGTCGATTCGACGCCGATGGAAGGTTTTGATCCGGCCAAGGTCGACGAGATCCTGAAGCTGCGCGAAAAAGGCTTGCGCTCCGTCGTCATGCTGCCGCTGGGCTACCGCGCCGACGAAGGCGACTGGCTGGTGGACCTGAAAAAAGTGCGCCCTGCACGCGAGCAGTTCATCACCGAGCTGGCGTAAGCGCCTCGAGCGTGACTGAAAAGCGGATGCCCTCGCCGGCATCCGCTTTTTTTTCGTTCAGGCCGCTTGCGGAAAGCGCACCGTCACCTGCAAGCCCCGCCCCGCCTCGCCTTCGGCCAGTGCAATGTCCGCCTGGTGGTGCTCGGCGATGTGGCGCACGATGGACAGGCCCAGGCCGCAGCCCCAGGCGTCGTTGCCGTCGGGACGGAAGAAGCGGTCGAACAGCCGTGCATGGTGCTGGCGCGGCACGCCGGGGCCGTTGTCCGATACGCGCAGCAGGGGCCGCCCCTCTTCCAGCGCCGCCTGCAGATCGACCCGGCCGCCCTGCTGCGTGTAGCGCAAGGCGTTGTCGATCAGGTTATTCAGCAAGACCTGCAAGCCGTCGGGATCGGCCTGTACCAGCACCGGGGCCGGCAGCGTTTCCACCACGCCCAGGTCGATCGCGCGGCTGTCGGCCAGCGCACTGTGGTCGGCCACGGCCGCTTCCAGCAACTGCCCCAGGTCCACCGTGTGCAGCTGGCTGGCCGTGAGCGCCGTTTCATGGCGCGCCAGGCTGAGCAATTGCCGCACCAGGTGCGTGCTGCGGTCCAGCCGTTCATGCAGGCGCCCCAGCGCGACGCGGCGCTCTTCCTCGCTGCCGGCCCGTTCGGCCACCTGCAGCTGCAGTTTCAGCGCCGTCAGCGGCGAGCGCAATTCATGCGCGGCATCGGCGACAAAGGTGCGCTGTGCCGTCAGCGCCGCTTCGAACTGGCCCATCAGGCTGTTCAGCGCCAGCGCCACGGGCCGCAGTTCGGGCGGCATGTCGTCGGCCGCCAGCGGCGTGAGCGCTTCCGGCGAACGGCCGGCCACGGATTCGGCCAGCCGGTGCAGCGGCGCCAGCGCGCGCCCCACGACGGCGACGATCAGCAGCGCCAGGATCAGCGCGAACACCAGCAGGGGCGCGCCGGCGCGCATGGTCATCTGCCAGGCCAGCTGGTCACGCACGGCCTGCGCCTGCGCGACCTGCACGTAGCGGCCGCGCCGCGTCTCGCCGTACAGGCGCCAGTCCTCGCCGTGCAATGTGACATCGGCAAAGCCGGCCAGCGCATAGCGCGGCAATGCCGGCTGGCCCTGCAGGATGGGCAATGGCTTGCCGTCCTCGTCCCACGCCTGCAGCACGAACGCCTCTTCCGGCTCCTGCGCGGCGGCCAGGCCCGCCTGCGGCTCGAACTCGTCGGGCAAGGCCACGGCCAGCTGGCGCAGCTGCAAGTCAGCCAGTTCATTGGTTTCTTCCAGCAGCGAGCGGAACAGCGAAATGCCGGCGCCGAGCACGCACAGCAAGGTGGCGGCCAGCAAGCCGAGCAGTAATTGGCGGCGGATGGTCAGCAAGACGCCACCCGCATTTTGTAGCCCACGCCGCGCACGGTCTGGATGGCGTCCGCGCCCAGCTTCTTGCGCAGCTGGTAGACGTACACATCGACGGTATTGCTTTCCACTTCGCAATCCCAGCCGTACAGCTTTTCGCTCAGCTGACGCTTCGACACCACCTTGCCCGGATGGTCGAGCAAGGCGCGCAGCACGGAAAACTCGCGCGGCGGCAGCTTGATCAGTTCGCCCTCGAACGTCACGTCGTGGCTGGCCAGGTCGAGGATCAGCGCGCCATGCTCGATGACGGAGCGCGAACGGCTGACCCGGCGCCGCAGCAGCGCGCGGATACGCGCCAGCAGCTCGTCGAGGTCGAACGGTTTGACCAGGTAATCGTCGGCGCCGCTGTCGAGTCCTTCCACGCGGGCCGGCGTGCCGTCGCGCGCCGTGATGATCAGCACGGGCAACTCGGCGCCCCGCGCGCGCATGGCGCGCAGCACGTCCATGCCCTGCTTGCCGGGCAAGCCCAGGTCCAGCAGCATCAAATCGTAGGCGAAGCCGGCCAGCGCCAGCTCCGCATCGTGGCCGTCGCGCACCCAGTCCACGGCATAGCACTCGCCGCGCAAGCCCTCGACCAGGCTTTCCCCGATCATCGGATCGTCTTCCACCAGCAACACGCGCACCTGGTCCCCTCGCAGTCTTGAAAATACCGCTATCTTAACGTGGCTGGGGAAAGTGGGCTTGCGCCAGTCGAAGTCTCACAGGCTCCGCGGACTGCGGGCTGCGTCATGTCCGGGTGCGCATCGCGCAGGCCGGGATGTGATGATCGTGGACGAACAGTTCGGCGCTGCCAGGCATGCCTTTCGACACCGGCCTGGCAGGCCTGCGACAGGCCCTGGCGGATGCAGGCCCCGTGCGGGTGCGGCAGGACGCTTACTGCGCCAGGTAGCGTTCCGAACGCGGGCCGTACAGCAAGCCGTTCGGCACGCCGGCCGACAGCAGGCGCGCATTCGCCGTGCCGGCGATAGGATGGCTGGCATCGGTGCTGGTGTTGATGATCTGCTTGACCGCCGCCGTCACCAGGGCGCCGATCAGGCCGCCGCCACCGCTGTTGTTGCCTTCATTGCTCGATGCGCTGGCGGCGCCCTGCCACAACAAGGCGCCCGTCTTCAGGTCGACCAGCTTGGCATCGACCGCCACCACCGTCACGCTGTCGATCACGGCGTACGTCGTGCCGTATTTGGAAATCGTCACGTACAGGCCCGCATCGGCGCCAAAGATCTCGTTGAGCTTCTTGGCATCGACGCCGTGGATATCGGCCGCGTTCGTCAAGCCGTTCTGCTTGAAGGTTTCACCGACCACGGCCACCGGCAGCACGTAGTAGCCCGCTTCGGCCAGCGGATAGGTCACTTGCGCGTAGACGCTGTTGCCGGCATTGACTTCCGGCGAGTTGTTCAACGGCGGCAAGACCACGATCGAGCGGGGCTTGGCCGCCTTGAAGGCGGTGTAATCGTATGCCGCCTGCTTGGTGGCGCAACCGACCATGAAGATGGCGGGACCCAGGCACAGGGCCATTTTCAACATGCGCGACATCATAATTTCTCGCCTTTTTTCAATTTACCCAACAGGAAGTCCATGTACGGCGTCGATTCCGGGAACAGTTTTTTCTCGTCTTCGAACTGCGCGGCGACCTGCTCCGGCTTGCCGGCGATCGAGTACAGCATGCCCAGGTGGGCATGGAAGCCCGGCGGTGCATGATTACCCTTGGCAGCGATCACTTGCAGGTCTTTTTCCATGGCGGCCATCTGCTGCTCCGGGCTTTCGCCCTTCAGGTATTCGTACACTTGCGGCTGGTAGCCTTCCCATTGGTACAGGGTCTTCGATTGCGTGGCGCAACCGGTCAGGGCGGCACAGGCGAGCATGGCCAGCAGGGCAGCGCCCTTGTTCATCATTGTTGTCATGGGATACCTTATTGTTTGCGCAATGCGCCCGCTTCGACGCCGGCCACCAGGCGCTCGACCGCTTCGCGCATGGCCAGATCCAGGACTTTGCCGTTGAGGGTGGCGTCATAGCTGGCGGTGCCGCCAAAACCCAGCACTTCGCGGTTCGACAGGCTGTATTCGCCGGCGCCGCCGGCCGAGTACACGACTTCCGAGGTGGCGATATTGACAACGTTCAAGGTGACCTTGGCATATGCCACTTGTGTCTTGCCGCGGCCCATGATGCCGAACAATTGCTTGTCGCCCACTTCCTTGCGGCCGAATTCGGTCACGTCGCCCGTAACGACAAAGTCCGCGCCCTTGATGTTCTGGCCCTGCTTCTTGAAGTCAGCTTCCTGCTTGAGCTCGGCCATATTGTCGCGGTCGAGGACGTTGAAGCGGTTGGATGTTTGCAGGTGTGCAATCAGAATTGTCTTCGACTGGCTGCCCAGACGATCGACACCATCGGAAAAGATGCCGCGCATAAAGTTGGAGCGGTTGTCGAACTTGCCGACAGCGATCAGCGTGCGTGGACCGACGTAAGGTCGGGCCGCACTGGCGACTGTGGGAACAGCCAGGGCTTGCGACGATTCGGAAGCGCAGCCAGCCAACGCCGCACCAATCAGCGCTGCAATCAACAACGCGCCAGGTTTATTCTTGTTCATAGTGCCCTTAAGATATGGAGGATCAGGAGCAACCCGCAAAATTGAATTTTGGCAAGTTAATTTCCTAATTGCAATTATATGAGATTGCATGTCTCACAATTCTCTCCAAAAGTAACGATGACAGAATTTGCATTGTTGACTGCCATGACAGGCGCGGCCCTGCTTGACTTCCAGGCTCCTGTTCATTAACTTGGCAGTAAAAAAGCGTGTCGTCAGCGCCACAGCCGCTGTCCCGCACAGACCTTGCCCGCCGATTGCCCCCGCCCGGCGCCCACTCCACGCTCTCACATAAACGGGTATTGAGGCCATGCCGACACACGATCCTTCCCCGTCCCATCCGCTGGCCACGGCGCTGGCGCTCTCGCTGGGCGCCGCCGTCGCCCTGGGCCTGTCGCGCTTTTCCTATGGCTTGCTGCTGCCGCCCATGCGTGACGATCTGGGCTGGTCCTACCTACTGGCCGGGGCCATGAACACCTTCAATGCGCTCGGCTATTTTCTCGGCGCGCTGGCCACGCCGGCCCTGATGCGCCGCCTGGGCGTGTGGCGCCTGCTGATCGCCGGTTCCGTGCTGGCCAGCGTCTTCATGCTGATGTCGGGCCTGGTCAGCGATACGGCCGCCCTGTTCCTGCAGCGCGTGTGTGCGGGCGTGGCCAGCGCCTTCATTTTCATCGCCGGCGGCGTGCTGGCGGCGCGGCTCGGTTCCATGCACAGCCAGCGCGCCGGCTTCTACATCGGTTTGTACTACGGCGGCACGGGCTTCGGCATCGCGCTGTCAGCCCTGCTGGTGCCGGCGGCATTGGCCGCCGCGCAAGACCACGGCGCCGCGCATGCCTGGCAATGGCCGTGGCTGGCCCTGGGACTCGCCTGCCTGGCCGCCACCGCCCTCATGGCCCTGCCGGCCAAAACGATCGGCGAAACGCCGCGCGCCGTCGACACACCGCGGCGTTTCGCCTGGCGCGACTTTTCTCCCAGCCTGGCTGGCTATTTCATGTTTGGCGTCGGCTACATCGGCTACATGACTTTCGTCATCGCCCTGCTCAAGCAGCAAGGCATGCGTGCCAACTTGATCACCGTGTTCTATACGGTATTGGGCCTGGCGGTGGTGGCCTCGTCGCGCATCTGGGCGCGCATGCTCGACCGCTACAGGGGCGGCGAATCGCTGGCGATATTAAATGGCGTGCTGGGCGTGGTCACCATCCTGCCCGCGCTGACGAGCTTTGTGCCCGTCGTCTTCCTCTCCGGCCTGGTCTTCGGCGCCGTGTTCCTGTCGGTGGTGGCGTCGACCACGGCGCTGGTGCGGCATAACCTGCCGCAGCAATCGTGGACGGCCGGCATCAGCGCCTACACGACCGTGTTCGCGCTGGGCCAGATCGTCGGCCCCGTCGTGGTCGGCTGGATCGCCGACGGCCCGGCGGGACTGGAGCGGGGCTTGATCGCCTCGGCCATCGCCCTGTTCATCGGCGCGGCATTGGCATCGCGGCAAAAAGCGCTGGCGGCGGGCGCGTGAGCGGCTGTCTTCATCTGGCGCCCTTATTGGAATCCCACGACCCCGCACACACATTTGACTCCGATATAAAAATAACATGCATTTTCCAATATAGTTTAATAGCTGACATTTTCAAGCAGAGCACCGAGAAGCCGAACCGATATAATTAAAACTTGCGGCCAATTCTTCAACATCAATGCATTAAACCTGTTCAATTTCCAATTTCGCCACCGATTTCAGGCGCACGAAAAACAAATAGCCATCGCCCAGTGACTGGTGACAAGGTCCATCAAGCGGAGACGGATGGGCTGCAACTGCGGCGTGCCAAGCTATCCACGCGGGACAACGGCCTTGCCGGCATCATTGTTCAACTTGCCGGGCTTCCCCCGGCATCTACGAGGTAAAAATGCAAGATCACAGTCACAGGGCAACAGCAATCCCTCATCGTCAGATCAGGGCTTCCTACGACGCAGCAACCATACGCGTCTATCAAGCCTATTCCGATGTGATCGCGGAGGCGGCCCTGGCGAATGGCACATTCACCTCGCCGCCATTTAAGATGGAACGCATGACCTGGATTAAGCCATCTTTTTTATGGATGATGTATCGCGCTGGATGGGGATTCAAAGACGTCGGGCAGAAACGTATTCTGGCGATCGATATCAGCAGATCAGGATTTGAATGGGCACTGGAGCACGGCTGCCTGAGCCACGCAGACGCGTCCATCAGCAAGGATGAATGGACAAAGAAAAAAGAAGCGTTACCCGTGCGCATCCAATGGGATCCGGAACGGGATCTGCTGTTGCAGCCGCAACTACACAGAGCCATTCAGATTGGCCTCGGCAAAGAAGCCGTTGAGCTTTATGTACAGAAATGGATTACAAGGATAGAGGACGTGACGCCACTGGCCCACGCCATTCACGGATTGCTTATTCAAGAGAAGTTGGAGGAAGCTGGGCAACTGCTGCCGAAAGAGAGACCGTACTCGTCAGCATTCCATCAGTCCTGAGCGCCGGTGGTGGCTAGATGCTGATTGCGCCGACAGGGATGAGGTCGTCTATGCATCGCGGACCTGGCAGCGGTTCTCCGTCATCGGCGCCGCGCTGGCCTGGCGGAAAATGCGTTTGCGCCGACCGCATAGTAGACTAAAGGCATAGCCCACTTTCGCGAAAAGAACACGATGAATACCGATGCCCGAAAACTCCCGCCAACGATGGATGCCGAAACCTTGGAATTCATCCAGGGCCTGTTTGCCCTGGTGCGCGAAGGCGATACGCTGCAACTGGGCACCATGGTCGCCCAGGGCGTCCCGGTCAACTTCCGCAACGAGAAAGGCGACAGCCTGATCATGCTGGCCAGTTACCATGGCCACCTGGAAACGTCGCGCCTGCTGCTCGAAGCGGGCGCAGACGCCAACGTGCCCAACGACCAGGGCCAGACGCCGCTGGCCGGCGTGGCCTACAAGGGCTACCAGGACATCGTCGAATTGCTGCTCCAGCACGGCGCCAGCGTGGACGGCGCCAGCCCGGACGGCAAGACACCGTTGATGATGGCCGCCATGTTCAACCGCCTCGCCATCCTCGACCTGCTGCTGCAACACGGCGCCCGCATCGATGCCGTGGACAGCCGCGGCATGACTGCCGTCAAACTGGCCAAGAGCATGAATGCGCAGGAGACGCTGGGCCGGCTGGTCGGCTTGGGACAGACGGCTTAGCCGATGCTGACATCACCAGCCGTTTTGCAAGCGCCGCCGGCAAAAAAAGATCCTCAAAAATCAGGGGGCTGGCGGTGTCGTTGAGCCGGCGTCAGCTTACGCGGCTGGTGAATGATTTTTCCCACTCGATGGTCAATGAGGTGGCTAAGCGTTTGATTTTTCGGCGTTTTCCAAACCATTCAGTTGCCGATACCCTCAAAAATACCCTCACCTGCAAAATCCGCTACTGCCGGTTTGTCGCGGCCGGGATGGGAGACACCAGCCCGCTTGCTCACACCTGTCATCCGATTCTTCTGGGCGACAACGCCTTCATCTCAGCACAGCAGCAATCAAAGCGCTCCGATAAATTTAAGGATACGCCAATCTTCAGCGCAACGCTGTCACCCTGTCATTGACGCAATATCAGGTCCGGTATAGCGACAGAGACGAAACAATGGCACGCTTATCTGCCTACCGCTTTTACCCTGTCCCACACTACCGCCGCTTTTCACGTCTCGAGCAGGACAGTCAGTCGGGTCGTATCGGCATTTAGTGAAGCTCAACTTGCTGTAGATCGATACAGCAAATGTTGAGACCGTGTACGAAAGGCAGACCTGCCCCCGCCCCCGCACCACTCCGTGCTACGACCGCGAACGGCGCCCATTACTGTTGTCGCAACCACACCCAAGGCCTGTTTGACGGGACCAGGCAGGTCAATACCGTCAAACAGGCATCAATTTTGGGCATGTCATAGGTGTTGGTACCGGCACCTAATGCGCCCCCCTGTTCGACAAACGAGCACTGGCAGACGCCTCCATCCATAAATAATATATAAATTAGAAAATTTTTAAAGCCTTTAGATCACACTTAAAATCTCTCAATTCAACCTCATCATCAATCATTAAAAATAAATCCTCCAATTTATTCAGTCTTAAAATTTCATCAATCTCGCCACGATGGAAATCGCAAAATCGTTCCGAACCTCTGCCAGAATCAACAATCAGAGATACAACCTGAATCATTAAATACTCAAGAGGCTGCTCAATACCATAATTAAATTGCTCATAGGCATAAGCATACTCAGATTCATTATCAGCCCAAAAATCCCCTGCCGAATTCATACGATCAATACGATTTCGACAATACCTATAGGCATACTTAAAAAACCACCATTTTATTATTTTGTAATTCACTCGCATATCATCAGGAAGGTAGTCCTCAAGAAATTCATAGCTCATTTTTTCATCCCATTAGCACAATCCCTAATTAAAGACATAACAACCGTCTTTTTTACCCAATCCTGGTATGCAAGCGGCACCATTTTGTCGTGCACAACTTTTTCCAGATGACCAATCATTATCATCTGCTCGTTGAAATGGTCGAGGCTAATCTGTCGCAGGGCATGTGCCAGCTGAATGGCTTATATACCCAGCATTTCAATCGGCACCACAAGCTTGTAGGACACGTATTGCAAGGTCGCTACAAAGCTATCTTGGTGCAGAAAGAAAACTATCTGTTGGAAGTGGCCCGCTACATCGTCTTAAATCCAGTCCGGGCGCACATGGTTGTATCGCCAGATGCCTGGCCCTGGAGCAGTCATCGCTACTTTTTGGACGACGCGACACCTCCATGCTGGTTGGCACGTGACTGGCTCTTGAGCCAGTTTGGCGCTACACGCGACGAGGCGATCGCCAACTATTCTCGGCTTGTAGCGGCAGGTATAGGCGAAACTAGTACGTTCGCCCATACCTGCCACCAGAGCCTTCTGGGCGATGACGCCTTCGTTTCGGTACATCAGCAGTCGAAGCGCTCCGATACATTCAAAGATACGCCAAGGCAGCAGCGCTACGCGGTCACACTGTCACTCGGGGCAATATCACGCCCGCAATAGCGCCAGAGACGAGGCAGTGGCACACGCTTATCTGCAACCGCTTTACCATCTCCCACACCGCCGCCACTTTTCACGTGTCGAGCAGGGCAGTCTGTCGGACCATACCGGCATTTAATAAAGCGCAACTTGCTGCAGATCGAGACGGCCAAGGTTGAGCTCGTGTACGAATGGCGGACCTGACCCTGGCTCCCTAACTACTCATAATTCGAATTAATAAATTCCTCCTCAGTCATTTTATCCGCACGGCATCCCTTTATGCAACCTATCACTTCCCCTTTATCTTTCATAATATACACACCAATCATCAATCCGGATGTTAGTAAATAATCAATCCTGGAAATTTTAATATAATCCTGGATTTTTATTAGCACATCATAAATTTCCTGTGTTTTCCCCAATACATACTCAACATAATTATTATTTTTTCGTCTTTTCACAGAACGGAAAAAACCTTCAGCAGCTCTCACATAATCACCAGCAGTTATATCATGAACAAAATACTTTTCTATAACAGAATTTAATATTATGGACATTTCAATGGGTAGCGGACAAGGCAATTCAAATTCCATTGGATGCAATATTTCAATCATAATCTTCCTCACTTTATTATCGCTTAGTTGTTTTTAATGACGTCATCATATCCAGGGGGATGGGGTTAGGTTGAGCTAGTCCGTGCGTGACACCGGCCGAGCGGGCTCGAGCGACGCGCCAGTCGACCATTTGGCGCGCCAAAACTCGTTACGAAAGCGAATTGATCAGCACTTCCTTAGGTGATCAATACGTTGCCGGTTGCAAGCATATTTCGAAGATCATCTAAACCACCTAGCTGGACCTCCCACAACCAAAGCTGACGATCGCCAACACGCCGCAAAGAAGAGAATGAATCTGCACGAATAATATCTTCCAAGGTCTGAGAAGCTGAAACCTGTGCATTTAATTGTGTATCATTTAGGACGTTTACTGGATATACATCTCGAATTTTTTGGAAGCGTACTTCAGGTAGTGACGCATACCATTTATTTAAACGCTTTCGATCCTCAGCAGTCAGCTTTCCACCGTCCAGACCCAGGACATGGAATTCGGGTTTCTTTTCAATAAATTCAGAAAGAGCATACCCAAAATTCCAGTGCCTCAGACCAATACACGACATTAAAATTCTTTCAAAAATATCGCCGCGAAACTCCAAGAAGCGCTCTTCAATTGCCAAACAAAACAACGTCTCACCAATCTCTTCAACATAACTTAAAGAGGCCGAAGCAAAACTATCATAACCAGGCTCTGCGCTGCCTTCTGGATTTGCAACCAATGACATAACATGGATATCAGAGAAGCCAGATTTCAGCGCCTTTGTGTATACTCTTCCACCAATTTTTGTTAACTCGCCCTTATAACCTAAACCTTCGGCCGCAAAATATGTTGGTGCAATCCCGATACGATGGAAAATTGACGTAACTAAATCGTGCAATGCCTTCAAGCCATCAGCACCTGGAGCTGGAGTCGTGTAACTATAAAGTCCTATTGCAAATGCTTTCTCAGTCATCGAATTCTCTTATCATGGTTTTGGTGTGCGTGTAGGAACGACCACTTTTGGTGGAAGCGGCGTGAAGCCCTGTGCTCTGATCTGCGCATCCAAGGCGGCTCGCATCTGCCGCCAGATTCTTCTAGGCGATGAGGCCTTCATTTCAGCACATCAGCAATCGCAGCGCACCGAGACGCCCAGAGATACGCCAAGGTCGCAGCGCTGCGCTGTCATGCTGTCATTAGAGCAGTTTCGGGCGCACTATAGCGACAGAGACGAGGCGATGGCACGCGCTTATTTGTCACAGGGGACATATTTCCACTTTAACAACAACTGCATCAGAGTAATTGCAGCCATTCTTAATATGTAAATATTCAGGCAAATCAAAAGCATAAAGAATATTTATCCTAGCGCCTTCTTTATAAAGAAAAAAATCTTCTTTATCATTGAAATACATTCCCTCCTTGACCACACAGCCATTCTCCATCAAAAAATTAAAGGCATTTACCTCATCATCAAGATGATCATCCTGTCCAGAAAAAAAAGTACGTCCAACAACACCAGAGACGAGCACCGTTGGAATTTCCCCATCCATTAAATGTTTTTTCCAACGCATCGAACCAAATGCACCAAAAGTTTTAAAATTATCATCTCCCTCATCCTCAAACAAATCCTCACGTCCACTATTCTTCTTCTCTCTCTCAAGAAAATCAAACAAAGAATATACAACCTTAAAACAATGCCCCTCATTCAAACCTTCAAAGTAACTCGTCATTTCCTCGAATCCCCTTCCCCAACCTTCTCAATCATTAGTATATTATCATTGAATATCTTTAAGCCAGGCCCAATCCCAAGCTGCGTATTCATAACACCAAGACCATTATTAATTTTCATTTCTTTAAAAGGATCATCCCTCTTAGGTTTAGCCTCCACCTTAAATCTAACGCTATTACTCCCCCACCCACTTCTCCCCTCCACCATATCGGGGAATTCGACAAAGGCTGCGGAATTTGCAAAAGTTCCTATTTCTTGCAATTTTTCCGAAGTTCCTGGCTTTACTACTATTTTAAAAACATCACCTTCATATTTTTTTGCATAATCAAAAAATGGAGATAGTGATGTCTCTGTGGTACCAGAAATACTTAAAGTCCTAACAAGGGGGGACGGGGTCAGGTCCGGTATTCAGACACGACCTCAGCCATGCCATTGTCCAAACCTTTGCGCAATCTCGGTGCCAATGCGTACGGATCAGATAACGTCTACCGCATGACCCGCCGCCTACGCCTTGAATTTCCCGGCGCCCTCTACCACGTTACTTCGCGCGGCGACCGGCGTGGCACCATTTACCGGGACGATACCGATCGCCTTGCCTGGCAAGAGGTACTAGCCCTGGTCTGCGAGCGGTACCATTTTGTCGTGCACAGTTTCTGCCAGATGAGCAATCATTATCATCTGCTCGTTGAAACGGTCGAGGCGAATCTGTCGCAGGGCATGCGCCAGCTGAATGGCGTTTATACCCAGCATTTCAATCGGCGCCACAAGCTTGTCGGGCACGTATTGCAAGGCCGCTACAAAGCCATCTTGGTACAGCAGGAAAATTATCTGTTGGAATTGGCCCGCTACATCGTCTTGAATCCAGTCCGGGCGCACATGGTGGCATCACCCGGCGACTGGTACTGGAGCAGCCATCACTACGTTTTGGACGAAGCAGCGTCTCCATGCTGGTTGTCGCGTGACTGGCTCTTGAGCCAGTTTGGCGCCACGCGCGACGAGGCGGTCGCCAACTATTCTCGGTTTGTCGCGGCCGGTATGGGTGAAACTAGTCCGCTCGCCCACACTTGCCACCAGATGCTACTGGGCGATGACGCCTTTGTTTCGGCACATCAGCAATCGCAGCGGTCCAATGCATTCAAAGATGCGCCAAGGCAGCAACGCCGCGCGGTCACACTGTCACTCGCGCAATATCAGGCCCGCTATGCCGACAGAGACGAGGCAATGGCACGCGCGTATCTGTCTACCGCTTTTACCATGTCCCATATCGCCTCCGCTTTTCACGTCTCGGCCAAGACAGTCAGTCGAGCCGTATCGGCATTTAATAAAGCGCGACCTGCTGCAGATCGAGACAGCCAAGGTTGAGCTCGTGTACGAATGGCGGACCTGACCCTGGCTCCATGCGCCAAGGTCGCAGCGCTGCGCTGTCATGCTGTCATTAGAGCAGTTTCGGGCGCACTATAGCGACAGAGACGAGGCGATGGCACGCGCTTATCTATCGAGCGCTTTTACCATGTCCCATATCGCCGCCGCTTTTCACGTCTCGAGCAAGACAGTCAGTCGAGCCGTATCGGCATTTAATAAAGCGCAACTTGCCAAAAAAAGAGACGGCCAAAGCTGAGATCGTGTACAAATGGCGGACCTGACCCCGGGACCGACGGTTTGCCGCGTAACATTGTAACGACGCACCAGCTCGGCCTGCGACTCGGTCGATTCCCGTATTAGGCGGAAGGAAAGAGTGTACTCAAAACATGCCGAGCCTTGAAGAGGGGGCCAGCTACGGATGGGGCCATAATCACACAAATCTAAATACTTAGATCATCGGAGAAACTCAATTTTTCATTATTTCACCCTCCCATTTTTTCAAAAGAGTAGAAAATTTTTCCCTGTCAGGATTTGAAAATGGGCACGCCGATATTGATCTAGACACTATGAGGAATAATTTTCTCCTCAATACCTCATCATCATTAAATCCGCCCAAACCTGCAAGAGTTTGAAAGTATCCATCTCTATTTTTAATTATTTCAAAAAAATCATCCCCTCTTGAATCAGTCACACCAATTAATATTGCCTCATAAATTGGATTGATTAAATCCACCAATGAGAAATCATCAAAAAAACCTTCAAAGTCCGATCTAATTCGGCGTATTTTTTTTAAAAATTGAGGGTTTTCTGCTGCAAAACTGAGAGAAATTTTCATATCACTAATGGTTTACTGGGTTATACGGAGGACGTTTTCCGAAAGTTTTAGTATAGGTTTGTATATATTTCAACTCAAGCTCCTTTGCATTTTTCTTCCCCTCTACCGTACGCAATAAATCGACATCTAGTGCTATATCTTTTTTCGCGAAAACACGCTGATGCTCTGTAAACCGTGTAAGGTAGTCACGACCTGCTTCCCCGAAGTGAAGTAACTCTCCCGATTTTGCATCCCGAATTACATAAACATCATGGGGGATGGGGTCACATGGGGGATGGG